>QWPJ01000242.1 GCA_003671195.1 Planctomycetota bacterium
CGCCAGTGATCGACGTGATGGTGATCGCCGAGATGCTGATCGCCGAGATGCTGATCGCCGAGATGCTGATCGCCGAGATGCTGATCGCCGAGATGGCGATCGACGCGATCGCAACTTGCGCAGTGACTCCGACCGACGCAAAGAGCACTCCGGATTCGCCCAAGGCATCGTTTCGGACTCCGATCCGATCGATCTGGATCGCGAAGACCAAGGGTTGTTCAATGACCAACCAGAAGAGTCCAACGATTCATCGCGAAGCGATCGGAACCGAGATTCCCAGGAGTCTTCCTCCTCAAGAGAAAGAAGGCCCAAGCGACGCGGTCGCCGCAACTCGGATTCACAACTAGACGTTGAAGGACCCGCGAAGGAACGTTCCGAGGATTCCTTCGACGAATTCGACGACCCCAATGATTCGGAACGCTCTGAGGATTCTTCCGAAAGTCGGCCAAAACACGGCAAGGTTCCTTCTTGGACAGAAACGATCGGTGCGGTCATCGAATCGAACGTCGCTAACCATCAGAAGAACTCCTCGGGTAGCCGAGCTCGACATCGTCGACCCAACCATTAGAAATCGGTTTCCCCGCCCCACGGCGGGGAATAAGGTTTTAAACATCTCGATGCGCCGAGGCCGGTTTGTAGCCTGCTTTCGGCAACGCACCGTGTGGCATCGTGATCATTCTTTTTTCATAGCGACCCATGTTGGTGCCGCTTTGGTGGACTCGGGACTTATCCCATCAACCGGGTGTTGCGACATCAAGTCACTCGATCGCTCGAGTTTCGGCTTGATGCCTCCCCCCCTTTTGTGGGATACTTGGACCCCCCCATTTAGATGGGGTCGACCCTAAAAAGTAGGGGTTCCGAGTTCTGCTCGGAGGATTTATTTTCGGTTTGAAAATGGGGTGTTCCATCTCATTTTCGACCGGAAAACACTAGGAATACACAGTCAAGGAGTTTTCGTTCGATGTACAAGAATCTCAATGCTTCCTCTCTGGGGATCTCCGGTCGCCAAAGCGATCTGATCGAGCTGGCCATGACCTACGGGTTTCAAGGTCTGGATATCGACGCAGTCGACTTGCAAGTTAGGACCGCACGGACCGATTTCGATCGGGCGGCTCGATTCCTGACGAGCTCCTCGATGCGCGTATCGGGCTTCGATGTCCCTTGCAATCTCGATGCAGACGACAAGGACTTCGAGCAGTCGTTGAAACTCGTCGAACAAGTCGTCAAAGTCGCCGGGATGGTCAAAGCCCGGGCTGGATTCCTGGCGATTCCCTCTGCGACCAATCGGGCTCCGTTCCCGCAATACTTCGAGTGGATCAAATCGCGGATCGAACGACTCGCAGGCATCTTCGAGGCCAACAATGTCCTCTTGGCCCTTCATTTTTCCACCTTTTCCGAAGCCCGCGAATCGTTTCAGTACCAGTTCATTCAGGACGTCAATGGCGCATTGGCTTTGATTCAAGCCTGCCCGTCGAAGTCCGTCGGGATGCTCATCGACACCTTTCACTGGACCGTCGGCAAAGGAACTTGGGAGCAATTGGAAAGTTTCCCGGCGGGCCGAATCGGTGGATTGAATATCGCCGATGCGAGCGAAATTCCTGAGATCAGCGACTGCAAAGAGTCGCACAAGCTTGTCGCGGGCGCCGTCGGAATAATCGACAATGCCCGATTCGCTAAGATCCTCAGCGGAAGTGCCTACGACGGTCCGATCACCAGTACTCCGGCGCTTGCAAACCTCGGCTCGGTCAAACGGGACTTGATTGCTTCGAAGGCTCAAGACGTACTCGACTCGACCCTGACTCAAGCTGGACTTGCGACCCAAACACGTCGGCCCGAGGTGGTTGCCGCTCAGTCGCGATTCGCTCCTTATACCCCTGGTATCGAGGAACTTGGTTGATCCCTGCGTTCGAGGAAATCTTGAGGGTCGGTTTCTCCACTCCAGCCAAAACCGACTATCCTATGTGCTACACTAGCGACGTCTTGATCGTGGCTGTCCGAAGCATCAAGGGCTTTGTATTTTCTTGATGTTAGCCAGCGAATAGCATCGAACCTGAGAAATGATCCGGGTAGGTATAGAGGCCTGCCCGGAAAAGAAGTTTGGCCGGAATAAAATCCGCCGCCGCGGAGTGACGAAAACATGTCGAAATTAACCTTGCGAGTCGTCCAAGGGGCCGACCGTGGGAAAGTCTTCGGTGACTTATCCCCCCCGATTTCTATCGGCCGCGAAGAAGGCAATACGATTCAACTCAACGACGAACGCATTAGCCGTTACCACTGCAAAATACTTCTCGACAACCAACACCTTGTTTTGACCGATTTGGACAGCACCAACGGTACCAAAGTCAACGGTCAGAATTGCCAATTGAAAATCCTACGCTTCGGCGATCTGATTCTTGTCGGTCGAAGCATCCTGCTTTTTGGCGATCAGCAGCAAATCCGCTCTCGGCTCAATGAAACGCATTTGGTCGACGAGAGCGGCTTGGTCGAACGCCAAAGCGATCGCGATTTTGAGGTAGACTCCAGCCTGTTCGTCGAAGTGTCTCCCGCTCAGGGCCTTGAGTATCCACCGGTGATTCCCGACCGACTGAGTCCTAGTCAAGCCGCGCAACTTGCAGAGCTTTTGGAGTTCATTCATCGAGGGATTGGAGATGTGGTCGAGGGCGTTCAATCCAACGAGTCCAAGAATTCAGTGTCGGTTTCCCAGCAAAACTGGCAGTCGCTTTTGCTGGTCTATTCGAACCTCTCGGAGCTGATTCGAGCGATTGCCGACCCTGATTTCAAACTTCCTGGCTAGGCGATGTTTTCGGCCAAGTCCAGGTTAGAGCATGCACTCCTGGACGACCCTTCCATGCACATCGGTCAGTCGGTAGTCCCTGCCGCCCCAGCGGTAGGTCAACCTCTCGTGATCGATCCCCATCAAGCGCAAGACCGTTGCTTGCAAATCGTAAATCGATACGATGTTCTCCACGGCTCGGTATCCGAATTCGTCGGTAGCCCCATGCCAGTGACCTCCCCGGATGCCTCCTCCTGCCATCCATATACTAAAACCTTGAGGATTGTGGTCTCGACCATTGCCACCTTGTGCAAAGGGAGTGCGTCCGAATTCGCCGGCGCAGATCACCAACGTGGATTCCAAAAGCCCACGGGATTTTAAGTCATCCAGCAGCGCTGCAATCGGTTGATCGACGACCTTGGCGTTCTTGCGATGACCGGCTTGAAGGTTGTCGTGATCGTCCCAGGGTGCGATAAAGCGGACGCCTTTGACACACGTGACTTCAACGAACCGAACCCCCCGCTCGACAAGCCGTCGAGCCAGCAAGCATTCCTTGGCGTACTGGGCCATCAACGGGTCGGGCGAATCGACTCCGTAACGCGTCAGGGTCTCCTTGGTCTCGTCGGAAAACTGGACCAATTCCGGTACGGAGCTTTGCATCGCGTTTGCAGTCTGGTCGTTGCGGATCGAGGACTCGATGAGTTGATAACCAGCGGTTGTCGAATCGTATCCTTGGAGGAATCGCAGATCCTCGCCTCGCAGGTACTTCAGAAGCGCTTTCTGCTCTTGGACCGGTCTCGAGGGCTGGATGTTTCGCACAATCTCGCCTCCGCTGAAGGTGTCGAAGATCGCACCTTGATGGACTGCAGGCAAGAAGGCATTCGAGAAGTTCTCCGGGCCACCGATCGGTAGCAACCCACCATGGACGACGATGTAGCTAGGTAGCTGTTGGTTCTCGGACCCCAAGCCGTAGCCGAGCCAAGCCCCCATCGACGGTCGGCCTTGCGCTGCAAACCCCGTATGCAGGAACATGCAAGCTTGGGAGTGTTCGGCAAATTCGCTTTGCATCGATCGAACAACACACAGTTGATCGGCATGGCGCGATAGGTTTGGAAACAGCTCGCTGATCTCCATTCCCGACTCCCCGTATTTCGAGAACGAGAACGGGCTCCCAAGGCACTTGCCATTTTGATCGAACTGCGTCGCATCGATCGACGCCGGGAAGACTTCTCCATGGCGTTTGCTCAACTCCGGCTTTGGATCCCATGTGTCGACCTGCGATGGCCCACCATCCATGAAAAGGAAGATCACCCTTTGGGCTTTGGCCGGGAAATGGAGCCCATCCTTGGCTTGGACTTCGACCCCTCGCGCGGCGCCTGCCAACCAGCCTAGACCCAATCCGGTTTGCCGGATCCACTCCCTTCGGGTTCTGGTGCTCGATGTCGTGGCTCTATGGGCATCGTTGGAGTTAGTCATCGTACGAACCAAGCTTCCTTGAAGTTGAACATCGCATGAGCCAAAATGGACCATGCTTCTTTGCCATCGGCCGCCTTGCCATCAGCCGATTGCTGCACGTCGCGGATCAATGCAAGAGCCGAATCGACCTCGGTATCCGATGGAGGCCTGCTCAGCAGACGCATGTACATCGCTCCGATGCGATCCGTTGGATCCAGTTCCTGGGTACCTTGACTCCAGAGTCTTGCCTGCTGCAAGACAAAAGGGTCGTTCAGGAGCATCAAGCTCTGAAGGGGGCCATGGGTGGTGTAGCGCTTGCCTACGGTCGAGGTCGGTTTGGGGAAATCGAAAGCCGCTAGGAATTCATCGGGGAAATTGCGCCGTACCTCCAGATAGATCGATCGGCGTGAATCCCCGTCGATCGGTCCAGGTGGTGATTGCTTGTTGGGCTCAAGCACGGACTTGTAGTAATTTCGTGTTCCAAGCCCTTGATCTGGACGCCGCAAATTGCCTGCGACCGACAGGAGGGTGTCACGAATCGATTCGGCTTCGAGACGACGCAAGTGGGAGTGTGAGACCAACCGATTCGCTGGGTCATTCTGGCTTGCCGAGGCCGTTGGAATACTCGAGCGTCTCCAAACCCGCGTTGTGACGATCGCCCGAATCAATCGCTTGGTCGACCAACCCTCGCGGAGAAAGTCGCTCGCTAAGCGATCCAAAAGCTCCGGATGGCTCGGCTCCTGACCCATCCGTCCGAAGTTATCGACGGTCCGAACGAGCCCCTCTCCGAAGAGCCAACACCAAACTCGGTTGACATACACCCTGGCCGTCAATGGGTTCGTGGGGTTTGCAATCTCCAAGGCCAGTGTCAGTCGTCCGCTTTCGGAATCCTTGTAAGCTTTGGGGTCCGATCCGAGGACCTGCAGATAGCGTCTTGCGGCGGGCTGTCCTGGGCTCTTGTGATCTCCCCGAGGGAGCCATTCTTGGTCGATCGGCATGCGGTCTTCGACGACCCCTGGCACCCAGCGCGGAGCGGGTATCGAGGATTCGGCGTTTCGATACTGCTGGCTTAGAGAGGAGATTTCGGCAGCAATCGCTGGCTCCAAACGCAACAGATTCTCGTCGATCAATGCATTGACCCAGCGAAGATCCTCGATCGTATAGGTTCCTGACGAGAGCCGTTCGAGGGATGCACGGGTCACCGAAGCGGTCGAGCGAATCCACGTTTCTGGCAAGGAGCCATCGGCCAGGAATGAATCGAGAAGACTCCTAGGAATGGGGCTCGGAGCAGAGGGTTTCTCGTTGGCTCCATGAGCAAGGACTATCCCTAGTCCAAAACTCGATCGGCCGTCGGAGCGTTCCAATACGCTCGGGTCCTTGGTGACCCCCAGATAAGGTTTCGCGTCACGCGTTAGCAGTTCGATGTGCGCGCGAAGCCCCTTCCACTGAGGCCTTATTCGCATGGTTACCCATTGATAAGCGTTGGATTTCAAGCTTGGGTTTAACGTGTCGAACAGCAACGAATCGCCTTGGAAGTTCTCGATGACCAAGCGAGCCCTTGCCTGGTCGGTTCCATGGCACCACAGGGAGATCGAATCTGAATCGATCTGGAAATCAGGGGACCTCAGACTCCCCGATGCCCGATCCGTCAGCAGATTGCTGTGGTACCCGGGCTCTTGCAAGCGGGTCAACGGGAGATCGGCTTTCCCGAGGACCGACCAAGCTAGATCGGGGATCGGTTTATCAGGCGAAGGGAGCCCAATCGCATAGGGAGCAAGCCCGGCTCCGTGGACCCTCCATGGCTCGATCCGACCATCGGTTAAATCGGTTAAATCGGTTAAATCGAACAAGATTTTGCTCTGGGGCGGTAGTTGACTTCCATTCCATGCGGGCCGAGCAAGCTTGTTTTTTATCCGCTCTTTGAGTTCGCCCTGTGATTGGGGATCGGCAGCAAGGACCTCGATCCAGTCGGCAAGTGCGGAGTCCTTTGGGTTGGATTTCCAGCGCGCGATCGCGCTTCGCCAAGCGTGATCGTTGCCGACTGCATCCTTGATCTGATCCCATTTCTGACCGGGCTCAATCCGAGATTCGACCCAGCCAAGTGCTTCGAGAATTTCCAGGTCCCACGAGGAGGTCGATGCGATCCATGATTCGATGAGCTTGTGCGTCATGAGCTTTTGAAGGTTCTTGAGCTCAGAGTCCTTGGATACGAAAGGATCGAGTCGGTCGATAGGGATCATGGCAGAGCGTGTGCTGCGAAGAATTCCGTAAAGCGAATAAAAGTCTTCATCGGATATTGGGTCGAACTTGTGGTCATGGCAACGCGCGCAGGAAATGGTCAAGCCTTGGAACGCTTTACCGATGGTGTCGATTTGGTTGTCGATCACCGCGATCTCTTCTCGCTTGACGTCCAGGGGCGTTTGATTGAACTCGACGAGTCGGTAGAAACAAAGGCCGATGAGCGATTCGTTGCAATCCAGGACATCATTCCATCTCGGTTCGATCAGATCGCCGGCCAAATGCTCTTGAATGAGTCTTTGAATCGATAGATCGTTGGCGAACGCACGGATCAGATAATCGCGGTATCGGTACGCGAAGGGCAGGTACGCATCGTCTTCGGATCCGTGGGTCTCTGCGTAGCGCACCGTATCCATCCAATGCCGAGCCCAGTGTTCGGCGTATTCGGGCGTCTCGAGCATCGCATCGAGGGCCGCTTGCCATGCTTCGTCGTGGGTCGATGGGTCGAGGAGTTTGGGAACGAAACGCTCGATTTCCTCGATGCTCGGTGGCAAGCCTCGGAGTTGATAGCTCAGTCGACGCAGGAGCGTGTGCGCGTCGGCAGGTTCGCTCGGCACGATGTCGGCCTTCGCGAGCCCTTGGTCGATCCAATGATCGATCGCCTCTGTGGTCGATAGGCTCGAAGCTTCGCTGGGCGGCTCTCGGTTTTCCGGGCTCTTGATGGGCTTAAATGCCCACCACTTTGAGCGTTCCTCGTAGAGCTCCTCCCAATTTCTCGCGCGGAGAGACTCCAGGGCTTCAGGCTCGGTGCGAGGGTCGGCAGCGCCCCTGGCAATCCAATATTCAAAAAGATCGATTGTTTCCTGGGTGAGCTTCGGCGCCTTCGAGGGCATTTCCAGGCCCGGTTCGAGATGCTTAAGGACCCGCAGGAGCAAGCTGTTTTGAGGTGTTTTAAGATCGACCGACGGTCCAGAATCACCTCCTATTTGCCAGCCTGCTCGGGAATCGAGGGCCAAGCCACCCCCTTTCTTGCTCTGGTGGTGGCATTCTAAACAGTGGGTATGCAGCGCCGGGCGTATCTTGCTCTCGAAGAATTCGAATTCATCGCCCAGGACTGGAGACTCGGCGGTGATCCATGCCAGACTGGTGAGCAATCCGATGAGGGACACTTCGAGGAGGATCGCCCGCAAACTGGCAACTCGCAAACCGGCAACTCGAAATCGCAAAGCGTCAAAACTCGGATGGCTGGCTCGCATCGAGGGGGGATTCCTTGGGCATCGATTAAGGGGGCATAGATTAAGGCTTGATGGCAGGTCGGATCGTCACGGCCGTCTTTGCCGAGGCACGTCCGACGGTATTGACGCTATGGACGGTGATTTTCTGGGGTTCGCTGATTTTCTGAGGTTCGTTTGGGGCTCCATCGGAGAGGAACGTTGCGTCGCGATAGAGCATTTGCGCCAAGGGCAAGGGTGGAGTATCGCTGTACTGGAGGCCTTGGAAAACCGGTCGACCGAAGGGGTTGTTGCTCTTCTGAGGAACCTGCGCGATCTGCTTGCCATCGCGTTCGATGACAAAATAGGCCAGTCCGCTCTCGAGATCGGCATCGCAGGTCCAGGAGATCGTATCTCCCTGGAGGATTGCCAGATCCGGTGCCGGGGGGAGCGTCTCGTCGACCACAAGGGTGTCTTTGTTGTACTGCGACCAGAGTTTGGCGATTCTCTCGTTAGGCAACCATGACCACTTCAAGGCGTCGGCCGAAGCGTTGTTGGGATCCAATTCGGTATTCGAGTCGCTGCCGTGCGACGCCAACCACGCTTGGCTTGCATTCATCGGACGGACAGGTTCTCCGAATTCGGCTGGCAATCGCTGGGAAAGGCATTCATCGAGCCAGGGGATCGCTAGGTACCGTTGGTTTCCGCATTCGTGGCTCGATAACGGATCGACGGAGGTGGCGATGAGTCCCCCGCGGGATCGGAGGTTGTTGAAAAACTCGAGATTCGCTGGCCAGACCGATCCGAAGCGTTCGTCCTGGACGCTAACGCCTTCCTTGGTCCCCACATTGCACATCAAGGGGACCGTCAATATTCGGTCGTTGAGCGAGTAGTTCTGGATGTTCCCTTTCGATGCGACCGGTTCGACCAAAGGGACCCCCGAGCGCAGCCAAGCCGCCAGGGTCCTTTCCGGATAGAGCATCGCCATACCGCCACACCAGTGTCCTCCCCCGCTGTGGCCCCAGAGAGCCCAGGGCAGGCCAGCGAGTTCCCGGTGGCCTGATTTCTCGCCTAGCATCTCGAGCGCTTTGAGGAAGGCTTTTGCTGACCCTTTGCGAGGGTCGCACCACAACTGACAATCGGCTTTTTCGGGTTGTTCATAGGCGGGCGCCACAAGCGCGCAGCGATGTTTTTTAGCTAGAGCTTGCCAGTGAAGGTCGTACGCACCGCTGAGCCCCGACTTGCACGAGCCCTCCCCGCATCCATGCTGGTGGACGATCAGCCCTCGAAGCGTTTGAGCCTCGGGGGGAATCCAGATGGTAAAGTTGGCTCCGAAGGAGAGCTCGCCAGGGGAACTTGAGGGTTCGAGCCGTACGCGATAGTACGGCGGGGCGGCTTCGGGATAGACATCGTAGGGGGCCGATTGGCCCAGGATCGATCCTGCCGCAGCGATGGTCCAAAACAGACAGGCCATAGGGATCCACACGTCTGCGAACTTGGCATACCACCGGGAACTCGATCGATCAGCAACCACTTGCATAGGAGTCAATCCACAAGGATGAAATTTGGAGGAAGCCTAAGGCCGCTATTTCCCAGGATTTTCCGGGCAATCGGCCATCGGCGGGTCAATGGTAAACATTGCCAAAAGGGTCGACA
>QWPJ01000027.1 GCA_003671195.1 Planctomycetota bacterium
GAACTAGAAAAACTGGATCGAAGCGGGAGTTTAGTGGAGATGGAGGGTTTGAGGCAATGCCGATTTTTCGACTGGTATTGTATGGGTAGGATCAGACGGATCGGACGGAGCCAGCGGCAACGGGTGCCTGGCACCTGATGGAAACCCCTGGAACGCTAGCAAACTGAGGCAGCGGCAACAGGTGCCTGGCACCTGATGGAAACCCCTGGAACGCTAGCAAACCGAGGCAGCGGCAACGGGAGCCTGGCACCTGATGGAGTCTACCGGATCAGTCCGATCAGTCCGATCAGTCCGATCAGTCCGATCAGTCCGATCAGTCAGGGGAGTGGGTGGTTTTGGAAGAAGTCCCACATCATCTCGTTGGCGTTGAATTCCTCGGAGGTATTTCCGACGACCCATTCGCGATTCTCGCCGCCGGGCCAAGTGTGTCCGCCGCCGATGACGCGAACGAACTGCAGGTCAGGAACGTCCGACTCTGGGTCGAGCCCAAAGCGTTGGACTTCGATCCTCGTGCCGTCGGCTTTGCGATCTGGCCATTTCTCGGCGCGGCAGACGAGCATTGGGTTTTCGGCAACATGGGTGCCGGAAGCCGAGAGGAGTTTCTTCCAGGTCTCGAGCGTTTGCGGGACGCTTAGGAACTCCAGGTTCTTGGGAGTTTTCAGATTCGGACCATCCCAAGCCACCACTTTGTCCTCGGTGCCGTGGATGTGGAGCGTCGGGACAAAGCGCGAGGCGTTGCGCACCGGTACGGCCAGTGTTCCGGCGATCGGCGCGATCGACGCGAAGACTTCGGGGGCTTCGACCGCCAAGCGGTAGCAGAGCATCGCGCCGTTGGAAAAACCGGTCGCGTGGATCCGTTTCGGATCGATGCTATAGCGATTTTGAAGTTGTCCGATGACGCATCGAACAAATCCGACATCGTCTTCGGCGATCCTCTCGAGACGGCCCGAGCGGCCACCGGAGTTCCAGGTTCGCAGGATCCCATGCCCATCGCCATCGGGGTACACGACGATGAAGTTGCATCGGTTCCCGAGTTCGTGCAGAAGGGTCATTTTGGCCATGGTCTCGCCGTTCATCATCACGCCGTGGAAGGCAAAGACGACGGGAAATCCGTTGGCTTGTTCGTCGCTGTTGCACGCGGCAGGAAGGTAGACCGAGAACTCGCGGGGTTGGCCGTCGTAGAAGAGCACATGCCGGATCTTGCGACCCGGTCCGGCCGCGATTGGTCCAGCAGCAGCAGCAGGTCCAGCAGCAACGGCGCAAGAGTTCTCACCGAGGCTGATCAAGGCTAACAAGCCACCAACAACGATGTTACTCAGAGATAGCTTACGCCGAGAAAGAGTGCGAAGGAGCCAAGCGCCGGGTTGCCAGATCAAGAGCCAGATCATTAGGCAGATCAATAGGCAAGCGGCGAGGGGACCTAAGCTACCGAATCCTTGGTTTGTGATTGCATCCATTGCACGTTAGGAGCCTTGGGAGAGGAAGGACCACCCCAACGGCCGAAGTATTCGATCGCCATAAAAATACATGCCAGCAACATGAAAATGTTGGCCAGGATGATCATCATCGTGTAGATCGAGATCGGTTGCTTGGACATGTTCAGTTCAGCAGAAGAAGAAAGACTCGGTGGAAGAACTTAGTAGACCTTCGAGGCGACTCGATCGCCTGCTTGGATGAAGCCTTTACGGTACGTTGGAAGGATCTTTCCGACCGCTTTGTCATCGGCGATGGTTCGGATTTCGATTCGGCCGAGGTAGGAGCCATTGCGGAAGATATCGAGTTGGTGACCTGCTCGGAGTCCATCGTCTCGTCCGACGGAGACTTCGACCGATTGGTCTTGGCCGACGGCTAGGACTACGCCTTTGAGATCGCTGGGAGGAACATCTTCGGGATCTTTCACACCGGCGGCAGCCAGGGCAGCACCGCGGGTATCGGCGAGTGCTTGGAACAGGGTCGATTGTTCGCGAAGGTTTTTGATTTCCGCGTCGAGGTCGATCTTCTTGCTCTTGAGCGTGTTGAGTTCGTCGGTCAGGCTGATGACCGTGCGACGTTGTCCGTTGCGATCGGTGATGATCTTGTCGATCTCTTGCTTGAGCAGATCGTTTTCGCTGGTGATGCGTTTAAGCTCGGCCAGGGTCTGCGCTAGACTTTGAGTCGCTTGTGTATTTTTCGAGTTCAAGTCGTTCAGTTGCGTGTTGGCTTGTTGGTTCTTTTCCCGCTCGGTATCGAGTTGGGTTTGAAGAGCCGCGAGCGAAACGCGTCGGGCGACTTGCTCTTGAGCCAAGAGGGTCTTGTTGACCTCGGCGGCTTTTTTCAGCTCGTCGATGGTCGTCTCAAGGGACTTTTGCCGCGATTGGAAATCGGCGACTTGGGTCCTCAGATCCTTATGGCTAGCATTGACGACCACCGAGGCGACGAAGAACGCGACGCTCAGGATCAGGAGCAACAGAGTGAAGATTTGGCCGAGTCTTGTCATGAGTCAACCGCTGGCTGGGAGTCCAAGAAACGAAAACGAGGAGAATTCCGAAGGTTACGGTAAGGGATTGGCAGGGCCCGCAGGGCAGCCCGGGCAATCCGGTTCCGAGTATAGTTCGTTATCGTCGTTAATGTCAACGAAATCACAAAAAACTGAACGAAATCGGAGGGGCCACTCAAAACGGGTGCCGATTGGACGTATTAGGTGGGTTTAGGTGGGTCTGTGACGCACGAGTTCCTAGTTTGTAGGGGTTATAGCAGTCCCGAAGGCTTGGTAGTTGGTTAATTGTCCAGTATCCTCTACAGTACATTTAGGTAGGCTTTTTGGGGATTCCGATGCCGGAAAACTCGACCCAAAACCGTCGGTCCAGTGCACTTGACCGGCGGCTCGCCTGCGATCGACACCGTTAAAGCCGCAGAAAATACCTCAGCATGAACGTTCCCCCTCCTTCGGCCCCCTCCCAAAGTGGGTCCCTCTCGGGATTCCTTAAAAAGCACGACTTTATTATTCGGCGACTCCACTCCTTGAGCGGACTCGTGCCCGTTGGCGCTTACATGTGCGTCCACTTGGTCACCAATTCGAGCCTCAACGGAGGTCCGGCAGTTTTTCAGAATGCCGTCTTTGCGATCCACAGCCTTCCGTTTTTGCCTGTGATCGAATGGACGTTTATTTTCTTGCCGATCCTCTTCCATGCGATCGTCGGAGTTTGGATCGCTCGGAGCGGTCAATCGAACTTGAGGAACTACCGCTTTACTAGCAATAAGAGGTATTGGGCCCAACGGATGACGGGCTATATAGCCTTCGCCTTCATCTTTACCCATGTGCTGCATCTTCACGGTTGGTTCCACTGGGACTGGTGGCTGGGGTTTGTTGAGCCTTTAGGAATGGCCCAATTCCGTCCTTATAATGCAGCCAGTTCGCTGGCCGAGGCGATGAAGAGTCTGGGCTTTGTCTGGCCGCTGTTCTACCTCGTGGGTGTTCTTGCATGCGTGTTCCATTTGGCCAACGGCATCTGGACTGCAGGGATCACCTGGGGGGTTTGGGTGTCTCCTTCGGCTCAAAAACGCGCTTCGGTCGCCTGCTCGATCTTCGGGGTCCTGCTGGGACTCGCCGGTCTGAGCTCCTTGGCCGCCGTGAGCCGAACCGACCCAGCAACGGCCAAAGCCATCGAAGATCAAATGTACAAGGTTCGAGTCGACGGGCACATGATCCAACCCAACGAGCACAAACGCTCCGACGGTCATCATACCGGCTCTTCGGATCCATCCCATAACGGGACCGTTTCGGCAAACGAGCCCAAGTAAACCTTAGGGTTGGGCTCAAACTGGTTTCAAAAGCATTTCAAACATTCCATCGGTCAGATAGATCAGCAGGAAGAAAAAAATGGCGAACAATCGAGTGTTGGTTGTCGGTGGCGGGTTGGCTGGGCTCTCGGCGACGATGAAACTCGCAGAGTTGGGGGTCGCAGTCGATCTGCTCAGTTTGACACCGGTCAAGCGTTCCCACAGCGTATGCGCTCAGGGGGGCATCAACAGCGTCAATGACCAGACGCGTCAGCAAGGAGACACGGAATGGAATCACTTCGACGATACGATCTACGGGGGTGACTTCCTTCAGAATCAACCACCGGTCAAAGAGATGGCCTACTGGGCACCCAAGGTTATCGACCTGATGGATCGCCTAGGCGTGACCTTCAACCGTACCCCCGAAGGCTACATCGACCGTCGGCGTTTCGGTGGAACCCTCTACAAGCGGACCGCGTTTGCCGGCGCGACGACCGGTCAGCAATTGCTGTACGCTCTGGACGAACAAGTCCGACGATGGGAAGTCGAAGGGTTGGTCAAGAAGTACGAGTTCTGGGACTTCCTAGGCCCGATCCTCGACGACAACGGCCGATGCGTCGGTGCGGTCGCCCAGGACATGGTGTCGATGGAGATTCGATCCTTCGCAGCCGATGCGGTCGTCGTCGCTACGGGTGGTTGCGGACTGGTCTATGGACGATCGACGATGTCGGTCTTTTGCACAGGCAGCGCCGCGAGCCGATGCTTCCAAGCGGGTGCCAAGTACGGCAATGGAGAGTTCATCCAAGTCCACCCGACGGCCATTCCAGGGGCCGACAAGCTGCGTCTGATGAGCGAATCGGCACGGGGCGAAGGGGGCCGCGTTTGGGTGCCGCGCAAACCCAACGACACCCGCGCTCCGAAACAAATCCCTGCATCGGAACGCTACTTCTTCCTCGAAGAGCGCTTTCCGAAGTACGGGAACCTCGTGCCACGCGATATCGCCACCCGAGAGATCTTCAACATCTGCGTCAACGAAGGCCTTTCGGTCGATCCTACCCGCATGTGCGTCTACCTAGACTTGACCCATATCCCACGCCATGAGTTGGATCGCAAGCTCGGTGGCATCCTGGAAATCTACGAGAAATTCCAAGGTGTCGATCCTCGCGAAGAGCCCATGAAGATCTTCCCGGCCGTCCACTACAGCATGGGTGGACTTTGGGTCGACTACGAAGCCAACGGCGAAGGTGGATTGTTGCCCGGCTCGCCCCGCAACCAGTCGACCAATGTCCCTGGCCTCTATGCGATCGGAGAATGCGATTACCAATACCACGGCGCGAACCGCTTGGGCGCAAACTCCCTCCTGAGTTGCATCTTCTCCGGGCTCTTTGTCGGACCGGGAATCGTCAACTGGATGAAGAGCAACAAGGCCGCCGCCGACCTTCCCAAGAGCATTTTCGAAAGAGCCGTCGGCGAGCACACCGCAAGGCACAAAAAGCTTCTCTCGAACGCCTCGGGCGCCGGAGAGAATCCTTACTTGCTCCACCAAGAACTCGGCGACATCATGACCCGAACCGCAACGGTCGTCCGGTACAACAACCAACTGACCGAAGCTTACGAAAAGGTTTCGGCAATGGTCGAGCGATCGCAGCGATGTTCGCTAGCCGATACGGGCAACTGGACCAACCAAAACGTCATCTTCACCAAGTCCCTCCAGGACATGATCCCCATCGCCCAGTGCATCCTCAAGGGCGCACTGATGCGGGACGAATCCCGAGGAGCTCACTTCAAACCCGACTTCTGCATGCCAAGCCTTCAGGCGACCGACCCGACCGAGCGCAGGCTCGAAGCCGAAAAATGGTGCGATGCCTTCGAAGAGAACACCAACAAGTTCCTGAAGTCCTCGGTCTGCTCCTGGAAAGGTCAGGAACCCGATTTGGTCTTTGAAGATATCGATACACGACTCATGAAACCACGGCCCAGACTCTACGGTCTCGTCGGCGGCGAAGTCATCGAAGAGGTATGGAAGCAACGCAGCCGCACCAAAGAGGAATCGGCCCCGAGCAAGCCCGCCGCTGCCAAGCAGCTTGCAGGCTCGGTCTAGCCCCTCCCCTACCCCATTGATCAACGGCCCCATCGACCCACCGGCATCGATCCGATTTCTATCCGGTCCAATTAACCTACACAATTCAACTACCGTACTCGATCCATCCATCGCCCCCGAAAGGTAAACCATGATTGCTCCAGGTCCAGAACTTAGCCCAGCTAGAAGGCCTTCCAAGATCAATGTGCGAGTCCTGCGACAAGATGGTCCAGGCACCCCTCCCTATTGGGAACGGCACCAAGTCGATTATGAACCGGACATGAACGTCATCAGCGTCCTGCAAAAAATCGCTGCACAAGCAACGACCTTCGACGGCAAAAAAGTCTCCCCAGTCGCTTGGGACTGCGGTTGCCTCGAAGAAGTCTGCGGATCGTGCACGATGGTCATCAACGGCCGAGTTCGACAAAGCTGCTCGGCGCTCGTCGACCGACTCCTCGAAGACAACCCCGAAGAGATCCAGCTTCAGCCGATGACCAAGTTCCCGGTGGTTCGGGACTTGATGATCGACCGCTCGCGTCTGTTCCACTCCCTCAAACGCGTCCAAGCCTGGGTTCCTGTCGACAGCTACTTCGACATGGGTGCAGGACCTCGAATCCCTCGTGAAGACCAAGAGCAAAACTATCCGCTCAGCCAGTGCATGAGCTGTGGATGCTGCCTTGAAGCCTGTCCGCAGTTCAACAAGGTCGAGGTCATCCGGCACGCCGGAGAGACCGACGAAGCCTTTGATGCTCGCAAGAAGCAAGCCTACGATGCCGAGTTCATCGGCCCGCATGCGATCTCCCAAGCGATGCTCTTCAATTCGCATCCGGTCGGAAAGAACCTTCAAAAAGAACGGCTCGAGACCCTCACCGGAACCGGTGGGATCCAAGCTTGCGGCAACGCCCAAAACTGCGTTGCAGTGTGCCCGAAAGAAATTCCGCTGACGACCTCGATCGCCCGAGCCGGCCGCGCTGCGACCCTACACTCGATCAAAAAGCTCTTCGATCGCTAAAGCCTTATGAATCTCGATCGGCCCTGTTCGGACATACTCACCGAGGCATGGCAACGCTATGCCTTTGCCAATGATGCAGGTCCGTACCTGCTGATCCCCCAAGCGATCCTGCAGCCTAGAGACGAGCAAGAGGTCCAAGCGATCCTGGCGGCCTCGAAAATCAAACGGATCCCCGTTTGCTTTCGTGCCGGTGGGACCAGCCTCTCTGGTCAATCGGTAACCGATGGCTGGCTCGTCGATATCGGCAGGCACTGGCGTTCGATCGAGCCGGTCGATGCGGGTCAATCGGTCCGGGTGCAACCCGGTGCCATCGGCGGACTCGTCAATGCGCACTTAAAATCGTTTGGGCGCAAGATCGGTCCCGATCCGTCGAGCATCAACTCGGCCATGATCGGCGGCATGCTTTCGAACAACTCCAGCGGCATGTGCTGCGGTGTGGTCCACAACGCCTACCATACCCTCGAATCGATCCGGTTTATCCTGCCCGACGGGTCCCTTTGGGATACGAGCCGCGCGGACGAAGCGTCCCGATTTCGAACCGAGAAGCCGCACCTTTGCACCGAACTTACAGCGATCCGCCAAGCGATCCTCGACGATCCGGAATTGCTCGACAAGATTCGGCTCAAGTACCAACAGAAAAACACCGTCGGATATTCGCTCAACGCGTTTGTCGATTACCAAGAACCCCTCGATATCCTCAGCCACCTGCTGATCGGAGCTGAAGGGACCCTGGCCTTCATCAGCCAAGCGGTGCTCAAGACCCTGCCGGATCTACCCGAGAAAGCCACCGCATTGGGCTTCTTCGCAGACGCCCATAGCGCCTGCGATATCATCCCCGAATTGATCGGGATCCAAGCCGACGCGGTCGAGTTCATGGATCGCGCCAGCCTAGAATCGATCCGCAATCTCGAAGGCACCCCGGCTGAACTGCCCCTGAGGCTCTCCGAACACGAGAAGCTCATGGGATTGCTCTTCGAGTTTCAAGCGGCCGATAAGGATGCCCTAGCGCACAAGCTCGAAAACTTCCGCACCCGCTGCCAGCCCCACCTCAAGCCCCTGAGTCCGATCGCCTTTACTCAGAACAAAAAAGAACAAGCCAATCTCTGGAAGCTGCGCAAAGGGATGTATCCGGCCGTCGCGGCCATGCGAGCACGAGGCGAAGCGGCGATCCTCGAGGACATCACCTTCCCTCTTCCTCGACTCGCCGATGCGATCCTTGCACTCCAAGAGATGTTTCGCAAGCATCAATACGCCAACGGAATCATCTTCGGGCATGCGAAAGATGGCAACTTGCATTTCGTGATCTCTCAGCCCATGGCCAGCCCTCAGGACACCGACAAGTACGCTCGGCTGATCGATGACATGGTCGATTTGGTCGTCCATCGATTCGACGGAGCGCTGAAATCCGAACATGGAACCGGCCGGAACATGGCCCCCTTTGTTCAGACCGAGTGGGGAACCCATGCGGTCGAACTCATGCGACGGCTCAAGAACGCTGTCGATCCCGACGGACTTCTCAATCCCGATGTGATTCTGACGACCAAGCCCAAGCTGCACTTAGAGAACATCAAGGATCTACCGATCGTTGAAGACGTCGTCGACAAGTGCGTCGAATGCGGAGCTTGTGAGCCCAGGTGCCCGAGCCGCGACTTTACCCTCTCGCCTCGGCAGCGGATCGTTCTGCGGCGGGCTCGACAGCGACTCATCGCCCAAGGCCGCACCGAGCTGGCCAAACAACTCGATATCGATTACGAGTTTGCAGGCAAGCAATCCTGTGCGACCGACGGGCTCTGCGCGCTGGACTGCCCGGTGGCTATCAACACCGGAGATTTGATCAAACAACTCCGCAAAGAGACCAACACACCAGGCTCGAAAAAGATCGCCTCGCAGTTGGCCTCCTCGTTCGGCTTGGCCGAACGTGCCGTCGGTGCAAGCTTGATGCTCGGACGCACCGCCTCCTCGATCATGGGTGCCAAAGCCATGCAGGGGCTGACCAAGGGGCTCTCGTCGGTCTTCTCCGGGTTCCCTCAGTGGCATCAAGGGCTCGAAGGGCAAAACGAGTCGATCGACAAATCCTTGTTGTCCAAATTCGATGAATGCGATCTGGTCTACTGGCCCACCTGCATGTCACGCATGATGCACGGCACCTCGGCCGCACTCGTGTGCGTCGCCGATCGTGCGGGTGTCGCCCTGCACATCCCCAAAGACGCCATTGGGCGCTGTTGCGGACAAGCGTTTTCCTCCAAGGGATTCCCCGACTCGGCGTTGGCCAAGCAATCCGAGCTGATCGATGCGATGTGGCTCTGGAGCGACCGAGGCGCTCGTCCGATCGTTATGGACTTGGGCTCCTGCACCGCGTTCATCACCCAAGGTCTTGCGGATCTCGACCC
>QWPJ01000022.1 GCA_003671195.1 Planctomycetota bacterium
ATGTAATCTTGAAAAAATGACCGTCAGTACCCTTAGAGCTCTTGCCCTTGACTCTTCCCCTCTCCTGCAATCCCTTCTCCTGCATTCCCTTCTCCTGCATTCCCTTCTCCTGCATTCCCTTCTCCTGCATTCCCTTCTCCTGCATTCCCCTCTCCTGTATTCCCTTTGCGTCTTTGCGCCTTTGCGACTTTGCGTTTAATTCTTCTTCTTCTTCTTCTTTTTCTTTTTCTTCTTCTTCGCGATTTACTCTTTCACTCAATCGCCTTTTGGAGCCCTTGGACCATCTGCTCGGCGATCTTGGGATGGGAATCGACCAAGTTGGTTGTCTCACCCGGGTCTGCATCCAAATCAAACAATTGGTACTTCGGTAACTTCGTCGGAGTTAGCCTTAGTTCCAGGTTGCTTGCCCTTCCTGAATCCGATCGAATCAGCTTCCATCGCCCCTCGCGGTAGCCGAAACTGCCAGATTGACCGTTGTCCTGCACCACCAAATGGCTCCGCCCCTTGGCAGAAGGATCCAGGAGCAACGAGCTCAGATCGACACTGTCACCACAAGCGTTCTCGGGAACCACCGCACCGGCAAGAGCAGCGAGGGTTCGAGGGTAATCGACCGTACAGATCACTTCATCGCTGACGCGCGGGGTGATTTTGGCAGGCCAGCGTGCGATCATCGGAGTCCGGACTCCACCTTCAAAGACGTTGTATTTACCCCCTTTGAAAGGTCCATTTGGGTCATGGTCTCCGAGCGCCTCGATCGCACGGTCTTCGTAACCGTCGTCGAGAACTGGACCATTATCACTGCACAACAAGACCAACGTGTTTTCGTCGAGATTGCATTCCTTGAGCGTCTTGATCAATTCCCCCAAAGACCAATCCAATTCGACGATCGCATCTCCGCGAGGACCGTGGGCGGTTGCACCCGCGAATCGTTCGTGAACGATACGAGGGACATGGATCGCATGCGAACAGAAGTACAAAAAGAACGGACTTTCGCGATGATCTCGAATCCACTGATTCGCTTCTCGAACCCAGTGGTCCGAGAGGTCTTCATCGCGAAAGCGAGCTTGATGGCCCCCTGTATAGAATCCGATCCGACTGACACCGTTATGGATCGTCGCGTTGTGTCCGTGCGACCAGTTCATTTTCAGTTGGTCCCGATGGGTGACACCCGTGGGGTGATCCTCGCTGGGCTTGGTATCACCGACCCAGAGTGGATCTGCTGGATCGAGCCCCAGGACCCGATCGTCATTGACAAAGACTTGGGGAACCCGGTCGTTGGTCGTAGGCATGAGCAAGCAGTGATCGAATCCAAAGTCCATTGGTCCTGGTCGTAAGGTACCGTTCCAATCAGGACCCTTTGGGCCCCCGAGCCCAAGGTGCCATTTGCCGATGACCGCGGTGTTGTAGCCAGCGGATTTGAGCAAGCTAGCCACGGTCGTGGTTCCGGCTGGGATGATCGAGGGGCTGTTCGGGGGAGCCACACCGGTCCCTTTTTGTCGAAAGGCGTAGCGGCCCGTGAGCAGCGAGTAACGCGTTGGTGTGCAGGTCGAGGCGGAGCAATAGCCACTGGTAAATCGGATTCCCTCCGAGGCGAGGCGATCGATGTTCGGGGTCGGAATCGACTTGGCACCATAGCTACCGACGTCCCCATAACCAAGATCATCGGCAAGGAACACGATGACGTTGGGTCGAGAAGGAGTCTGGAGCGACTTGGCCCGAGTCGGTTCATCGCTGAGCGTCCGGTCCGTCGATAGACAAATCGCCAGGATTGCCACGAGTGCGGGTACGCAAAAGTTTCGCTCGGTCGTCTCAGTTCGCATAGCAAGTCTCCGGCTGCTTGGCTGTTTGTCGCGGATAGGTTCTTAGAAAGAGGATTGCTGAATCTCAACCCCTTGCCCTACGAATCTGACTTGTATGATACACCGAGGCACCGGCTACGGGTCAACAGACGATGGAGGCGTTACTCGCGCCGCCGTCCACCGCTTGGCAGCGGATGGCTACGATTCGGATTCCTAGCCCGTAGCCACCTGTCGCCAGACGGTGGAGGCGTTTCTCGCGCCGCTGTCCACCGCTTGGCAGCGGATGGCTACGATTCGCATTCCTAGCCCGTAGCCACCTGTCGCCAGACGGTGGAGGCGTTTCTCGCGCCGCTGCCCACCGCTTGGCAGCGGATGGCTACGATTCGCAGCGGATGGTTCGTGGTAACCTGTGAGCCAAAACAACTTGGCCGTTTGATACCGGCCAGGATCAGCCCAAGCCGACTGCGAATGCCACCGCGTATGCCTTGCAGTGGGAAATCGATACCTCGACTTTGGTGATCCCAAGCTCCTTAGCGATTTCCAACGCTCGGTTCCATAAGATCACCGAGGGTGCTCCAGAAGGCAAATTCACCACCTCGACATCTGTCCACTGGATTCCTCGGGACCAACCGGTACCTAAGACCTTCAAAACCGCCTCCTTGGCCGCCCAGCGCCCCGCATAATGCAACTCAGACATCTTGCGGTCTGTGCAATAGGCGATTTCCCTGGCTGTAAAGACACGGCTCAAAAACTCCTCGCCATGCTTGTGCTCCATTCCAGCAATCCGCTCGCACTCGATGATGTCGGTCCCTATCCCAAGCACCCCTCTAGCGGCCTTCGATCCTTGTTCTTCCATTAATTTATCCCCCGCCCCGCGCGCCTTTCATTCTCGATCAAGGTTCCTCGCCCCTTGCTGCTTGTATCCCCGATGGAAGCATCGCCAGCAATTGCCTCTGCGATAGTATCGTCAACGATTGGCCCTCGGAACGCCGGTCCTGGATGTCCCGCTCTCGACGGGCTGTCATCCCCGCAAGAGCTTGGGCAAATCCCGCCAAGCTCCCTGTTGGGTCCGACTGGCTATCGGTCTCCTGAAGGTTCCCTTGTATCACATAGTGGGTCTGCAAATTGATGTCCGTTTGCACTTTGGCCCCCAACTGACTTAAAAATGCTGCCGAATCCTCTCGGTCCAAACCCAACAGGGTTCCTACCAAAACCAAGTGCTTGCCCTGCATCGGTAAATCCCCTTTGCATTGCGTCAAGATTTCGTCGGCAATCCGACGCCCCCGACGCATGGGGTCGGTTTCCAAAGGTCCACCGTCGCGGCGAAATCGCCGTGGCTCTACCCGCGTTGGACTCTCCTCGACCTTCTCGATGCGAGAGCGACGGACGGTCCTTGGGTGCCGGACCCGATCGCTCCAGACCCGACCTCGAACCAATCCGAATTGTTCCTCGAGTTGCTCAAGACTCCCAGCCCCAGAATCCATAGCCGCTTGGATAAGGATCGCTGCAGAGGCCTTGGCGTCCTCGAGCGCATCGTGATGCTTAAACTCGATGGCCAAATGCTCTGCCATCGATGCGAGCGAATGCGATCGCAGTTGAGGCCATGCTCGCTTGGCTAACAATCGCGTGCACAGGACGTCCATCGGTGGAATCGCAAGTTCGTAGTGCATGCAAGTCGACATGAGCACGTTGGCATCAAAACCAGCGTTGTGCGCGACGAGCACCGAACCGTCCAACCACTCGTAGACCTCCGACCAAATCGCGTCCCAAGTTGGCGAATCGAGGACATCGCTCGCGCAGATTCCATGAACGGCCACACATCGGGGCGAGAAATACAATCGGCCTGGACGTATCATCCATTTCTTCTGCCGCACGATTCGCCAAGGCTCTAGGATCGCGATCCCCAATTGGCAAGCCGAATTGGCCTGATGGTTGGCTGTCTCAAAATCCAACACTGCAATCGTTTGCATCCGCGGAACCTTAAACTGCCGACCGGCAAGCCGGGAACAATCGGGCCTGCCGCTCGGCCGATAGCTTACCGGCATACTCGGAGACCTCGTAAGCCTCGACGAGTCCGGGGCTAGGACCCCATTGCTTGTTCCAAAATCGCTGCGTCCTTGCTGCAGTCCTCTGGAGGAAGAACTCCTTGAGCCACACGTCCCAGTCCCCTGGATCGCTCGGGGCTGGTCCAAGCCGCTCGATCCATGGAATCCACTCAGCGAACTGGGAACGATGGCACTGGAGCATCCGCAGGATCCCCCCGAGGTGCTCGGTCGCATCGAGGGTAAAGTCCGCGCGGAATGGCGAAGGCCTTGTGAATAGATCGACCATGTAAGCCACGACAGGTTCGCGACGAGGTACCGGGTAGCCCGGTGCGACCTTCGGGACCATTACCATGTACGAGGCGTCCTGGACCGCCTGACCTACAGCGCGATGGTCTGGATGGTAATCCCAGGGCCTATGGGTCAGAACCAAATCGGGTTGAAAGTCCCGGATTTGGCGGATGATCGCTTCGCGGACTGCAAGGCTTGGCTCTAGATATCCGTCAGGAAAATCCCAACAGTCGTAGCGGCATCCAAGCACCGAACCGGCCTCGCGCGCTTCGATCCTGCGCCGCGCGACCAATGCATCGGAACTCATTTCGTGGTGTCCCGATTGCCCATTGGTCACACTTACAAGCTGGATTTTGGCCCCGTGCTTTCGGTGCTCATGAAGCAACCCACCGGCGAAAAACTCCGCATCGTCGGGATGAGCTCCCAAGACCAGAACGCGGCAGGCCTCATCGAGAGCATTCGTGCTGGATGCATCGTGCATAAAAAATCAATCTCAGTCGGTTTGGTTTATTTCAAGGGAGTATCGAGTCGAGCCCAGTACGGATGCTGCCGGTCAGCCCGTCCGAGTACATCCTCGAGAATCACTTGGGTCGAACCATTGATGTCGTATCGCCGCGTTGTTCCCTTGGCATCAATCGTAATCTTCTTGCTGAAATCCACCATGTCTGGATTGAGCCAAATGCTGTACTCTTTGGCCGCCGCCTTCTGAATGCGGACCGAATTGTTCTCCCTGTTCAAGGACGCTTCGATCTCGTACTCGTCCCATTTGTCAGGCTCGAGCAGGGGATGGACAAGCTTCTCGGGATTCAACTGAGCCGTCTCGAACCACCAGAAGTAACGGTCCCCAGCCCGGCTTGTGACCACGTTGAAACGATCGGGGGCAACGTTTCTTCGCCGAGTCGGTACCTGCATCCAATCGACGATTCTCGGGAGCTCCTCCTGAAAATGATCGTGTCCGCGACCGGTATAGAGCGTGATCATTGTGTCGACCTTGCGGTCATCGAGCATGTTGTCCCAAGTCGATGCGTTCAAGTACATCGGGTTCTCGCCATCGAATTGGCCGTTGACAAAGTAAGTCGGTACATACTTGGAGTTAGGCCAATATTGGATCACGTATTTCTTGGCGATCCCGCCGATGATGATCGCCCCTGCCCACATATCCGGATGTGCGAGGGCCAGGTCCCAAGCCGCATCGGCACCCATGAAATGACCGGCGACAAAGATACGATCCGAGTCGATATTGAACCGCCGCATCGCATCGCGAAGAGGCCTGAGTATCCGCTGATGCTCGTTCTCGGTGTAATTGTACATCGGCTGCTTGGGCTCGTTCCATTCCGGCGAAATTACGATATAGCCGTTGCGCGAAGTATCCCCAAAACACCTCAATTGCGAATCGTAGCGGTTCAACGAGGTCCACCAATCGAGCGAATCGTAAAAGGGAAGCTCTTCGCTGGGCAGAGCCAGCACACAGGGGTATCTCCGATAGGGGTTGTACTCGGGGGGCAACTGAACCATGTATCGGACCATACCTCCCCCGAGCTCTCGGCTGGTCGGAACTTCCAGCAGGAACCGACCAGGCACCGATCGCTCGGTCAACGTCTGGGGGTCCTCTGAGCTGGGAACCTGAAGTTTGACCTCCGAGGTCGGCTCGGTCTGGACCGCAGGAGGCATGTTTTCAAGAATCCTCGAGACATACCGAGGTGTACCTGATTCGAGCTTCATGATCCCTTGGATCAACGCATCATTCTTCCGCTTTGCCCCGAGCAGCTCGGAAATCATCCGTCGAGCGATGTATCCGGATCGGACCACCGAGAGGTTTCGCTCTGCGAGCCCAGCTCCATAAAGCCAGCCGGAAAAGCCTAGGGCGATCCGTTGGTCGGGGGTCAAGGTCGGATCGGTCCTCAAGTTGGTGTAGTCGGCAAAACGTACTCGCGTGTCCTCGGTCAAATGCTTCGATATCTCTTCAAGGACCGGTTCGAATTCTTGTTGCACCGACGGATCGGTTCCCTTGGACAAATCCTCTCGCAAGGAATCGAGGATCTGTGAGCACTCCTTTTTGACCGTGGCGATGGCCTCGAGCCTGCGCTCGATTTTCAATTGCGTTTCGACCGAAAGGGTGTTGGCCTCAAATCCGCGCAGGATTTGTTCGGCTTGCATAAACTGTCCGGCGTTTTGCGAGATCAATGCCGCGTCGAACATTTGCTCAGCCAATAACTGATCGATCCGTTTGATCTCGGACCGACTGGTCTGAAGCTCTGGGAATCGTTGGATGGCTTGCACCAACATCTCACGAGCCTCGACATACCGCTTGGCTGCCAAGTACACACTGACAATGTCGAGCCAGTCCTGAGCCCGATTCGGATCGGCATTGCGAAGCAGCACTTCTCGAAGTTGTGCTGGCGGTATCGCCGACATCGCGACTCGCATATCCCAAGTGATCGAGGTCTGAAGGGTATCTCCCCTGAGCCCTTGGATCCGGACGTACTGAGGAGAGACCTCGGTAATCCCCTGGACGATTTGCTTGTTGGGGGATTGAAACATATAGATCCGTCGACCAAAGGGGTCGAAAGGAGTCGCGCTAAATGCATTTCCGAGCCCTCCTTGAATGACCAAGTCGGTTTTGCTCACGTCGCTCTGATTGACCTTAATCGGGATCTTGAAGGGCTCAGGCGTTTCGATCGGTTCGCGCGCGACGCGCTTGCTGCTGACGTAGGTCATCCTCAGGCCGTCATCGATCTCGGCGATCCGGACGGCCGCCTGGGTCTCGTTGCTGCCGGCGAACCCTTTCTTGTCCAAACGGGCTTGGGCCCTGAGGATTCCAGGCCCGATGGCCAAGCCGTTATCGAGGATCAGCGTTTGTTGCTGGGCAATCGATCGATCGACCCATGGCCCAGCAAGAAGCATCGCGGCCAGAACGAGCCATAGTCGCCAAGGCCAAGAGTCGGTTCGCATGATCTCTTTGCCTTCTTGGTTCGCGTATCGATCTATTCGCGGTTTAGGGCCTGCCAAAGATGAAGCTATCGACCGCCGAAGTATTTCTTGAGGGTTTCCGAAGCAGCATCTTTGGTGTTTTTGGTTGTAGGTCCAGTCGTCGGCTTGGGCAGTTTCATCGGGGGTTTCTTCTCAGGACGTTTGGACTTGCCCGCAGTCTCTTCGGAATCCGTGCCCGATCCGCTGTCGCCGATCGAGGCGTCACTCTCAGGAACGACGTCTGTCATCTCCTGGAGCATCTCTGAGTCCAAATGGGTCGTCTCATCCATCTGGAACTTGCGCGTGTCGGGTTCGGCATCCACGACGCGCCGATCGACTTGGTCGGCTTCGAGCAACCATGAACTGATGTCGAAACTCTCTCTGGAATCGGTGAGCTTGGACTCTGCCTGTTCGACGATCCTCTCTGCAACCTCTTGGGCAGTATGGACCTCAGGTTTCTTGGCGCTGGCGATTCCGACTTCGATAAGCACCTCAAACTCCAATTGACCGACACGGATGTGGTCTCCTGACTTGAGGATCTTGGCCTTCTCGTGCGACAACTGCTTGTCGTTGACGAAAGTCCCGTTGCGGCTTTTGAGATCCAGGAGCAACAAACGACCGTCCTTTTGAACCAACGCACAATGGCGTCTGCTGACCGACTCACTTTTAGGTCGGAGTTGGCAATCGTCCCCGCGTCCGATGAAGAATTTCTCCTCCTTGATCGGAATCAATTTCCCCTCATGGTTTCCAGAAAGAACCTTGAGCGAAATCTTCATAAGCTTCCTCGAATAAATAGAAGAGAGGCCGTCCCTTGTCCCAAACCTTGGTCATCCAAAGTCTCGGTGCGGTTTCGACGCGAGCGAATTTGTCCAACACACGTTTTGTCAACCGGGCAATTAACTAAAGTCTAACCGATCGCTCACGCAGATTCAATCGGAAACCATCCTCAGGCAAACCCAATAACCCACCAATTGCCAAGAATACTCGCTGTTGAAACCAATCCTCCCAATTGGATTTGCCGTCATCCCCCCCCATTGGCGAAGCCCTGCCCCCGAGATCCTCAACCCCCAGAAGACTCCGATACTCCAAGGATTTTTCGATTAAGAAGCTCCCGTGCTGCAATAATCCGGTCTTGACTCGCCGTTGAGCGCTGCCGAGCACCTTGTGGTCTTGGCCCTGATCCCCCCCTAGGACCACATCCACAGGCGTCCGCCGATGGAAACAAAGGAAAGGCTCGTTGGACTTCGAGGCGGCCTTCGGCGAACAGGTGCACGACTCCGACAACTTCGCATCCAAGCCCAATGCCCTTAAACCCTCGACGACCCCTTGGTGCACGGCTCGGTATAAAAGCTCGCTGTGCCCTTTGGACGAGGCCAGAGGCTCTGTACCACTCGGAACGATGATGCTGTAGGTCAACTCTCGATCGTGAAGTATCGCCCCACCACCGGTCTTGCGCTGGACCCAAGCCAAATCCCTCAGGCTCGGATGTTCCCTGGTGTCCTCGGCTTGCCCAATCTGCTCGATGCGTTGGAAATGACCGAGCGACAACGTTGGCTCTGACCAAGAGTAAAATCGGACGGCAAGCAGTGGCCCATCCGAAACGCTTAACCATTCGCGCAATCGATCGCGCTGGGGGGCATCCTCGGCCTCGAGCCAATCTAAATCGCCAGACCCTAAGCCGTTGAGCAACCGCTCATCGATGGCCATGTTCTCCCGGCCCAAGCGAGGAGAATCTTCCAAGACGAGCATCCGCAGATGTGTGCTCATCGATTCAAACCCCCTGGCGCTCGATAAGCGTGCCGTGAATCAACCATTCTGCGCCAAGAGCTTTTGATAAGCCGCAAAGTCGAGCAACTCATCGAGTTGACTCGGATCGCTCATCTTGACTTTGATCAGCCATCCTTGGACGTAAGGATCGGAGTTCAAGGTCTCCAAACGGTCGACGATGCCATCATGAATCTCGACAATCTGACCTGCGATCGGACTGTACATCGGACTGACGGCCTTGACGCTCTCGACCTCTCCGAACTCCTGCCCAGCCTCGACCTGCTGGCCTACCTTGGGCAAAGCCATGTAGACCAAGTCATTGAGTTCCGCGACGGCAAACGCAGAAATCCCAATCGTCGCAATCCCGCTGCCATCCTGCGGCGCGTAGACCCACTCGTGGGATGGTAGGTACTTTAAGTTTTCTGGTTGAAGTGTCATCGACTCGCTACCCTTGAGGAATATGATCTGTCCGAAAGCAGAAATCTAAACGGTATTGGCCCGCTTGTAAAATGGCAATTCCTGGACCCAGGCCCGAGCGGTCGTGCCCCGGATGTCGACCTGAATCTCGGCTCCTAGGATCGCCGCGTGGCGGCTAAGGTAGGCCATCGCGATCGGTTTTTGAAGCGTCGGAGAAAAGCTCCCACTCGTTACCGTTCCAATCGGATTGCCCGCCATATCGAAACAAGCCGATTGCTCCCTGGCCGCTCGACGACCCTCGAGCACCAATCCTACCCGCTGGACTGCAAGCTCCTCTTTGGATCGCTCGGCCAAGATGTCCCGGCCGACAAAGTTCCGGTCTTTGCATTGGCAAGCAAAGCCCAATCCGGCCATGTAAGGATCGATATTCTCTTCGAGCTCATGGCCATAAAGGGGCATGCCCGCCTCGAGCCTTAAGGTGTCCCGAGCCCCGAGCCCCACCGGGGATACCCCAAAGGCTCGGCCAGCCATGAGCAAATTCTCCCAAACCCGAGACGCATCCTCGGCCCTAACAATCAACTCGAATCCATCCTCTCCGGTATAGCCCGTCCGCGAGACAATGCACGGCTTGGACATCTGCTCGGTCACCCTGGCGCGATAGTATCCGAGCCCCAAGACACTTGCAGGAAAAAGCTTCCCACAAACTTCGATCGACTTGGGACCCTGGATGGCAATCATCGCAGTCGACTCGGTCACGTCGTGAAACTCCACATCCGGAAAGTCCACCAAATGGGGAGCCAGCCATCGCACGATCTTGGCCTTGTTGCTGGCATTGACCACCAACAAAAAGTAAATCTTCCCGCTCGGACTCTCCAAACAACTGACCAAGACGTCATCGAGGATCCCACCCGACTCGTTGCATACCAAAGAGTAACGGACCTGACCGGGCTGCATGTCAAGCACACGCCGCGTGAGGACTTGCTCGAGCAACTGATCGGCCCTAGGTCCGTCAAAACGCAACCGGCCCATGTGCGAGATATCGAAAACCCCCGCCGCTTGCCTGGTCGCAAGGTGCTCTGCGACGATCCCTGTGTATTGGATCGGCATCTGATACCCTGCAAACGATGCCATCCTGGCCCCGTTTTGAACATGCCAATCGGTCAGCGCTGTTTTGTGTTCTTGTGTTTCCATAAACCTAACGTCTTAAAAATCTTCCGCTAAAACCTTCGAATAGAAAAACTCTTGGGCGATCAAATAGCTCAAGCGCATAGGCACATGCCAAGCTATCTTCTAGTGCTTGAGCTAGTGCTTGGGCTAGTGCTTGAGCTGCTCGATGAGAAACTCCTGCGAATTGGAAAACTCCGATTCCTTGCTCAGAGGGAAAACCAAATCGCAACGGACCCCTTGGGCCAGGCAAGCCTTGCGGAACTCGATCCCATACATCGCCGAATGCGTCGGATCGGGCTCGCTCCCGCCATACTGAGGCTTGGTCTTTTGATTCGGATACTCCAAGAACAAGGGCGGATCGTCCTTGGTCACCAACTCGATCGGCGAATATTCGCGAATCCATGGCAGGACCTTTTCGCGATTCTTCAGCAGCAACTCGAACTCCTGCTCGCGCGAGCGGCCCTGGGCTGAAAAGCCAAACGCATGCCCCCCATAAATGCTGTTGCTGATCCAATCGCGCAACTGGACAGGATCCAACGAGGTCTGCGCGCCTGTGACGGCCGCACAAGCCAATCGCGTCGACTCCCGAGCCACCGGATCGCTGCTGCTCGGCTCGGCCATGTCGTCATGCAATGCCAACCACAACGAGGTACATGCTCCCGCCGAACTCCCCGTCGCTCCAATACGATTCGGATCGATGTTCCATTCCTTGGCCTTCGATCGAAGGGTCTGCAAGGCCCGCGCCGCATCCATCAAAGGGGCCTTGACCGGAGGCTCAACTCCCTGCTCCATCGCTTGCTGAATCAACCGATAATTGATCGCCGCGACCGATATTCCCTCCTGCAAATACTTCTTGATCGGATTGTTTCCGTACCCCGTTTTGTCACCGTTCTTCCAACCCCCGCCATGGATCAATACGACCACCGGCGTCGGACGATCCGACGTGGCCTTCCAAAAATCCATGCGCTGCCTAGGCGATTGGCTCCCGTAGACATAATCGCTGACCGTAGGCTCTGGTCGCTCGGGTGCCTTCTTGGACTTCTCCTGCGCTTTGGTTTTAGGCATCGGATCGATCGACGCGACCTGCAAATCGTCAAACTCATTCTGGTCGTCAAAGGACCCAATCCCAATCCGCCCGGCTCCAAAGGTCTTGTCGGTCGCTTGCATCAACGGCCGCTCCATGTCGTCAAAGTAAACTTGGATCAATCCGCTCTCCAACCTGCGCACCAATTTGACACGATGCCATGAATCGTCCCATGGCACCGCGTTTTTGTTCTCGGTCAACGGACGACGTGGCTGACCGTTGACAATCATGATCTGACCGCTGGCCGGATCGGGCTTGGCCCCAAGATGCACATAGTAAAAGTGCTCGGGATCTTGGTAACCAAAAAACACACAGCAATCCCTGTGATTGCCCGTGTCGAGCGTGCTGCGGACCCGAAACGTGATCGATACATCCCCAGCCGAAACCCCCTTGATCAACGCAATGTTGTGAGGACTGCGCACCTTGGGCTGATAATCGCTGATCCGCTTGTTGAGCCCAAACGTCGGATTCCCATCCTTGTGGAATATCTCCCAAGACCCCTCGTCGGTTGTCTCCCAACGCCCCTGCCCCTGCGAGAAGTCCTCTTGAAAGATCACGTTCCGCATCACGGACACCTCGGAATCCTCCTGCCCAATCACCGACCGCGAGCCTCCCCCGATCCCCACCCAAAGCACTAACCCTGCCGAAACCAACCATCGCATTCGCTTACCGATCGAATATTGCATTTTAGTAATCCTTGGCATGAGGCTCGCAGTTGGTTTCCGACATAGGACAGCATAGGACAGACAGCGTCGCGCAAAATCTTGCACCTTACGGATTCAGGCCCATGAATTATACTGGATGATTCGGCCCTCCGGGCCCCTTCGAACCTCGAATCGAATCTCCCATGCGAAGCCAGAGTCGACCTCCGACGTTTCTCAAGTGACCGTATGAACCTGCCGAACTCTTACGCTTTTGCACGGATGGTCGCCCAAGGCGACCTTAAGACAATTCATTCTGGTCTGCGTCGTCTGCAACGCGGGCAATGGATCGTATGCCGCTCGGACTTCGGTCTCGAATTGGCCCAAATCCTCTCGGATACCCAAGAACCCTCCGAATCGACAATCGACTCAATCTGGGCCGAACATTCAATGGCCAATTGGGTCCGCGATGCAAATACCCAGGATCACTGGCTCTGGGAGAAACTCCAATCCCTAAACCATGATGCAGTCGGGGTCTGCCAAGCATTCCTCAAGGACCATCATTCTCAAGATACCCTGCTCGAAATAGCTTCCAGCATCGACGGGAAGTCCGTCGCCTTTGAATTTCTCGGCGATCCCTCGGAAGAAACCAACAGTAAGCTCGACGAACTCTCGGAGATCTACCAAACCTTCATTCGCAATTCGGAAATCTACCAGCAGATCGAAACAGGCTGCGGACCTGACTGCGGTACTGGATCAGGCTCAGCCTGCGGATCGAGTCCCGACGGCAAAACGGGGTGCAGCTCCTGCTCGATCGCCAAACGCTGCAAACCCGCTAAGTAATCCAGCCACAGCCCATCGCGCGACTTCCCAAGAACACCGCCGCCAACTGGCCAGGCGAAACCCCAAAGACATCCTCGAGGAAATCCACCTCAAAACCTCCTTGCTCGTCCCGAGTTACCCAAGCTTCATTTGGGGCCGAATTGTACCGGAACTGAACCTGCGAGCGCGTCGGCTCACCGACAGGAAAATCCCCGAGCCAGTTGCCTTTGATCCCCTTGAGCCTTCGGCAAGCGAGCTCCTCGTGCGGACCGATGACCACCCGACGCGTCATCCGATCCACCGCGGTGACATAATACGGTGAGCCCATCGCAACCCCGAGTCCCTTGCGCTGACCGATCGTAAACCCCTCGATCCCTGGGTGATGACCCACGACCTTGCCATCCGAGGTGACGATCTCGCCAGATGTGTCTAGCGAACTTTTATTCCTGACGAACTCGGCATGCTTGCCGCTAGTGACAAAACATATCTCCTGCGAATCCTTCTTGTCGGCAACTCTCAATCCCATCTCGACGGCTCGCTGGCGGATCTGGGATTTGTGGAATCCACCGACTGGCAAAAGCATCCGTGGCAGCAAATGACGCTTGATCCCTGTGAGCACATAAGCTTGATCTTTGTCATCGTCCAACCCACGATGCAGCTCCCACTCAGACTCTGCGACTTGGGAGTCACCCGTGCCATGGGTATCTGGACGGACCATCCTGGCATAGTGCCCTGTGGCGACATAGTAAGCATCGACCGCATCGGCATAGTCGAACAATCGCCCGAACTTGATCCAGTTGTTGCACTGCACGCAAGGGTTCGGCGTGCGACCCTGCTGGTACTCGTCGACAAAGTAGTCGACGATCTGCTTGAACTCCGACTCCAGATCCAAAGCGTAAAAAGGAATCGACAGCTTATCGGCCACCCGCCTAGCATCGGCCGCATCGCTCGCGCTGCAGCAGCCCTGCTTGTGATCGAGCCGACCCTCCAAGATCGGCAACAAAGGGTTTGGCTTGCCATCCCCTAACTCACAAGCTTGACTCGACTGCTCGCCATGCCGCATAAATACGCCGACGACCTCGTAGCCTTGCTCAAGGAGCAACCCCGCAGCGACGCTCGAATCGACTCCTCCACTCATCGCCAAAACCACCCGACGCTGCGACATATCGCTTCCTGTCCTTGCTCCAATGCTCAGTCTGCTCAGTCCGACCCGTCCCTACTTCATCAATTCCTGCTTCAGGAAGGTATACGCAAGAGCCTGCATGAATGCCGACTGCTTGTTGTTGGCTGCCCCTCCGTGCCCCCCCTCAATGTTCTCGTAGTACCAAACCGCATGCCCCTGCGATTCCATCTTGGCCATCATTTTGCGCGCATGACCCGGATGCACACGATCGTCGCGTGTCGAGGTGGTAAATAGCACCTTCGGATAAGCAACCGAGGGCTGGACATTCTGATAAGGCGAGAACTTGCGAATGTAGGCCCATTGATCGGGATAATCGGGATTCCCATACTCAGCCATCCAGGATGCACCCGCCAAGAGCTTGTTGTAACGCTTCATGTCCAACAACGGGACTTGGCAGACTCCGGCTTCAAAAAGCTCTGGATAAAGCGTTATCATGTTCCCGACTAGCAACCCACCATTGGATCCACCTTGGATCCCAAGCCGCTGCTTGCTTGTCACCCCGCGAGCGACCAAGTCCTTGGCTACCGCAGCAAAATCCTCATAAGCCCTCAAGCGATTCTCCTTGAGCGCCGCTTGATGCCACCTCGGCCCATACTCGCCTCCACCGCGAATGTTGGCTACCACATAGACACCCCCTTGAGTCAACCAAGCTCGACCGACCGTTGCGCTGTAGTTCGGCTGTAGCGAAATTTCAAATCCACCGTAACCATACAGTAATGTTGGATTCGTTCCATCGAGATTCAAATCCTTCTTGGCGACCATGAAATAAGGAACCTTCGTCCCGTCGCTGCTTGTCGCAAAGTGCTGACTGATCTGCATGCCTACAGAGTCAAAGAAATGGGGTAAGCGTTTGAGCTCCTCGGGCGCTTTGCCAACCGTTCCGATCGATAGCGTCGTCGGGGTCAAGTAGTCAGTCGACGTCATGAAGTAATCATTCGACTCGTCGGAATCGACGGCCGTTACATTGACAGTCCCAAAGGCTGGTGCTCCCACCAACGGCTCGCGTCGCCATGCAGTTGGGCTCTCGGTGGTCGAGGGTGTCAGCACATAAAGGCGATTCTTGACATCCTCGAGCACGTTGATCACAACGTGGTCCTTGGTCGTCGTGACGCTCGATAACGCCGTGTTGGAACTGGGCTCAAAGAGAACCTCAAAGGCCCTTTCGCCTCGAAGAAAACGGTCGAAATCGCTCACCAGCAATGAACCGGCCGGATAGGTCTTCGAGTCGATCGTCCAAGCTTCCCGCAACTCCAAGAGCAGGTACTGCTTGAATACACTCTTGCTGGCCGTATTGGGCGCGTCGATCTTGACCAACTCCCCGGAGTCCTTGACCAGAAAAAGTTCGTCGTTGTAAAAAGCGATGTTGCGGGTCACGAAGTTTCTTTCGAAGCCAGGGGAGTCATCATGTACGGCTCCGACCGACATGTCCTCTTGCTTCCCCTCGTAAACCAACTTGGCCTGCTCGATCGGCGTGCCCCGCTTCCAAAGCTTCGCCATTCGGGGATACCCCGAATCGGTCATGCTCGCGTCGCCGAAATCGGTCGAGACAAACAAATGGTCGATGTCGATCCATGAAACACTTCCCTTGGACTCCGGTAGTTTAAAGCCATCGGCTACGAAACTCCGTGTCTTGAGATCGAATTCCCGCGTGATATTCGCATCGGCTCCACCGCGCGAAAGGGTGATCAAGGCCCGTTGGTAATCCGGACGCAGGAGCGAAGCGCCTTTCCAGACCCAGTTCTCGTTCTCGGTTTTCCCAAGAGCGTCCAAATCCAAAACCACCTCCCATTTCGGCTCGGCCTTGCGGTACTCCTCAAGGGTCGTACGCCTCCACAAACCGCGCTCGTTGGTCTTGTCCCTCCAAAAGTTGTAGTAGTACTCCCCTCGCTTGGAAACAAAAGGGATCCTCGCATTCGAATCCAAAATTTCCAACAGGTCCGATCGGAGCTTTTCAAAACTCGGCTCACCCTCCATGCGATTCTGCACAATCGCATTGCGGGCCTTGACCCACTCGAGCGCCTTGTCCCCTAAGACCTCTTCGAGCCACTCATAAGGGTCCTCGGCAGCGGGCTCTGCTCGACCTGGATTCGAAGGGGCTTGGGCCATCGTATTTACCGAAAAAATCCAGAGTGTTGGGATCGAAAGGAAGGATAAACAAAGCGTACGAAAAAGCCGCGAATCGAACATGACAAAAGAAACTCCATAGGGAACGAAAATCAATTTCTCCGAGGTCGCTTGCGCGAGTTGAATCTACTTCGATTCCTCGCTGCTGCTTGCCTTCGGCATCGCCTGCATCGTCGGGTTGCCCTCAAGAGCCCGCCGAGGGATCTTCTCGTCTCGCATCGCAGCATGATAAGCAAACGAGGCGATAATCACCGAGGACTGCTTGGCATCCTCCTCGATCAGACGCTCGTAAACATCCATGCTCGAATGGTGCGTTCGCGTGTCGTACTCGATAGGATCCTGGATGAATTGGAAGCCTGGCAAGCCAATACCGGTAAACGATTGGTGGTCGGTCCCCCCGGTGTTCGCAGAGGTGACCGTCGATGCGCCGTAGTCTCCAAAGGGGGACAGCCATGCACGGAAAATCGGACGAGCCGCCTCGTTGCCCTGGAGGTAAATCCCCCGAATCTTGCCGGCCCCATTGTCGAGATTAAAGTACGTCGAGAGCTTCTCGTACTGAGGCTTGTACTCCAAAACGGGCTTAGGGCGTGGCTCCCCTTGCGCGGCAGCCGGTGGGGTTTGCAAGGTCCCGAAATGCTCGGCGACATAAGCCCTTGAGCCCAGGAGCCCTTGCTCCTCGCCCGTCCAGAGCGCGATGCGGATCGTCCGACGCGGCGAAGCTCCAATCGTCTTGAGTATTCGCATCGCTTCGATCATCACCCCGCATCCGATCGCGTTGTCGGTTGCACCCGTACCCGAATGCCACGAATCAAAGTGCGCTCCGATCATGACCACTTCATCCTTCAAGTCCGTACCAGGGATTTCGGCGATGATATTGAAACAATTGGCGTCCCCGTCATGGTAGGTCGACTCAATGTCGATCTCGAGTTCAGGGGTTACTCCCTTTTGCACCATTCGAACCAGCCGATTGTAATGCTCAGCAGCTAAAACCATCTGTGGCAAAATCGGGGGCGATTCGACCGTCCAAGGCCTTGCACCGCGCGACATCGGCCCCCCTTCGCCAGGACTTCGTAACTCCCGGCCAGGATCGGCCCGACGGGGCATCGTCGCCGATGCGACAAAGACCGTACCTCCATCCCCCCTGCCAGGTTCGAGCACCACGGCGGCTCCTTCGTCATAAGCCAATTGCCACTTGTCGGTCGTCAAAGAGCTCGCCGGTCCAGCACCCCGCGACGGGCCGCTAGGCCCGGCTGTACCCGCGGAGCCCGCTGCGCCCGCGGAGCCCGCTGCGCCCGCGGAGCCCGCTGCGCCTGCGGAGCCCGCTGCGCCCGCGGAGCCCGCTGCGCCTGCTGGCGAAACCCCGCCGGCGGGTGTCCCGGGCTCGGCACCTGGTGCCCTGCGCCGACGCGAGCCTCCCACTTCGGCATTCGCAAGATTCAATAGTTCGCTATCGGTCTGTCTTGCTCCCGGCGGATCAAACCAGGGCTTGAGTTCACGCGGCGGGCTGATCAAAACAATCGCCCTTCCCAACTTGCCACGGTACTTCTCCAACTCCTCGGGTGTGTTGGCATCCAGATAGATCGGTGCGCCGCGGACCGTCGTCGGAGTGCTCGGAGTCCAAGCTTTCGGGTAAGCGATCAGCGAAAAGAAATTCGGAGCCACCACGTTGGCTCGATAGGATTGGACAGACCAACCTCGACCAAAGGGCCCCCAAGCTTCCAATTGAGCATTCTCTAAACCGTACTCCTCCAAGCGCTTCTTGGTCCACTCACCAGCCAGGCGTGTCTCGGGCGAACCGGTCAATCTCGGCCCAGATACATCCGTCAGATAACTGATCGTCTCCATGACCTTCGAGCGATCCATCCCCTCTTGCTTGATCTTCTCGACCATCTCGGTATGGAGAGTCTCCACACTTGGCGATGGATTGCTTGCCGCAATGTCTTGAGCCCAGAGCCACCCACTCGTTGCGCAATGAACATTGGAAACCAGCAGCCCCAACAACGCGTTTCGAACTCCCGATCGAATGTTTTGCATGATGAACCTAGAAAGAATACGAAGGATAACCAAAGCCCCAAGTATAGCTTGAATCAACGATTTGTCGGTCGGTTTTTATCGGAAACCCAACGAGCGATCGCGTTTGCCAAAAGGATCACATAGGCGGCCACCAGCGCAAGGATCGCCCCGCCGCTTAGCCCTCCTCGGAGCGTCTGAGAGAAATTCCCCGCCTTCAGGCCGGTCATCAAGTCAGGCCAAAACCGCGTTTGCAGCATCTGCGCCGCGGCCGTCAAAGTCGTCGTGGTCACAAAAAGCATCGGCAAAATCGTCACCCAGGCATAGCGACCTCGCCCCTCGCGGAACAACCATGTCGTGAGCAAACACAAAGCGATCGCCGCGAGCAACTGATTGGCGATACCAAACATCGGCCAGATCGTGTCGATCGAACCAGACCATATCAAACTGCCCCAACCCACCGTCACCAGTGCGGTGCTCAGCCACACCCCAGGCCACCACTCCATCCGCTGGAACTTCGGATGGATATTCCCAAGCAACTCCTGCAACAAAAACCTCGCGATTCGCGTCCCTGTATCGATCGTCGTCAAAATGAACAAGGCCTCGAACATGATCGCAAAGTGAAACCAGTACTTGACCAAAGAATCGACCGATCCGCTGGAAAACATGCCAAAGGCCTGGGTCATGATCTGAGCCATCCCGACGGCTAAAGTCACTGCACCACCGGTCCGGCCCCGGAGTGTCTCTCCGCCAACCTGAGCTTCGATTTGGTCCAGATGGTCCACGTCGGCATTCATTTTGGCTAGAGTCTCGGCATACTGATGCGCCTTGGACATATCGATGTTGATCGCCCAATAATCCCCCTGCGGCAACGACGCCGCAGCGATCAATGCGCATACGGCGACCAAACCCTCGAGCAGCATCGATCCATAACCGATGAGCCGCATGTCCTTCTCATCATCGACCATCTTGGGCGTGGTCCCCGAGGATACCAATGCATGGAATCCAGAGACGGCCCCGCACATGATGCAGATAAACACAAACGGAAAAATCGCGCCGTTGAAATAAGGCCCACCGCCGTTGGCAAAGTAAGGATTGATCGCCGGTGCCTGAAGCTTGGGGTTGGCCACCAATACCCCCAGCATCAAAAGTCCAATCGTCCCTATCTTCAAAAATGAGGACAGATAGTCCCGAGGACAGAGCAACAACCATACAGGCAAAATCGATGCGATAAACCCGTACAAACAGATCGCTAAAATGATCCCGTTGCGGGAAAACAAAAAATAAGGCTCGATCGCCGAACCCTGGACCCACCCGCCTGCAACCGTCGCAAACAACACCGCAACGGCTCCAATGATCGAAGCCTCGATGATCCTCCCCTTGCGAAACCGATACATGTACCACCCAACAAACAATGCGATCGGAATCGTACAGGCGATCGTGAATGTTCCCCACGAACTCCCACGGATCAACTCATAAGCCTTCTCAGGCACCCGAAGCACCGCAGTCGTCGGGTGCGAATCGGCCTCCGGTACCTCGATCACAAACGCTTCACTTCGTACCAACTCCGTCCCGTTGGGATATAAAACCCGCGATCCAGACGGGACCTTATAAGTCACCGGACCAGAACTCTGAGCCTCCGGAACCATCGAGGAACCCGCCTGAATCGTACTGCCTGCATACAAAGCGACGCGCTCTCCTCCGAGCGCCTTGACCACCACAACCCCTAGACCAGACAAAGCGATGATGACGATGAACAAGATCGATACCGACGTCAAAAGACCGAGCCTCGGTCCCAAAAGACTCTTGGCAAGGTTGGCAAGCGATTGGCCCCGATATCGAACACTCGCAGCCAAAACCAAAAAATCCTGAACCGCACCCGCTAGGCAAACCCCGATAACCAACCAAATCAATCCCGGCATATAACCAAACTGCACCGCCAAAACCGGTCCAATCAAAGGTCCGGCCCCACTGATGGCCGCAAAATGATGGCCAAATAAGATCCAACGATTCGTCGGATGGTAGTTCTGTCCGTCATTGAGCTCGTGGGCCGGGGTCCTACGCCCCGAATCCAACGACGCTACACTGGCCGCCAAAAACGCGCTGTAATAGCGGTAAGATACCGCCATAACCGCTAGAATTCCCAAGAGAATCGGCATGGAATGCATAAGCTTCGATGATTCCTGACTGTTTTACGATTAAAGAAACTTCGCGGGTCGCTTGCCCCTCTCCAAGCCTTCGCTAAATTATGGAGCTCATGGCTGAATACCAGCTTAGCAATTGCGTCCCTCGTTGTGGTGCGTCCTGGACGAAATCCTCACGATTTGAGAACCGGTGAAGAAGGGTAGACCGATCCGGGTCCCTTGGGATTCTGTGCGATGCGCGGTGTGCAGAAGCGTTTCTCATTTTCTGTTTTCTGGAAGGAAGAGTTAGCTAAATGTCTTCGGATAAAAAATTCAAACTCGAGTACATTTGGTTGGATGGGTATCTACCCGAGCCCAACATGCGCAGCAAGACCAAGGTCGTCGACAAGGCTCCCACGAGCGTCGCAGATCTCCCCATGTGGGGGTTCGATGGAAGCTCGACTCAACAAGCCGAGGGCAGAAGCTCCGATTGCTTGCTCAAGCCAGTAGCTCTCTATCCAGATAGCACCCGCACCAACGGATTTCTGGTCCTCTGCGAAGTCATGCTCCCCAACGGCGAGCCCCACCCATCGAATTTCCGCTCAACTTGCGATGAGATGGCCGACCTTTGGATCGGCTTCGAACAAGAGTACTTCTTCTACGAAAACGGCCGCCCTCTGGGCTTCCCCGAAGACGGATACCCAGCCCCCCAAGGCCCCTACTACACCGCAGTAGGCCACAAAAACGTCGGCGATATCGCTCGTACCGTCGTCGAGGAACACATCGATATCACCCTCGATGCAGGGATCAATCTCGAGGGAATCAACGCAGAAGTCGCCAAGGGACAATGGGAATTCCAGATCTTCTCCAAAGGCTCCAAAAAAGCCGGAGACGACATGTGGATCGCTCGGTACCTTCTGGTCCGATTGGCCGAGAAATACGGACTGGACATCGAGTTCTACTGCAAACCGATCCGAGGCGACTGGAACGGTTCCGGGATGCACACGAACTTCTCGTTCGATAAACTCCGGGATGTCGGAGGCAAGGAGTTCTTCGAGAAACTCATGGCCGCTTTCGATAAGTATCGCGACGAACACATCGCTGCCTACGGCCCAGATAACCATCTGCGACTGACCGGCCTGCACGAAACCCAATCGATCGACAAATTCAGCTACGGCGTCGCCGACCGCGGTGCTTCGATCCGTATCCCCCACAGCTTCGTCAACTCAGGCTACAAGGGCTACCTCGAAGACCGTCGTCCAAATTCCCAAGCCGATCCGTACAAGATCCTCTCGCGACTGGTCAAGACCATCAAAACGGTCCTCTAATCCGCTTCGGATAGAAGTCCCAGTCGGATAGAAGTCCCAGTCGGATCGCTCGACTGCGAAGATCCCCTTAGACACCTTCCCATGGAAGGTGTCTTTTTTTGCCTCCCAAGCAAAAGGCTTCTCGGGTCGCGTGCTTAAGCTGCCGATTGGCAGGTACACTAGTGGGGAAACCCTATTGCGTTTAACAGTCAGCCGCAGGCGTACTGGATTCATGACAGAATACCCGACGGCTGACGGCCAAACTTGATCCGCGATTTCCTCATTGGGGTTTGGCTCAGAGCTATGCCCTAGCTATCCCATCAGATATCGGGCTCATGCCGTACAATAAAAGCTTTGCCCCAGTCTGGTCGCACCAATGGAACAACGACAAGTCCAAAGATCTACAACCGAACGAGCCACGCTGTTTTTCGCCGGGTTGACCTTCTTGTCGATCGCTCTCGGGGTCAGCGCGATGGCATGCGGCCAACAAGCTCCCGAGGCGGAACTCGTTGGGCACTGGCCACTGATCGATCATCCCCGTGACGTGTCCCTATCGAAACTCGAGACAACAGCCAACGGACTCGAATTCTCTACGCAAGAAAAATCGCCTGGAAAGAACTTTGGAGTCCGCTTCGATGGCCGAAAGTCCTTCGTGGAGGTTGCAGATGCTCGCAAACTGCAGCTCGGTAAGCAACCGTTTTCGATCTCCTTGTGGGCAGAGGTCGACGACGATTTCGGGGATCCCCTCGGGGATCTGATCAGTTGCTACGATTCCAATGAGCGACGAGGATTTCACTTGGGGATCTACAGCCATGGCGGTGTGACCAACAGCCAACCGAACGCGCGCCAGGTCCACTTCGGGATCGATCATGCCAAGGCCGAAAGCGAATTCGCCGACCACGGTCGTCTCGGAGATGCCGTTTATGTATTCTCCCTTTGCGTGCATAACGGACGGCTGTACGCTTCGACATGCCATGCAGGTGAAAATCAAGCCGGACGGGTTTTTCGCTGGGAAGGTGCCGACCGATGGACCGATATGGGGAGCCCTGATCGAGCCAACGCGATCTCGGCCCTGGCCGTGTACAACGGTAGCTTGTATGCCGCCTCATCCAAATACCGACTTGCCGGTTCGAGCCTCTCCGAGTCCCAGAACCCAGCCTTGGGTGGCAAGGTGTATCGCCTGACCGAGGCCGATCAGTGGGAGGATTGCGGCTCGGTATCCGCGGAGACCGAAGCAGTCGCGTCGCTGGTCGTCTTTCGAGGCCAACTCTACGCCAGTTCGCTCTACCGACCTGCCGGCTTCTTTCGATACGACGGAGGTCAACGCTGGACACCATGCAGTACCCCAGACGGAAAGCGGGTCGAAGCATTGACTGTTTTCAACGATGCACTCTACGCGACCAGCTATGACGAAGGATCGGTGTTTCGATTCGATGGACAGGACTGGAAGCTCGTGGGTGTGATCCCGGAAGCAACCCAGACGTACGGATTCGGCATCCACAAGGGTGACCTGTATGTCAGCGAGTGGCCCAAGGCGCATGTGTTTCGCTACCGAGGCGAATCCGATTGGGTCGATACCGGGAAACTGGGTCAGGAACTCGAGGCCATGCCGTTGCTCGTGTACAACGGCAAGATGTATGGCGGCACGTTGCCGCTAGCGGAGATCTATCGCTATGACGGAGACGAAAACTGGACGCGGTTTGGCCGGGTCGACATGACGCCGGACGTCAAGTACCGGCGGGCCTGGTCGATGGCTGTTTTTCAAGGTCGATTGTTTGTCGGGACATTACCTTCGGGTCGGGTGTTATCGATCGAAACCGGTCGGAACGCCACACACGACCGCGCGCTCAGTGCCGGATGGCATCACATTGCAGCCGTCCGTGGCGAGAATGAGTTGAAGCTTTACATCGATGGAGTGTTGGTGGGCGAATCGACCGGTATGAAAGGCGAGGATTACGACTTGAGCATCGACGAACCGCTCCGGATCGGTTTTGGGGCTCAGGATTATTTTCGCGGTAGGATTACGGACGTTCGGTTGTACAGAGGGGAACTGACAGCGACTGAAATCCAATCGAAAGCGGCATTGAATCCGATCGATGCACTGCAGCACGAGTAGAAATCCATCCTCGTTTTCTCGATGACTTTCTTTGTACACCGCGCCGTTCCTCCCAACATCGGCAAACATGTCTCCTTGCGCGAAGACGAGGCCATGCAACGCAGCGCCAATCCAAGCAGGGGAAGATGATAGCTTGGCGATACGCTTGCTCCGGGGCTTTGGCCGGGGGAGCAAGGGGCGGGGGGGGTGAGGAGGACGACCGCGCACTAGTGGATCTTGCAAAAGAACGGGCTGTTTGGTTTTAGCCCGGAGGGCGGCACTTCACTGCCGGTGTGCGTCAGCCACCAGAACTGAGCAGGGTTGTTTGAACGCAAAGACGCAAAGACGCAAAGAAACCCCGAAAGTGGAAGTATTCAAGAAATCCCCGTGGACAGTCCCCGCGTTTTGGATTAATTTAAACAATCGATCTTCATCCTACGACAAAATCAAGGAATGCCGAAAAATAGGGGTTTATAGTCATGAAAATCCCGATACTATCTTTGCTGTCTTGGAGGTTATTGAATAAGGATGATCGTATGAGACTGAAGGTATGGTTAGTTGCTATCTGGGTAATTCTTTGCAATTCCACGGCGGCTCGTTCGTATCAAGAGTTCGTCGATGATATCCCAAAAAGTGATGTCTACGATTGCGTAAAGGAAATAGTGTCGAATCGCGAAAAGTTTCAAAAGTTCGGAGTTCTTGTTCAGATCCATCAAACTAACGACAGCCTGAAACATCCTGACTACAGCGGAACCCTCTTTGAAGACTTCACTATATTCGAGGATTTCAAGAGAAGAAAAATCAGGATCGATCGATTTAAGTTCCCCACGTTTGATCAGGACATGAACGTCATATCAAGTTGGCAAACTAAGTTTGAGGATGGGGGGCAGGTCAAATTCTTTTATGGAACGGTACGGTCAGACGAGTCCTCGGAAAAATCCTATGCGAGGAACTTCCCTCGTTTCGATCTATGGATGTTGCCAATTACAGAGATTGCAATACAGGAGCACAGAAACAACATAGGCTCAATGTACTGGGCTGAGCTGCTTGATGAAGACCGCTTCCTATGGGCGCAAGGTAATGACTCGTACATTCGAGGTGAATGGAGTCTCGGTGAGGGAAAAAATAAATGCTACGCACAGATTTATTTTGATAAGAAACTGAAAGGATTGCCTGTTCTTGCAAGATTCATTCATCCTTCAGATTATCAAATTAAATTCGCGAAGAAGGGATTGAGTTTCTTGACGGAGGTTAAAACAGAATGGAAGCCGATTGCAGATGGCTATGTCCCGACTTCCATTAGAGTATACCGCCAAAATTATGGAAAAAATGGGAACGTTGAGGATTCAACGACTAGGGAGTCCAAGTTTAATTGGAAATCTTCGTTTGTGAATAGTGATGGTGAATTTCCAGAGAAGTTGTTGGTTCCTGGTGCAGTAGATTCTGTGACATTATTCGAAAGTTTCAAGTAACCCGTTCGGGTAAAAAGATAGCCACACGATTCAAGCTCAACAACAAACGCTCCTGCGAGGTATAGGGGGCAATACGATCTGCGTGGCTGCGGTACAAAATCGCTGCAGGCGACTCGGCAACATCGATCTTCTAAGCCTCACAGAGAAGCCCCGATTGGTCAACTAGCACATACCAGTCTGTTTGGTTGCTCGGCTGTTCGTGGATTTCGTGCATGAGCTCACTACCCCCATAATTGCACAATAGCCACTTCCTAGACGCGAGCTTGCGTTAAAATAGGATTGGTATCGAAGCATCTTGTCTGGGAGAGTCACCTGCCAATGAAAAAGCCAATCAAAAGACCAATCAAAAAGCCTGTGAAAAAAACGTCCCCGCCCTCCGCTGCGAAGGCTCTCAAGCCTGCGGCCTCGAAGTCCGCTGCGAAGCCTGTCGCTGTTAAGCCGGCGGCCGCGAAGTCTTCGGCTGCGAAAGTTCCGGCAGCGCGCATGTCGCTTTCTGAAGTCATGGCCATCCTTGAGAGACTTGGCACCGAGCAGACCCGCAAGACTTGGGCGCGGCACGGCGCCAAGGGACCCATGTTCGGTGTCCTCTTCGGCGAACTCTTCAAACTGATGAAGCAGATCGATGTCGATCACGAACTTGCGCGAGAGTTGTGGGCCACCGGCAACGTCGACGCGCGGAACCTTGCGATGAAGATTGCCGATCCGATGGCGATGACGCCCGACGAACTCGACCGCTGGGCGATCGAGAATCCGTTGCGCATGTGCAACCTCTACATCGCGACGCTCGCCGCCGAAGGCCCGCACGCGAGGAATAAACTTCGCGAGTGGATGAGCGCCTCGAATGAGTCGTTGCTCGCATCGGGGTGGACGCTTCTTGGCCGCCTGTCGGACCTCGACGAGTCGTTCCCTGAAGACCAACTGCTCCGTGGCATCGAATCGATCGAGAAGTCGATCCACTCTGCGCCGAACGACGTCAAGAGTGACATGAACCGGACGCTGATCACGATTGGAGGCAGGAGCTCGGCGATGCGCAAGGCCGTGCTCGCGGCGGCGAAGAGAATCGGCGAAGTGACCGTCGACCACGGCCAGACCGCCTGCAAGACACCCGACGTCACCCAAGCCGTCGAGAAGTCGTGGGCGCGCTCCGAGGCGAAGTTCGGATCGCCCGCTGCGCATGAGCGCTCGATGAAGTCGATGCGACGCCGCTGCTAAAACGCACGGACGCCTACGGCAACCGTTCCATCGTGCATCCAAGCCCTGTGGCGCTGCAAGACATTTTTGACATACACTCGGGGACATACACTCGGGGACTGTCCCCAGTTGCTATGCCTGGGGACGGCTTTTGGCCAGTATTCCTCTCACTTCGGTTTGCGAAACTGTCGAAATCGCGCCAGATCTCTCTCGGGCCACGTCGCGAAAATCTCATCGACCCTTGCCCATTTTTTCTCTTTCGACCGCATATTGAAATACAGCAATAACTGATCTTCGTTGAGTATAGCCAGCTTTCTTGCATAAATCAGCAATTTCTCCTCAGAGGGCTTACTGAGGAATTCCGCATATTTTTCCGGGGTAGCTGGAATACGATGAAGCGAGTCTTCCTCTACTCGCAGTTGATAAAATTCCTTTTGCTGATCTGGGGTGATACTGAAGTAAGAATGACCCAATGGTGTTTCTAGAACGCGCCCAAAAAACGTTGCAAGATTCATTTGAAGCCGCATTTGATCTGATTCGGACAGTTCCTCCTCAATACGCTCAGCTAATTCGGTCTCAATCTTGTCGACCTTTTGCTTGACTTCGTTGAAAACCTCATCGTTAACACTTTCTAGCTCGTCTGCTACGAGGCACAGCGCCCACTGCTTCGATGCTGCATTCTTAAATATCTCTCGTGCGAGTTGTTGGTTTTTTATTCCCCACAAAATCTTGTCTTCGTGATAACGAAAAAGGCTTGTGATCGTGTTGTTGCCAACGTAGTCACCGATACGTCGATAGGTTTCGGCAGCCTTGTTCGTGTATTGGCCAGCAATGTCAGGATTACGGTTCCTGCGTTCCGAAAGAGGCTTGCGCGACATCCTCTCGGACAGCATTTCCGGCCATTTCTCTCTCGGGATATCCTCTCCATTTAAACTAATTTCTATAATCGAATCCGGATCGAGGAGTATTTTAAGGTCTAATTCAGCAATAAGCTCGTCGGATGACTTTTCGCTCTGAAAGAGAGGTATTCCTTCCTCAGAGAATCCAATAAAGGTCCCCAACTCATCTTGAATAAAGAAAACGCAAATAGCGATAAGAAACGTTGTCATCATAAACTCCTAGGGAAACCGTACACGGCACGGTTCGTGGATTTTAGCAAACTGATCTAGAAGCCCTCAAGAATTTTCTGTCCATAGGCTTGGATGAACATTCCCAAGCATCGCCTCGAACTCCCACCTGAAGCCGATCATCTTCATGCCAAACCGCCTCGAAAGCCTTCCAAACGACGAATTCGAAAACAAGGAGGACAAGAAGGGCACAAACGGCATTTGAGAGAACTTGTTCCTATTGAGCAATGCGAAGCGGTCACCCCATGCGTGCCCGAATCCTGTCGGCGTTGCGGCGGCCTAGTACGGCCGGATGAAAGCCAGCCCATCGGACATCATCACGACTCAGGGACTGTCCCTGCAAAAACTCAGGGACTGTCCCCGAGTTAGTTAAGAATTTTCTGTCCAAAGGCTTGGATGAACATTCCCAAGCATCGCCTCGAACTCCCACCTGAAGCCGAGCATCTTCATGCCAAACCGCCTCGAAAGCCTTCCAAACGACGAATTTGAAAACAAAGAGAACAAGAAGGGCACAAACGGCATTTGAGAGAACTC
>QWPJ01000095.1 GCA_003671195.1 Planctomycetota bacterium
CGAGATCTTCGGCGACAAAAGCGAATACGTGGTCGCGGCTCCACAGTACCGTGCAGCAGCCAACACAGCGATGGGTTGGAAGAACTCGAATCTACGGACCGAAATGACGCGATTCTTGCGCCGCGCCGGCGTCTCGGGTTGGCCACGATTATTCCACTCGATGCGGGCCAGCCGGCAAACGGAACTGCAACGCGAGTTCCCTCTGCACGTGGTCTGCTCCTGGCTTGGTAACTCACCAAGGATCGCTCAGCAAAGTTACTTGCTGGTCACCGAAGATGATTTTGCCAAAGCGGCTGGCGTGGCGAAGGTGATGGTGGAGGGGTGAGTCAATTGTTTGGGGAAGGTGTCCGGAAACGGTCAGCCTGACCGGATTCGGGCATTTTACTCACCGACGGCTGTTTCGCTACCTGTTACGGGCGACAACTCGAGTATCTGAAGGATTGTCGTGGACAGCCATATGGTTGCGGCGCGGATGCACGGTTCATTGTACTCGGTCGCCCGGAAGAACGGGGCATCACTCCGAGTCATCCGCGACCACAGGCGCAGTGAAGCACCATCTGCTAAGAGAAGGTAGACTTCGTAGTAGACCCTTGAACTTTCAACATCCCCTGTGACATCGCTGTTTACCCGCACGTCGAGGACTGCGGCTCGCGGCCAACTGTGCCTGAGGCCGGCCCGGTCTTCCGCAGTCACCTCCTCCTGGCCAATAGTGAGCCATGAAATGGTTTGCCCGGCTAGGTATCGTAGCCGTTCGTTATCCAATGCGGTACCCAAGCCTAAGAAGCCGCTGACCCCCGCGAGAACCCCCGCCGCCCCTGTAACCCGATCCCCGAGGGGGTGCCCGAACGTGGCAAGTACACCCGTAGCGACCGCCGCCCCAAGGCTCACAATACCGAGACACCTGGCCAGGCTGTCCCTTGGCCGCTCATCCGGCTGCGGGAAGTGCAGACGGATCCCCTCGGAGCACTCTTCCCGCCGAAAGCCGGACGGGGGCGTTGGTTCATGAGATGCGCAGCCTCGGACTGCTCGTTTGGTGGATTCCTGAGGTACGGCCCTCTCCATGAGATTTGCCCCCTTGTTTTCTGGTTTAGCGTGAAATGGTCATTCGGTGGCTGTCGCCTAAGCTCCGCCTTGCCCGAGTGCATCGAGCGATGCTTTTTGCCGGTTACTGAAGATGATTTCGCCAAGGCGGCCGCCGTGGCGAAGGTGATGGTGGGGGGGTAAGTGGATTGGTGGTATAGGGAGAATGCCCGGTTACGGGCATCCTTACCCGATTTACGTTTCCATTTGCGGTGGCGTATCGACTGTTAAGCCAGACCGTCCTATCGGGGAATGTAGATCGGTTTATTTGGCGGATTGATTTTTGGATCTCTTGATAGCTATTAGCGTCAACACTCCAAACCAAATGGCAACAAACGACCCCATTAATGCTAGTCGTTTGCCCATGATTCCCCATTCGACAATCTCTCCGATCAATAGGATGGAGCCAGCACCTAACAAAACGTAGGCTACAACGTACTTCCAGAAGTTTGGGTCAGTGTGTTTCATCGGGATGTTTCCTGCTTGGGTTGGCACCATAACATATAGTATGTGGAATTTACCATAATCCACGAGACGGTAAATTTACTTTAGTGTTAGGAGCGTCGCAATCAAGTTGCATGCCTCAACCGAGGTTTCTCTCAGGCGATCCATCGAGGTTGTAAGAGGTGGTCTCGTGCGATAGGTTGCATTGAGGACTTCTGGAATATGCGGAATTGGGGATTTCCAGGATTTATTGAGTCGGTCTTGAGGGCGGGCCGCTAGTGCAAGGGAGCATGTCGCATGGCAAAGCGCCCCGTGCAGGAGCGATTCCAGTGCGTGGTAGGATCGGTTCGCTGGCGATTGGCAGCAAACGATGACTTATGCGCGACATCCACGCATCGTTTCTCTATCGGACAGGCGTCGCGAAAGGTCCTGCGGCAGCCATCGCTAATAGGTCCAAGACTTTGACTTCCCAAGAGCCTACGAGCGTGTGATAGGCTTTTTAGGGCTCCTCGTCTCACCGTCCCTGCACTTCAAAACATTTTTCCACTAGTTCGAATCCTACCGCCTCCACGACTGTGGATCGGTACCAGACTGAGACATTCAAAACCCCAGTGATTTGACGACTCGCGAGACTCGAAAAACGACTCGATTTGGGGTGCGCGACGCGAAATACAACGCCGCAGGCGCCATGCACCGAGTTGCATGGGCGCTACAGAACTCCAAAGCAATTGGCCAGAAATGCAAAAAACCCTGGAAAAACCAGGGTTTTGCAGCGGAGAGGACAGGAACCGATCTTTTGGGTGTTTTCCCAATGTTTTTTGGGTAGTTCGAATCCTACCACTTTGCAGCATCTCGATCGAAGTCGAAACAATGCGGCGGACTACAGCAAGTCCAACAAGGGCTTGAGTCCGTGGACTGTATGAATCAATCCGTTGACTCGATACGCCATTTTATTCACCAACTCTGCGATTCCTTCAACAGATCTTTATGGCTGAATGACATCGCGGGTTTGAGTCGCTATCCCGTTTTTCTTAACCACAGAACACACCGAACACACGGAAACAAATCCTCCCATTGGTAGCTGCTAATCATGGCCCCGCAAGCGTAAAGCCGAATGGTGGCCATGTGGCGTGATGGGCATAAACTCGGGGGCAATGGAGCGTTCCAGTAATTTCAGCAGAAAGTTGCCTTCGCTCCGGGTACCATCGATCTTGGCTCCTGGTTGTTCGGATATCTTACTGTAAGTTCTGACCTGTAAGTTTTGACGTCTCGATCGATTCCGACGGGCAGTCGTATGGTTGAGGCTTTGAGTCGCTGGGGCTTGCGTTCCTGGGGCGGTATTCCAAGGGAAATACGAATCTGATGGCCGATATGCTCCCCCGCGAAGAATACATCGAGCAAGCTTATTTGTTCAGGATTCTCTGGGAGAGGCTCGGTCAGGATCTCACGCTCCAAGACCTACTGCAGCAATGCCGCTACGAGGTGCTCGCAACGACCAAGCTCCCCATGGCGATCGACTTTCTCAACAGCGAGTTGAAGCACTCGGGGGCGATTTCCCAAGGCATGCGCAGGCTGGCACACTACTTTACTCCCTACCAAGCTTTCCTGGTCGGACAGGCCGAAGAGGATAGCGGACGCTTCGACTTCAGGACGTCGCTCCTGGTCTTGCAAGCCGAGGCGCTCTACAAGAGTTCGGCCCAGTTCGATCGTCAAGGACTGTTTCTCTATCAGTTCGAGTCGCTCTGTCGCCACCGCCTGAAGTACGATTTGGGGCTCAAAGCCATGAGCCTCGATTCGGCTTATAACAACGACTGGCAAGAGTGGTTGATGATCGTCCAAAAACAGCTTGGCCTCGTCGACCTTGCCGATCTGATCTATGGCCGTAGCGAGGATTTTGTCGAGTATCGAAAGCGGCATTTAGGTCCCGATTCCAAAACCGAATACCCCATCCTATTTGGCGTCCGAGAGGGCAAAATCGCCTATGCCAACCGCCGCAAAGAACCGCTGTTTCTTTTCGCCGCCATGCAACGGCACCTGAGTTATCCCGACGTGCCGAAGCGGGAAACGATCAACCAAACCTTGGAAATGATCCCGCAGATGCAGCGTCGAATCGAACGCTTGGAAGCTAGAATGAAGCTCATGGAAGAAGAGCAGCGTCAGGGGATCGACATCACCAAATTTTATGGCAAATCGGTACCTCCCCTTATCGATCTGGCCGATGGCATGGATTTGCCGGAAATCGACTGAACGCGTTTCTAGAACCGATCGGTTCGTGATACAATTGGCTTGCCGTTTTTTTCTTCTTTGATGGGCAACCTAAGTCGACTTCCTATGAATTCAGCGGATCAGGCGCAAGCCGACCTTGAGCGATTGCAGCGTGCGCGCGAGCAGATCGTCTCCCAACTTTCCAAGACGATCGTCGGCCAGCAAGAGGTCATCGAGCAGTTGCTAATCAGCATTTTCGCTCGTGGCCATTGTTTGCTCGAAGGTGTACCGGGCTTGGCCAAGACGCTCATGATCAGCACGTTGGCAAGAACGATGAATTTGTCGTTCAGTCGAATCCAGTTCACACCTGATTTGATGCCTGCGGACATCACCGGCACGGAGATCATCGAAGAGAACAAGACCACCGGAGCTCGGGAGCGTCGGTTCATGGAGGGCCCGCTGTTTGCCAACGTGGTGCTTGCCGACGAAATCAACCGAACCCCTCCGAAGACCCAGGCGGCTTTGCTTGAGGCGATGCAAGAGCGTCAAATCACGGTGGGGCGAACCAGGCACACCCTGCAGGATCCTTTTTTCGTTTTGGCTACGCAAAACCCCATCGAACAAGAGGGGACCTATCCGCTCCCGGAAGCGCAGCAAGACCGATTTATGTTCAAAGTCTGGGTGTCGTATCCGACTTTTGACGACGAGTTCGAGGTAGCCAAGCGGACAACGGGTCGAGGATCGAGCGATATCCAATCGGTCTTGAGCGCTTCGGAGATCCTGTCGCTCCAGGAATTCATCCGAGGCATTGAGGTCTCTGAAAATGTGATCCGATATGCTTTGGCGTTGGTCCGTCAGACTCGCATCGGTCAACCGGGAGTCCCCGACTTTGTCCAGGACCAGTTGGCTTGGGGCGCCGGCCCTCGCGCCGTCCAGTTCTTGATTCTTGGGGCCAAAGCCAAAGCGGCTTTATCGGGCAGGTCCCATGTGGATACTGCCGATGTCCAGTTCTGTGCCAAGCCGGTCCTGCGGCATCGCATCGTGGTGAACTTCGCCGCCGAGAGCGATGGCGTGACGAGTGATAAAGTCATCGACCAACTGATTCAAAACACGCCGACTGCTCAAGACCAACTGCTGCAAGATGCCCGATTCCAAAAACTATTTGCATCCTGAAGCAATCCGGCGCATCGGTTCGATGGAACTGAGGGCACGAAATGTGGTCGAGGGGTTTCTCTCGGGCATGCATCGCAGTCCGTACTTTGGTCAGTCCGTCGAGTTTGTCCAGCACCGTCAATACGTCCCGGGCGACGACCTTCGCCATATCGACTGGAAGGTCTGGGGCCGGCAGGACAAGTTGGTCGTCAAGCAGTACGAGGAAGACACCAACCTGCGTTGCACCTTGCTCGTCGACGCGTCGGCTAGCATGTCCTATGGTCGTGGATCGCTCAACAAGTTCGATTACGCTGCGACGATCGCTGCTTGCATGGCTTACTTGAGTCTCCGCCAACAAGACTCGGTCGGATTGACGGTATTTGACCAAAAGATCCGGACCAAACTCCCTTGGCGTTCGAGTCGCAACCACCTTCAAGCGATCTACAAGGCGCTCGAACAAGCTCCCGTGGTGGACAAAACCGATTTGACCAAAGTTTTTCGCGAGATCAACGACACCTATCCCAAGCGGAGTTTGATGGTCATCGCTTCGGATTTTCTCGGTAGCGAAAGCGAGACCCTCAAAGGACTCACCGCACTCCGAAGCGCAGGCCACGACATTTTGGTATTCCACGTGATGGATGACGACGAATTGGACTTCCCGTTCAACGATCCGACGCGATTCGAAGGGCTCGAATCGATCGACTCGCTGACCTGCAATCCGCGCGCTCTGAGGGACGGCTACATGGAGTCCTTGCAGCGTTTCCTCGACAGGGTTCGCCACGCCTGCGCCAGCGCCCGGATCGATTACCAACTGGTGCGTACAAGCCGACCGGTAGACGCGGCGTTGTCGGCCTACCTGAGCGCTCGCATGGCGCACATGAGAAAGAGGTGATGCCCATGCAATTCGCATACTCACCCCTTGCGTGGGGATTCCTACTGGTCCTTGTTCCGCTGTTGATCCATTTGATCAACCTGGTCAGGCACAAACGGACACCTTGGGCCGCCATGGAATTTTTGCTTGAGAGCTATCGCAAAAATCGCCGTTGGGTGTGGCTCAAGCAGGCGCTTTTGATCGCCTCTCGCATGCTGGCTATGGCGTTGCTCGTCGGAATGCTTGCTCAGTGGTTGACCGACTCGAAGATGTTCGCATGGATGGGACGAACGAGCGTTCATCACTATGTCATCCTCGATGATAGCGCCTCGATGCACGATAGCGCCAACAACAAATCGGCGTATCAAAACGGACTCGCCGCGATCGCTTCGATCGCCTCGGTATCCAAGCAGGACTCGCAGAACCATTTGCTCAGTGTTTTCAGAGCATCCAAAGTGCAGTTTGCTGCAAGCGCAAAATCCAACGCTGAAATCCGCGCCGACTCGGTCGCTGAATTGCTTGCCCAGACCATCCCAACAGACCCCTCGGGAATCCTGACAAAAATCAACTCGACACAACCGACATCGATCGAAGCGAGCGTGCTCGATAGCCTCGATGTGGTCTCGCGACTGATCAAGTCCAGCGAAGACCAAAAGTCGATCGTGTATTTGTTGAGCGATTATCGGTCCAAGGATTGGGGCAATCCGGTCACGATCCGCCAACGGCTTCAGGCGATCCAAGGCGAATCGGTGGAGATCCAACTCGTCGACTGCGTCGAGGCCCGCCACGAGAACCTTACGATAACGAGCATCGAACCGCGTCAAGAAGTCCTCGCCGCAGGAGTCCCGACGATGGTCAACGTCACGGTTCGAAACCAAGGGACAACGGCGGCCCGGAACGTGAGCGTCCGAGTTACGGCCGTCGACTACAGCAGCGCCGATGCAGACCCGAAGCCTTCGGACCGATTTTCAGGCGTTGTGACCGAACTTCCTCCCCTCCTTTTCGAACGGATCGAGCCGGGTGAGTCCACCACGCGGAACGTCCAAGTCGTCTTTCCAAAGAGTGGTTCGCATGTGGTCCAAGCCGAGTTGCCCCCCGATGCGATTGGACCCGACAACCAAGCCAGTTGCGTACTGGATATCGCCGAAGGGATCCGCGTTCTGCTGATCGATGGGGATGCAGGTGGCAAGCATTCGTATTTCTTCGAGTCGGCGCTCGATCCGGGTGGAAACGCGAGGACCGGTTTGCTGATCCAACGCGAACGGCCCGAGTACCTTCGGGATTCGGATTCGGTGGCCTTGGACAATTACGCTTGCATCATCCTTCAGTCGATCCCTGGGTTGGATCCGCGAGCCCTAGCCAATCTGCATCGGTATGTTTCGGGTGGTGGTGGGCTTTCGATTTGGTTTGGCGATGATATCGCAATGAACGATTACTTGCGAAACTATGGGACTTGGGCCAAACCGATCCCTGGTGCCGAAAACACGTTGCCCCTTTTGCCCTTTGGGCTCACCGGCCCGATCGAGCTCGGCAAAGAACCGGGGGACTCGACACCCGACGTGCTGGCCGAATCGCATCCGATCTTCGCTCCGCTGTTGGGCCTTAGCAATTCCCCTTTCCAATTTGTCCGTATCGAACGCTATGTCGGAATCGATACCAAGACCCCTACGGGTGCCGAGAAGCTATGGAAGCCCGTAGCGAGTTTGAGGAACCGCGATCCGCTGATGGTCGACTATCCGTTGGGGGCAGGGCGGGTGCTCATAGGCCTCACCTCCCTGGACCGTCGCTGGAGCAACTGGCCCCAGGATCCTACGTTCGTCGTGGCGGCTTTGAAGATGGTCGGATACTTGGCGAGTTTCAAACTTCCCGAGACTTCGCGCCCTGCCGGTACCGCCCTGCGATGGGACTTCTCGGCCCAAGAAATGCTCCCTGAGACTCGCTTGGTACTCCCGCCGAGCAGTCTTCGCGGCGTCCGACCCGTCGTTCAAATCAATGCGGTCGATATCGGCGAAAATTCGCTCCAAGCGGACTTTGGGGTCGATCCAGAAGCGACCTCAGGCGACTCCAATCGGGCCTTGAGCAGCGCAGGAGTCTTCGAGTGGTGGGGGACGTCGATCCAGGGGGAGACGAAGATCAAAAACTCAGCTAGGAACACTCCGGGAGTCGAAGGGGAAACCGAACGCGTCACTCCCACCGATTTGGCTAGAAACCTCTCAGGAGTGAAGTTCAATTACCGAAGTGCCCTAGGAGGGGTCTCCGACGTGAGCTTGGCCGGACTTTCGAATCGGAACATGCTCCTGCTGGGCTTACTCGTCGCATTGCTCTTGGCCGAGCAGTGGCTTGCATGGAGCGCCTCGTACCACTTGCCCAAACGTTCGTAGCGTACCCGGACCCAAAGTATGGATCTCACACCGAGTTGGATCGATCGAACGTTAGCCTGGCCTTTGGGCCAGCAGGACGTGCGCGTCTACTACCAATGGATGCGGCTCGAGCAGCTCGACCAGTGGCATCACTGGTTCTTTTTGGTGGTGTGTTTGGCGGCCATAGTCAGTTGGGTGGTGTATTGGTACCGCAAGGATTGGCATGAGCTTCCCAAAACGCTTGGCTATGCATTGCTGATCCTCAGATTGACGGCTCTGCTTGGCATCCTGATCTTTTTTATGGACTTGCAGAAACGGAGCGAACGGCGAGACGTCCGCTCCTCGAAGGTCGCCGTCATGGTCGACACAAGCTTGAGCATGACGATGCCCTTGGAGGAAACCCCGGGGCGCGACTCGAGCGGACCGAGCCGTATCGCCGCTGTACAAAAGTACCTTGGCCAATCGGGTTTGCTCGAGCGACTTCAAAAGGAACACGACACGACGGTCTATCGATTTGACCAAGGGACGCGGCCGAGCGTCGTCGCATCGTTCCAGAAACCGGTCGAAACGAGCTTAAGAGGCGGTTCGCTCGAAGCTCGTGAACGATTGCTGGGCTACCTAAGAGCCACGGCCTGGTTTGGAACGGTTCTGACGACCCTTGGCATCGTCTTGATGATCGGATCGCTGTTAGGAAGAGCGCTTGGCAGTTCGCAAAAGTTTCTGTCGTATTGCATCCTAGCTGGCGTCGTGACGGCCATCAGCGGATTTGTAATCATGGCGACGGCGATTCTCCGAGCCGAAACGATCCCGTGGCAATCCCTCTGGTCCAACGAGGCCTTAGCCTCGATACAGGCCGAGCAGATCGATCCACCGACGGCCAAGGACCAACCGCAGACCCCCGCACAGATCGCTTGGGAGACGGTCCTTGGTGCTACTGGAACCGAATCGCGGATCGGTGATGCATTGCAGTCGGTCTTGGAACAAGAGCAAAGCTCGACGCTTGCGGCCGTGTTGCTCCTTA
>QWPJ01000193.1 GCA_003671195.1 Planctomycetota bacterium
GGGGTTCGTCCTGGTGGATTCCGATCATCTATGGTAAAAAACTGGATATTCGAGGGGTGGTTGATCGCCCTCGGGACGTGTCCTAATCCATTCCGTTTTGAAAGAATCATCATTCATGAGCGACGTCGAAAATTGCATCATCATCGGGAGTGGACCGGCAGGCTGGTCGGCTGCGATCTATGCGGCGCGAGCGAACCTTCGTCCACTGCTTTTCGAGGGAGCCATGACCGAAGAGAATCGGATCATGGGACGCTTCCCGATGGGCCAACTTGCTCAGACGACTGAAGTTGAAAACTATGCGGGGTTTCCATCGGGCAGGCTCAAGGAGTTCATCGACTCGGCCATCGACCCGAGCCGTCAGTACATGTACCCCCCGGTCGAGGAGCATCCTCATGCGGTAACCGGCCCGGAGTTGATGGAATTGATGCGTCAGCAGGCCACGAACTTCGGCACGCGCGTCATAACAGACGATATTGTCAGCGTCGACTTTTCCAAGAAGCCGTTGGTTTTGAACTCCAGCGAAAACGGATCGTTCCAAACCCGCACGGTGATACTTGCGACGGGAGCTAGCGCGAACTATTTAGGGATACCGAGCGAAGAGAAGTTTCGCAATCGTGGTGTTAGTGCTTGCGCGGTATGCGACGGAGCGCTTCCGCGATTTCGCAACAAGCCGTTGGTGGTCGTCGGAGGGGGAGACTCGGCCGTTGAAGAGGCAAGTTATCTGACCAAGTATGCCTCGAAGGTCTATTTGATTTTGCGGCGCGGCGAGATGCGTGCGAGCAAGATCATGCAAGAGCGAGCGTTTTCCAATCCGAAGATCGAGTTGGTCAAGTTCTCGGTAGTCGACGAGGTACTTGGCGATGAGGATCCTCGTATCGGAGTGACCGGAGTGCGGATTCGAAATGTTCAAAACGACCAGACCTCGACGCTCGAAGCGACCGGAATGTTCCTTGCGATCGGCCATACACCGAACACCAAGTTCCTCGGTGGCCAAGTCCAGACCCATGCAAACGGTTACATCGCCTGGACGCAGCCTTACAGGACCATCACCAGCGCCGAAGGGGTCTTTGCGGCGGGCGACGTGGCCGACGATTACTATCGTCAAGCGATCACATCGGCAGGTACCGGTTGCATGGCTGCCTTGGACGCCGAGCGTTATTTAGCGCATGCGGGAGTCCATTGATCCGCTTTTTGCGTCCATCGTTTCGTGCGACTATTCGCCATGCGGCTATGTTTTCTCAGGAAGGACTTTAGTCTGTGGATCCCAAGGGCTCAAGTCGATTGAAGGATGAGCAACGCGCCGACGTGCTTCCCATCGTTGTTCGCGGTGCTCGGGAGCACAATCTCAGGAACGTGAACCTTGAGCTGCCCCGCAACCAATTGGTATGCTTTACAGGTGTCAGTGGCAGCGGCAAAAGTTCGTTGGCATTCGATACGCTTTTTGCAGAGGGGCAGCGACGTTACCTCGAGAGTCTTTCGACCTATGCAAGGCAGTTTCTCGGGCAGATGCCCAAACCCGATGTGGACATGCTTTCGGGGCTTGCACCTTCGATTTCCATCAGCCAAAAATCGACCGGTTACAACCCCCGCTCGACCGTTGGGACCATCACCGAGCTGAGCGATTTCTTGAGGGTTCTCTTTGCCCGATGCGGGACCGGGTTTTGCCCTCAGTGTGCTACGGCGATCTCCCATCAGACCCGTGATCAGATGGTTCAGAAGATCCGAACATTGATCCCCAAGAAGCCTTCATCGAAGGATTCGGCGGCTTGGTATGCGATATTGGCTCCATTGGTTCGCAATCAGAAGGGGACTCAGAAGGATCTATTCGAGCAGATGCAACGGTTTGGATTCAATCGTGTCCGGGTCGATGGCAATCTCTATGCGCTGAGCAATCCACCGGATTTGGATAAGCATTACAAGCATGATGTCGATGTGGTGGTCGATCGGATTTGCGTAAGGCCCGAGTTGTTCGAGTCCCCTAACCTTGAGGTGTTGATCGGAGCGATCGACAAGGCCTTGGACGTGAGCGATGGCCAGATGATCCTCAGTCGGGCCATCCCGCTTGGGGGCAATGCCTCGAAGTCCGATGTCGACTGGGGTTGCGATACGGCCAATGATGTCGTTTATTCGTTGCTTTATGCTTGTTCGAAATGCGGTGTTTCGTATCCGACACCGACACCGCAGATGCTGAGTTTCAATTCACCTCAGGGGGCTTGCGAGACCTGCGAGGGGCTCGGTGTAACAAAGTTCTTTACCGAAGAGAAATTGGTTCCGAATCCCGCGCTGTCGATCCGAGATGGGGCGATCGAGCCTATTGGGACGTGGGAAACCATGCCCCTTTGGCTGAGGCGAGGATTGGGGGAATTCTGCCAAGCAGTCCAAAAGATCTATAAACTGCCCAAGGATCCATCGAAGGTTCCATGGCAGAATCTGGCAGAGGGGATTCGTAGGATCTTGTTGGTCGGCGATGGGAGAGCTTACGCCTATTGCAATCAACCCTCGACCGGCCACCGGAGCTACTTGGGAATCGCGATGGACATGATGTATGTCTACCGCGAGTCGAACAGCCAAACGGTGAAATCTCGGTACGACCGGTATTTCGAGGAAGTCCAATGCCCGAGTTGCCAAGGAGAGCGGATCCAGGCGTTGGGCAGATCGATCAAGCTCAAGACGCTTACCAAGGGGTTTGACAATCTCGATCCATGGAGGTCGATCGGGCAATGTTCATCGATGCCGATCGACGAAGCTGTCGAGTTCTTTGCGAACTTGGAGTTGACCCCGACGCAGGAGTTGATCGCTGCCGAGGTGCTCAAAGAGGTTCGCAACCGACTGAGTTTTCTTCAAGACGTTGGGCTAGGGTATCTGTCGCTCGATCGGGGGGCACCGACGCTTTCGGGGGGAGAGTCGCAGCGTATCCGGCTTGCCAGTCAGATCGGAGCCGGATTGACCGGTGTTCTGTATGTTTTGGATGAGCCATCGATCGGTCTGCACGCCCGCGACAACGAGAAACTACTACGATCGCTCAAGAAGTTGCGGGATATCGGCAATAGTCTAATTGTTGTCGAGCATGACGAAGACACGATGCGAGCGGCCGATTTGTTGGTCGACTTTGGGCCAGGTCCTGGGGTCAAAGGAGGCGAGTTGATTTCGGTCGGTTCCATCGAAGACATCTCCTCGAACGCAAAGAGTTTGACCGGGCAATTCCTCAGCCGTGCGCGTTCGATCCGACGACCACCGACGCGTCGAGTCGGCTCGGGCAAGACGCTAAGAGTTTTAGGGGCCAAGCACAACAATCTACGTAACATCGATGTCGATTTCCCTTTGGGTCGGTTGATCGCCGTGACGGGCGTCAGCGGTTCAGGGAAAAGCTCACTGGTCACGGATATCCTGTCGCCAGCCCTGCGCAATGCGTTGAATCGCGCCGAGGATTCGCCGGGGGCTCACCGAGCGATTCAGGGGATCGAGTTTTTGGATAAGCTGATCGAAATCGATCAGAGTCCGATCGGTCGGACTCCACGGAGCAATCCTGCGACATACACCAAGCTCTTCGACGAGATGCGAGACTTGTTTGCCGAGCTCCCCGAGAGCAAGCGTCGCGGTTTTTTGCCTGGCACCTTCAGTTTCAACACCGAGATCGGGCGATGCTCGTTGTGCGAGGGGCATGGTGCGATCCGTTTGGATATGGAGTTCCTGGCCGACATCTGGGTACCTTGTGCCGTGTGCGAAGGCAAGCGTTACTCGCGATCGACCCTGCAGGTCCTTTTTAAAGGCAAGTCGATCGCCGATTGTCTTGATTTGGATGTTCAGCAGGCCATCGAGCTTTTCGACGCGTTTCCGAAGATCCTCAGCAAGCTGAGGACTTTGGCCGACGTTGGGCTCGATTACATCAAGCTCGGTCAGCCATCTCCGAGTCTCTCAGGGGGAGAGGCCCAGCGGATCAAGCTTTCGCGGGAGTTGAGCAAGCGTGGGACCGGACAGACGATGTTTGTTTTGGACGAGCCGACGACCGGTTTGCATTTTCACGACATCGATCTTTTGCTTCAAGTCCTTCACAGTCTGGTGGATAAAGGAAATACCGTCGTCGTCGTTGAACACAACCTCGATTTGATTCAGTCAGCCGATTGGGTCATCGACCTGGGGCCCGAGGGAGGCGCCGGGGGTGGTATCCTTTTATGCCAGGGTACTCCCGAGCAGGTCGCTCGGAACCCAGACTCTTACACGGGCTTAGCGATCAAGCAGTATTTGGAGAGCCGTGAGAGTGGTTCGACCAAGCCGAAGAAATCGGCTAGTCGCAAGAGTAGCAAAGCCAAGGTTGAACCGATCGCATCGCCGCTGACAAGTCCGGCGTTGCAAAATATCCGCGTGATTGGAGCAACGCAGCACAATCTCAAGAATGTGGATGTGACGATACCTAAGCAGGCCATGACCGTCTTTTGTGGGCACAGCGGAAGCGGTAAGACCTCCTTGGCGATGGAGACGATTTATGCCGAGGGGCAGCGACGATTCGTCGAGAGCTTGAGCCCCTATGTGCGCCAATTCGTCGGGCAGATGCCCAAGCCGCCGGTGGAGAAAATCGAGGGGCTCGCCCCTGCGATCGCGATCGAACAAAAAGGGCTTTCGCACACTCCCCGTTCGACCGTCGGGACAGTCACGGAGATCTACGATTATTTTCGAGTGCTCTATGCGCGGATGGGCAAGCAGCATTGCACGCAGTGCGATGCGCCGGTCGAATCCCAAACGATCGATCAGATTCTCGATCGCTGGATGCAGAAGAAGGAAGAAGCCAGCCGCAACAAGAAGTTGCCCCAGCGATGCTTGCTGTTGGCACCCGTGACGCTTCAGGCGAATCAAAACCTCGAGGGCTTCTTGCAGGACCTGCTCCGGTCGGGTTACACACGGATTCGGGTCAATGGCAAGACCCACGAAATCGATCAAGAGTTGAAGTTACCGGCCAAGCAAGTCGCGCAGCTACAGGTCGTCGTCGATCGGATCCAGTTCGATCAGATCGATCGCAAGCGTTTAGCCGATAGTGCGGCGACGGCCTTAGGGCTCGGTTCGGGCATTGCGCAACTGGCCATGGTTGACGATCGTCCGGAGAATCGATGGCTCATCGAAACCTATTCGTTGCATTCGGCGTGTCATGCTTGCGGCATTTCCTTTGAACCCCTCAGTCCTCATTCCTTTTCGTTCAATTCCGCGATCGGTTGGTGTGAAGCATGTTCGGGCATCGGTACGGAAGCCGGAGCCGATCCGATGCGGTTCATCGACGCTGGGCTGAGCCTGCTCGAGGGTGGTTTGCACCTATGGAATCCCGTTGGCAATCCGATGGCCATAGCGATGGTCCGAGCCATGGGCAGTCATTTGGATTTGCCGGTCGAGGAGCCGTTTAGGACCTGGAGCAGAAGCCAATTGCATAAGCTCTTTCATGGAGCCGAGGAGGTGTTGATCCCGATCCACTCCGGGGAGCAATTGTCGTTTGAATTCCGTTACGAGGGGATCCTGCCGACGCTCGAGTTTATGGCCAAGAACAATTCGGCGATCAAATCGCGATTGCAAGGACAACTTGGCGATGTGCCATGCAGGGTTTGCGGGGGATCCAAGGTCAATCCGCAGGCATCTGCGATGCGTTGGTTTGACAAGCCGATCGCGGACTTGATGTGCATGACACTCGAGGATTTGCAGGTTTGGATTCAATCGCTCGATTTCTCTTCGCATCAGGTGCAGGTAGGGGGAGAGCTCCGACGGGAAATTCTCCAACGCCTTCGATTTTTGGTCGATGTTGGATTGGACTATCTGACGCTCGGGCGAACGGCGAACACACTCTCGGGTGGAGAGTCGCAAAGGATTCGACTTGCTAGTCAGCTCGGAACAGGACTAAGCGGAGTGTTGTATGTATTGGATGAGCCCACGATTGGGCTTCATCCGAGAGACAATGAAAAACTGATCCGCGCGATGCATCAATTGAGGGATCTAGGAAATACGTTGTTGGTGGTAGAGCACGATCGCGACGTGATACGAAATTCCGATTCGATTCGGGACTTTGGGCCCGGGGCAGGTACTTTGGGCGGGACGATTGTCGCCCAAGGTAGCGTCGAGGAGATTCTGCAAAATCCAGCTTCCGTCACAGGTCCTTATCTCAACGGGACCAAGTCGATTCAGATCGATCAAAAACGAGCATCGATCATCGATCCAGAAACTCGCCAGGAGCGGCCAGGTTGCAAGTGGTTGACAGTGCGTCGGGCCGCGCACAATACGCTCAAGTTGATCGATGTTGCGTTTCCTTTGGAGCGGTTGATTGCGGTCACCGGGCCGAGCGGGAGCGGAAAGAGTTCGTTGGTCCAAGGGATTCTGTATCCAGGCTTGGCACAGAAGATTTATCGGAGCGATAAGGTGCCCGGTGCGCACGGTGCGATCGAAGGGGTCGAGCAACTCAATAAGGTGCTTCAGGTCGATCAATCCCCACTGGGCAATAGTCCTACGAGCACGCCTGCGACTTATACAGGGGTCTTCGATTCGATACGGCAATTCTATGCATTATTACCCAATGATGGATTCATACAGTCGGGGAGTTTTAGTTTCAACACGGGCAACGGGCGGTGCACGGCATGCGAAGGTGTAGGGAAACGGCGCATCGAGATGCATTTTCTTCCGGATGTTTGGATCGAGTGCGAAGCGTGTCAGGGTAAGCGGTATCAGGAGCGAATCTTGGCCGTCGAATACCGAGGGAAAAACATCAATGATGTGCTCGAGTCGACGACGGCAGAAGCCTTGGAGCACTTCAGCCAGCAACCTCGGATCGCCAAAATGCTCCAGATCATGTGCGATGTGGGGCTCGACTACGTGAAGCTTGGACAGAGCGCACCGACCTTATCGGGGGGCGAAGCGCAGAGAGTCAAACTGGCTGCCGAGTTGGTCCGTCCAGCGACGGGAAAAACACTTTTTGTGCTCGACGAACCGACGACCGGCTTGCACTTCGATGACATCAATAAGCTGATGAATCTGCTGAATCGACTCGTCGACCAAGGCAACTCGGTGGTGATCATCGAGCACAATCTCGAGGTCATCCGCGTGGTCGATTGGGTGATCGATCTTGGGCCTGAAGCGGGCAAGGCTGGAGGCCAGTTGGTCTTCGAGGGGAGTCCCCAGATGCTCATCGATTATGGGCGAAGCACTATGGTCCAAGGAGTGCCGAAGGGTCGGCATCGGAGTTATACTGCAGAGGCGTTGGCTCAGTGGGAGAGCGTTCGGACCGGAGAACCCGGATCGGATTCCCAAGAGCCCGATGCGAGTAAGAAGCGTGCGAGTCAATCCCGCGCTAAGCAAACCCGTGCGGTGAAGAAGCGTAAGTCACCCGAGTAATCGAGTACTGTTACCACCCAGGAGGCATTCATGCGCAATGCATATGCGTTGTTTTTGGTTCGTTGTTTTTTGTTCGCGGTCCTCTTGTCTTCAAGTTGCGGTTCGAGGGTATTCGGCCAAGGAGCCGAGGGCTCGGTTCGCGTGGATATTGCCAGAGACACCTGGGTGTCGAATTACCCATCGGAGCAGAGCGGTTCGAATGGTGGTGCGCCGAAGCTCAAGCTCAAGTCGATCGTCGAACTTTCGATCATCGATTTTCAGCCCGGGGTGCTCAAGGGCAAGCAGATTCAGAGTGCTAAATTGATGCTGAAGGTCGAGGGGGATCGACCCATCGAGCGCGTGACGCTCAGCACGCTCAGTGCCGACTGGATTGAGGGGGATGGGAGTGGATATCAAAAAGTTCAAGGTGCATCGACCTTTACCCACCGGGTTTATCCCACCGAGCGATGGTACGACTCGGATTTAACCGCGGTAAGCATTGGCCAGGGCAATACGATCTATGCCTCGGTCGATGCGAAGCCATCGGCGAGCAAGGGCTGGGTGGAATTGGATGTACCGCCTGAAATTTTGCTCGCCAGGATCCATGGTTTGAGCTACGGAATCGTCTTGATGGATGACACGGGAAGCACCTGGACACGCAACGGAGAGGAATTCAAGCAGGAGATATTCCCCAATCGTTTCGTCGCGAGCAAGGACTCGAATCGCTCGAGCGCTCCTTATTTGATGGTTCAAGTCGGCCCCGAAGCACCCAAGCAATCCAGCAGCGCGATTCCAACGATCGACGACTTGCGTTTTCTGCCTCCTGATCAACAAGATCCTCGATGGAGGGTTACATGGCAGATCGAACCGAATCGAATCGATGAGCTGATCGGATTTCGTGCGAAGCTCGATGGCGAGCAGCTTGCTCCGTTTTGGGTGCCATCGATCCGAAGCCATGACAATCATCGGTTTTTAATGCCATTGGATCGGGTTTTTTCTCCGAATTCGAAACTCTTGAGCAAGGATTCCACTTCGGCGAAAATCAGTGTCCAGTCGATCGACAAGCATGGGAATCTAGGGGAGGAGCGGATCGTCCAAGTCCCCGTTTTACGTCAGGAAGATTCGGCACTGGCTCTCAAGCCGGTTGAAAATCTCAGCGGCAAAAAGAATGCGAATTTCAAGAATGATGCCTACTGGACTGGGGCACTCGAAGGTGCGGGTACGCAATGGAGCGTGATCGACCCACTCGATACCTATGTCTCTAAAACCAAGACTTTGATCCCGGCACAGCGCCCGAGCTATTTGAAGTCCAATCATCTGTTCGATGCACAGACACGCACCGTCAAGCTCGACATGGCGCGAGGCGCTTGGGCTGGTTTTCAGGTCATCTCCAAGCAGCCCGGTGCGCCGAGAATGACCTGGAGTTGGAAGGACTCCGATTCACAAAAGAGCCCTCTGGAATCGAGTCGGCTTGAGATTTACACCTATCGGGATGTGCCCAGCGGCGACCAATCGATTCCCGATCCATTGCTTACCATACCGCTTGAGGGGAATTTTCCGAAGTGGACCACACGCGAGTCGCCTGCGGGGCGTGGATCGAATTGGTTGGTTGAGACCTATGTTCCCCCCGAGGTTCCGGCTGGGGAATACCAAGCGGTTTTGAGGATCGAGCAGCAGGAGCAACCGATCGAACTCTCGGTGGTCTTGCGGGTTCATGATCGAGTGATTCCCAAGACACTGAGTTTTCTGCCGGAGATGAA
>QWPJ01000140.1 GCA_003671195.1 Planctomycetota bacterium
ATCGTTTAACCCGTAGCCAACGGCGAGGAAGCCGCGCTATTCGCATGTTTCGGAGTTTCAATCGACGTTTCCCCTGGCTTTTCGTACTCGTACTCCGCGCTAGCAGTACTCGTACTCGTACTCGTACTCGAAGATACGGTATCGAGTACGAGTACGAGTACCATTTCATTGAGTACGAGCACGACGAAATCCGATGTGAGGCAAGAGCAATCGTTTAACCCGTAGCCAACGGCGAGGAAGCCGCGCTATTCGCATGTTTCGGAGTTTCAATCGATGTTTCCGCCGGCTTTTCGTACTCTTACTCCGCGCTAGCAGTACTCGTACTCGTAATCGAAGATACGGCATCGAGCAAGAGTACGAGCACGAGTACGAGTACGACGAAAACGATGCATCTACCTGCTAAAAGCGGTAGATCGCTTCCTTGTTGTTCATCAGCATGTGAGCCAACGATCGGTAAGCATCCTGCGGGCTGGCGAAGTCTTGAGAATGGACAAAACGATCCATCAACTCCAGCTCCTGGCTCGTCGGCTCGCGCGAAAAAGCGACCATCCACATCGTGCGAATCCGCTCGGCGTCGCTCTGACCATCCTGGACGAGTCTCTGTGCCCAACGGTCGGCCAGCTGATGCACCAGCGGATCGTTCAACAGGATCAACGACTGTGCCGGTACATTCGAAACGTTGCGCCGCCCCATGCTGCTAAACGGACTCGGTGTGTCAAACGTCGACATCATCGGGTTGAGGAAGTTCCTTCGCACCTCCAAATACAAACTGCGCTTGCCCCCGCCATCCAACGGCCCGTTGCGGCCCGGACGCCCCCGTCCCTCAAGAAACTCCGTCAAGTGGACCGGTACACTCGGTGCATCCAGACTCGTCGCGCGATAATCGAGCTGACCGCTAATGGCTAACAACGTATCGCGAATCGACTCGGACTCCAATCGCCTTACCCGTGCATGCGAAAGCCACTGATTGTCCGGGTCCTTCTCTCGAGACTCCATGCTGGACTTGGAATCCTGCTGGTACACACTCGATAGACACACCCTCTTGATCATCGACTTGACCGACCAACCGCTGGCGATGAGCTCCGAGGCCAGTTCGTCGAGCAGCTCCGGATGGGTCGGACGCATCCCCAGAACGCCAAAATCATCGGTTGTCGGTACGATCCCGCGTCCCATCAAATGATGCCATAGGCGATTGACAAGCACCCTGGCGACCAAGGGGTTGTCCTTGGCAACGAGTTGCTCGGCCAACTCCAAGCGCCCACTGCCAGGTCCCTGGTAAATCGTCTGCTTACCACCCAGTGCCGTCAGATTGCGCCTGGGAACCTCCGCACCAGGCTTCGATGGATTTCCACGGATCAAAAGCGAATCGTTGATACCCTCTCCATCGCGCATCGCTAGAGCCAAATGGGAATGCCAAACTATGCTCTGAGCAAACTGAGCATCCAATCGGCTGGCCTGCTGGGACAAATCGGTAAATACAGTCCCCTCCGATCGATCGAGTACTCCTTGGGTCCAAGCCGCAATCTCTGCACGCTGCTTGGTGCTTAGCTCTAGCGTAGGATTTTGCAACGATCGCAATGCCAGATCCCTCGTTGCATTCCAAAGTGCAAACGCCTCGGGCGGCTCGATACCTCGCACAGCTCCTAACGCAGGGGCAGGTCCTTCGATGACTTGGACCAACCCAAAGGGCTTGTCCTGCAATGGGGACAACTCGATGTGGATGGTTTTGCCTTGATGCCGATCCAACGATTGGGTGACCCAGCGGTACTCGTTGTCGTCCCCTCCATTCTCGAAAACGGTCTCGCCATGCAAAGGACCAGCGATCAACCGATGCGAATCGACGCTCGCAAAGGCTCGGAACGATCCGCGTACCAAATAGGAGACTTTTCCCGTCGTCAATGCAAACTTCGACGTCGGCATGATCTTGCCGGCCTCGTTGATCTGCGGATGGCGATTCTGTCGATTGACCCCATGCGAAGTCTGCGTCATCGGATTCCAAAACGGGTCCCGCCACGCCTCGGGCAAAAGATGGACTTTCCAAACCGAAGCCCCCGCGCCAGTGACCAAACTGACCGACCCTGGCAACTTGGACCCCGCCCCATAGATCACGCTATCGGATTGCCAGAGCATCGCATCGGGACGCCGTGCATCGAAGACAACCCTCGGATCCTCGGTAGGGACCATCGACTCGGCAAACCTCGCGTAGTTTGCTATCGCATTGGCCCTGGCGACAACGGCCTGAACCTCTTCTGGGGTATCCTTCAACACCCCGAAATCCTTGGCCTCGACCCGCTCGATCTGCTGGCCTAGCTCCTTCCGAAGAGTCGCTTCGAGAAGCTCCATTTTCTCGCTCCGGACCTTGGCGATTTCCCGATGCTGTACGTCGGTCTCGAAGCGCACCAATCGATAGTCGCTGCTCTTTAAGTACCCGTAAATCGCATAGTAATCTTCCTGGGATATCGCATCGAACTTATGATCGTGGCAGCGTGCACACGCGACGGTAACGCCCAAAAATGTCTTGCTGAAAACATCGACCATGTTGTCGAATCGATCCGTCTCGTCCTTGCGGGTATCGACCGGCGAGTGAACCCATTCCCCCAGATGCCAAAACCCCGTCCCCAGAACCGACTCGTTCCAACCGAGAGCCGGATGCACCCGAGGCGCCTTCAACAGATCTCCCGCCAAATGCTCGACGAGGAATTGATCATAAGGAACATCGGCATTCAACGCCCGAACGACATAGTCGCGATAAGGCTCCGCTGACGGGATATCCTCGTCGAACTCATGACCTCGCGATTGCGCAAAACGGACAAGGTCGAGCCAATGCCGCGCCCAACGAACTCCAAACTGAGGATTCGCAAGGAGCGAATCTACCGTCTTAGCGTACCAGTCCGGATCGCTCGAACCGAGAGCCTCCTGGAGCTCCTGGGGAGTCGGTGGAATCCCAATCAAGTCCAAGTAAACGCGCCGCACGAGCGTCGAACGCGCAGCGACTTGGTTCGGCTCTAAGCCCTTCTCACGAAGCTTGCCGATGACCATCGTATCGATACTTCCGCTGGACCAAGGATCCTGTGCCGACGGACGATCGTTCGGAACCGGACCAGGATTCCATACCCAGTGCGATTGACGCCTCGCCTCTAAATCGAATGCGTCCTGATGCTGCTTGTCCTCAGGCAACGGCTCGTCGGGCCAATAAGCCCCACGCGCTATCCACTCCTTGATCACCTCGACTTGGTCCTTGGGAAGCCGCCCATCTGGGGGCATCTCATAGCCCTGATAACTGACGGCTTGGTAGATCAAACTCCCATCGATATCACCGCCTAGGAGCGCAGGACCTGAATCCCCTCCTTTTTTGATCCAGTCGATATGGTCGAGCCGAAGTCCCCCTTTGGATTCACCGGACTCTCCGCTGTGACACGACCAACAGCGCTGCGCCAGAATCGGTCGGACACGCTTCTCGAAAAACTCCACGTCCTGATCTTGCCCGCGACTCGGCAAGGCATCCAAGATCCAAACACAGACGCACGATAGGAGAACCCAAATCGATCGGTATCGCATAGGTAATTCAAGCAGGTCAGGGGGATGCAAAGGCGGGATTCAAACGGCAAGCCCCAAAGGGCCCAGTCGCAAAACGCCGAGACCCAAAGGGCAGGGGGGTTCTAGTATAGCATCCAAAACCTTCAATCCCCACCGATCGCAAGCCTACGAATGAAAATCCCCAGGCTCACTGCCTCACTCCGATCGAATCGATACCGATTCGGGTAGCGAGTTGCCCCCGAGGAGAAATTTTTCATGGGTCAATTTCTCATGGGCCAATTCAACCGTGGCCGATTCAACAGGGTCCAAACAAACTGGAGCCGAATCGATAGATGCAGGACCGACAGGGGCCGGAACCGCCCGAGTCATCAGATCCCCATGAGCCGAGTCGGTTCGTACCGGACGCGTCGAGAGGGGCTTGCCTCGCATCACCAAGGTCACCAAAGTCCCTTCCTGGACCTTCTCACCCCTTTGGTTGAGCAACTGTCGGACCCAATGGACTTGGCCATGCCGACGACCATGCGACTTAAGGTCCACGACTTCCGTGACGGCTCTGAGAGTATCGCCTGGGAAAATCGGCTTGCAAAAACTCCAATTGCGAACTTCGATCAAGGCGGCCGTCTGCACAAGCGGAGCCGTCGAGCTGAGTCCCGCCAAAATCGACATCCCCAACATCCCGTGCGCGACGGGTTTACCGAAGGGTCCTTGGCTGGCGAATTCCTCATCGGTGTGCAACCGATCGTGGTCCCCCGTCAATTGCGCAAATTGCTCAATATCGCGAATCTCGATCGTTCGCGGTTCGCTTTGCCATCGATCTCCGACGCTCAAATCTTCGAAAGCAAGGCCGCCTGCATGGGTGATCATCGCTAGAACCAAGGCTTTCCGAAATCGGCCCGCAGTAGGGCCCTTGAAGAACATCGTTCGAGAAGTGCTGAGTGACTCTCAAGATTGTCCAGCACTTCGGATCGCTTCGCAAGTCCATCTGTGCCAATCACTGGTTGTGTCAATCACTGGTTGTATGGGTCACAAGCAGGCTCAGTGAATCGAGCCCCCGGCGCCGAACATCGAGCTGATCGATTGGTTCGAATGGATTCGACGGATCGCCTCGGCCAGCAAAGGGGCCACCGAAAGCACAAAGATATTGTCGAGCTTCTTCTCGGCGGGCAAGGGGATGGTGTTGGTAATCACCAAACTCTTGATCGGAGCTTCTTTGATCGATTGAATCGCTCGACCGCACAAGACTCCGTGGGTCGCGGCCAAGTGAATCTCCTTGGCGCCGGCTTCATGGACAAGTTTGGCTGCCCCGCAGATCGAACCGCCTGTGCTGATCATGTCATCGAACATCAAACAAATCTTCCCCTCGACCGGACCACCGATGATGTTCCGCTGCTTGGTCTGAAGCGGATTGTCTCGGACTTTATCGATAATGGCGAGTTTGCCACCGATGCGCTTCGAGTGCCCAAAGGCCCGTTTGATGCTTCCTTCATCCGGGCTGACCACAACGATGTCCTCGGGGTCCAAATTTTGGTTTTGGAAATACCTCGTCAAGGCCGGAGCTGCATACAAATGGTCGACCGGCACGTCAAAAAAGCCTTGGATTTGCGGGGCGTGCAAGTCCATTGCCAAGACCCGATCGGCACCGGCTCTGGTGATCAGATTCGCAACCAACTTGGCCGTGATCGGAGTGCGACCCTCGTCCTTGCGGTCCTGGCGTGCATAGCCGTAGTATGGAATCACCGCAGTGATCCTTGCTGCACTGGCACGCTTGCATGAGTCGATCATGATCAAGAGTTCCATCAAGTTGTCGTTGACCGGAGGACATGTCGGTTGGACCAGATACACGTCCCGACCTCGGACGTCCTCGTCGATCTTGCAAAAGTTCTCTCCATCGGGAAATTTGCCCAATTGGATCGCACCGGTCTTGAGATGCAAAAAATCGCAAATCTCTTTTGCCAATTGAAGATTCGCGCGTCCACTGAAAATCTTTAACTCTTGCATCGATAGCCCAGTTCTTTCATCTTGTCCTCAACCTTTTCAAGCTCATCGATGGTGTTGATGCTGAGGGCTTCACACGCCTTCAACGCCGCTAGGGCATCGACCCGGTCCCCTTGCTCCTTGAGAAGCGCAGGACAGTCCGTTAGATAGTACTCGTTTTGCGCGTTGTTGTTTCCAAGCCGCTCAAGTGCCCAAATCAGCCGATCCTGCTTAAACAGATACGTGCTCATATTGACCTCTTGGATCTTCGACTCCTCAACCGATGCGTCTTTTTGCTCGACGATCCTCTCAAAGCCCCCCTGAGCATCCCGAACGATGCGGCCGAGTCCCTGCGGATCGGGTTTGATCAGAGTTCCGAGCAAACAGGAGAAATCCCCCATGCCAAACGCATGGAGCAATTCGCCAAGCGACGAGGACTGAACCAGCGGTGAGTCCCCCGCTACCACCATCACCGGACCGGAACCTGAGTCCTGCTTATCCCGAAGCGATGGAACGCACATCTGAACCGCATGGCCCGTTCCTAACTGCTGCTCCTGCAAGACAAACTCCACATTTTTGCGTCCTTGAAGCTCTCGCCTTACATCCTCATGGCGATAGCCTACAACCACCAAAACCCGACTCACAGGAACCTGCTCCAACGCATCGAGCACCCAATGAATCATGGGGCGACCGAGCACCGGAAAAAGGACCTTAGGCAACTCGCTCTTCATCCTTGTCCCTTTTCCGGCTGCCATCACAATGGCCGTCGCTCCGCCCGAAAAACCCGTGTTGCCAGACGAGCTTGCTGCCGAATCGCTTTTTGCCGCCGAATCTTTATTTTCCAATGGGTTCATGGTCGCCTGGGGCTCCGTCAAGCCTGTGATAAGAGTTTTTAAGGGTATCGAAGTCGAATGTTCGCGTAAGATCAAGGCGCCCCCGGGGACGGATATCTTGCCATAAGCAACCCGAGTCGAACAGGTCCAAGATTGACTAAAAATGGAGCTTCGACTATCGTTTCGGTCTGGAAATCCACTCTACCGCCTCCAAATTCCACAGGATTCAACATGGCCAACGAACGACCCACCGAACTGCGCCGACGCCGACAACGCAAAGCAAAGCTGACGCTCTTGAAGAAACGCTTGGATAAAGCCAGCAAATCCGAGAAGGCTGTCATCATTGCCAAAGTCCGACGCCTGAGCCCAGGGGCCGAACAACTCCTGGCCAATTGGAAAGTCTCCTCATAAGTCGTCGAAGCTAAACATCACACTCCGCAGGGCACCCCTGCGGAATGCCCCTCGAAGCCAAGCCGATTACCATGCACTTGCTCATCACCGGCGGTTGCGGCTTTGTCGGCTCGAGAATCGCAAAATGGTTTTTAGCCAATGAGCCTCTCTCCAGCGGGCCCCTCTCTAGCGGGCCTCTCTCTAGCGAGCCTGTGCCCGGGTCGTATCCTGACCGGCGAGCCCCTGCAAGTTCTGGCGATGGATCCTCGGGAAGCCTCACCCCAGGACTAAAAATCCCAGGGCTAAAAATCACCCTGGTCGACAATCTCATGCGACCCGGCAGCCAGACCAATCGCGCACCCCTGGAATGCCTAGGCGCTGAGGTCATCCTCGGAGACCTTCGCCAAAGAGATTTCGTCGAATCGCTGCCAGCTTGCGACTGGGTGATCGACTGCGCAGCGAACCCCAGTGTGCTCGCTGGATTGGGCTCTGCGGCGCTTGACGCTCCAGCGAACATCCCTTCGCAAGCGAACCAAAGCCCTTCGCAAAACCTCGTCGATCACAACCTCGGAGGGACCATCCATCTGCTTGAGTACTGCAAACGGCATCGCGCCGGGATGGTCCTCGTGAGTTCCTCGCGCGTCTACTCCATCCGGGAACTCTCGCGCATTCCTCACCAGATCAAGAACTCCGTGCTGCAGTTCGATTGGGATCGCATCGAATCGGAAAACCTCATCCCTGGACTCAGCCGTCAGGGCATCGACGAACGCTTTAGCATCGAGCCCCCCTTGTCCCTCTACGGAGCGACCAAGCTCGCCTCGGAGTGGTTAGCCAAGGAATACTCGAACGCCTTCGATTTCCCACTGTGGATCAACCGCTGTGGCATCCTTGCCGGCTCAGGCCAGTTCGGAAAAGCCGACCAAGGCATCATCACGTACTGGATGCATCGGTTCCTCTACCGACATCCACTGCGAATGCTCGGTTTCCAAGGCTCAGGAGCCCAAGTCCGCGACTGCCTCCACCCCGATGACCTCGCACGACTGGTCCAGTTGCAAATAGGTGAATCCATCGGTGAATCCCAGGGACGGCAAACCCAACAACCCCTCCAAAACCAGCCATCGCTCCGATCCAAACCTATCGCGGTCAATGTCTCGGGCGGGATCGAATCGGCCTTCTCCCTACAAGAGCTCCACGAATGGTGCGCGCGGCGCTGGGGCTCAGAGCGATTCGGAGCGGTCAGCGAACTCCAACGCATCGACCAACCTCGCCCTTACGATGCACCTTGGATCGTCCTAGATTCCAACAAGGCACGGCAAACGTGGAATTGGGAACCGTTGCGCGACCGTCTTTCGATCTGGGAAGAAATCGCCGAGCATGCCGAGGAAAATCCCAATTGGCTACAAATCTCAGGTGGCATCGATTAAAATCTCCAACTAGAAGACCGCCCCCTTATTCTTACGAATGCAAACGCCATGAGCTCTTACTCCTTCAAGTCGCCCCTAGAACCCAATACCTCCGAGTCCTTCGAGCAACCCAAAGGACTCTCGACCGCGACGATGATCGCTACGATCCTCATGCTCGTCTTTGGACTCTCCGGATTGATGGGAATCATCGGACTATTAGCTTCGTTGGCCAGCTTGGCCAACGCCCCTGCGCCCGGTGTCAATCCACCCCCTGGCCTCAAGCTCAATGCGATTCAAATCGCAATAAGCGTCTTTGACCTGTTGATATCGATCCCTTTGGTGGTGCTGAGCATTATGGTCCTCCAGCGCAAACGTTTCGCTGCCGTGTACCTCTCGTGGCTAGCCCTAGCCTTGGCGATCCTTACCATCCCACGTGGAATCCTGACCTACATTCTGTCTCCTCAGATTATCGAAAGCATGAAATCGAGCATTGAGCAAGCCCAGCAACAGCAACCCAACGGCAACATGCGAGCCGAGGATATCGATATGATCATGCAGATCGCAAAGTATGCCTTGCTCGGATGCACCGGGGTCAGTCTGCTGGCAGCATTCCTGGCCTACATGTTCAGCTTCCAGCAACTGCGCAAACCCTCGACCTTGGAACGACTCTCGACGCACACGAGCACTCCATGACCAAACTCTCCGCTCGCAAAGCAGTCTACACCGGGTCCTTCGATCCGATCACCCTCGGACATCTGCACATCATCGAACGCTCCTGCGTGCTGTTTGACCAACTCGTCATCGGCATCGGGGTCAACCAAGAAAAAAAACCCCTTTTTGAAATCGAGGAACGCTTAAGACTCGTTGAAAAAGTCACCGAGCACCTCCCGAACGTCTCGGTCTGCTCTTTCGATGGACTGGCCGTCGACTTTGTCCGCAAGCTCGGAGCCAAAGTCATGGTCCGGGGCGTTCGCCCCCTGACGGACATCGCTGGCGAATTCACGATGATGATGGCCAATCGTCAACTCGATGCCGACCTCGAAACCGTCTTCCTGATGGCCGATGAGGAATTCGTCCACGTCTCGAGCAGCCTGATCAAACAAATCGCAAGCTTAGGACATGGCCGCTCGCTCGAAAAGTTCGTTCCTGAGGCGATTATCCAACCCCTGCTCGAACGGGTAAAAGTTCCCTCGACGGATGAATCCTAGACGTCCGCGCGGTAGCCATCGGAGCTATGACCCACTGAGCCACCTAGTCTTCCTGCGCAGCCAAGGGGAATACGTCTGGGATGAGCAAGGCAGGAAATACCTCGATCTGATCTGCGGTTACTCAGCTTGCAACCTCGGGCACGCACACCCCCGACTAGCCGCCGCAGTGTGCGAGCAAATCGCGGAGCTGACATGGGCACACGGAGGGCAATCCCACTTGAGGTCCAGACTCGAAGAGACCCTCGGGAGCCTCTGGGACCAAAACGCACCCGCAGGTCGCAATCCCCACGGGCACTCCAAAGTGTGGCTGACCGTCAGCGGCGCAAGAGCCATCGAGATCGCATGGAAACTCGCCTATGCAAAACGCCCGGGAAGCACCATCGGTTTCGATCTGGCTTACCACGGACGCTCGTTGGCCAGCGCCCTCTTGAGCGATACCGAACGCTCCGACGCGTTGGGTCCGCATGGGCCGCTTGAAAACCATGCGACAATCCCCTTTCCACGCCACCTCCATGGTCTGTGTGCTCCAATCCTGGTTCATGATGCCAGTCATGATGCCAGCGGCAATCCCCTGGAAGCTCATGCAGACAAGAGCCCCTTATGCGATGAGTGCCAGCGGGCCCTGGAGCAGGCGAGCCTGACGTTTGAGAGACTCAAGCCACGAGCCTCGATCCTTTTTGTCGAGCCGGCTATCGGAGCCCGAGGCTACTACTTCGCACCCGCAGCCTTCATGCAACAACTTGTCGCTTTGGCCAGAAGCTATGACCTGGCCATCGTGTCCGACGAAATCCAAATGGGACTCCGCCGAACGGGCCCGATGTTCCTGAGCAAAGGCCAAGCCTGGGAACCCGATCTGCTGGTGCTTGGAAAGTCCCTCGGTGGCGGAATCCTACCGATCGCAGCCGTCGTCGGACCCGACGACTGGATCGATGGAATCGGACCGGGAATCGAGTCGGAAACCTTCGCGGCCTATCCCATGGCCTGTCGGGTGGCGCTCGAAACGCTCGAAATCCTCCAAACGCCAAATCTCCAATCCGATATTGAACGCAACGGGGAGTTTTTTCGTAATCTGCTCAGAACTCACTTGCCCGAACCGCTTGTCACCCTGGGCTCCGGACTGGCCTGCTGTGTAAGTTTCGAGAACCTTGCGAATTCGGGATCCGAACTGGCTTTCCAAGTCGTGAAAAAACTCGCCGACCAAGGGGTCTTGGTCCACCTGACAGGCCCCAAACGAAACCGTATCGCCGCGATCCCATCGCTCCTGATTCAAAAATCCACCCTCGAGATGGCTGCTCGAAGCATCCTCGAGGCCATCGATGAATGCTAGGGCTCCGAATGCGATCCATCGATAACCTACTGAATCCAAGGACAACCATAAAGCAATGATCGGCGAACCCCCACCGAGCCAATACGATTGGCGATTTAACTTTTTGGGATTCCCCATTCGCGTGACTTGGCTTTTCTGGCTCATCACCGCAGCCCTGGGCTACAGCATCGCCATGAGCGCCAACCAGCTCTTCTCGCGTCTCGGTCAATCCCCGGGTATCGCGCCGTTGCTAGCCATCTGGGTCGCATGCGTGATGGTCTCGGTCCTTGTCCACGAACTCGGACACGCACTTGCATTCCGATTCTACGGGATCGAATCGCAAATCGTGCTCTACCACATGGGGGGCTTAGCGATCCCCACAGCCGGCTTTTCCTTCAATCGCTCAGGGGCTCGCTACCGCCTCCAACACATCGACCACATCGTGATCTCACTTGCTGGACCACTGCTCCAGTTCGCATCGGCGATCCTGGTCGCAGCAATCGCCTATGCCATGGGTGTATTTGTCCCCAGCGCCGCAGACTTCGTCGAGTGGATCAAACCCCGTGGCATCGAGAATCCATGGGCCCAAGGGGACCTGAGCATCGGCAATCCATGGACGTACACAATGCTGAATTTCTACATACTCGTAAGCATCTGGTGGCCCCTGCTGAACCTGCTTCCGGTCTATCCGCTCGACGGAGGGCATGTCGTGCAACATACCGCTGCGATCCTTCGCAGGACCGACGGATACAATGAAGCCTACCTCATCGGCGCTGGCGTCGGATTCCTCGTCGCTTGGTGGTTCTTCCAAAGCGGCAACCCGATCAACGCACTGCTGTTTTTGTCCCTGGCGATGAACAATGTGCAAGCCATGCAACGCTTCGGTGGTCCTCCCGGATGGTGATCGCAGAAAAAAATCAAAAAAATTTTGACCTCGAAACAACCCACTCTCGACCTCTTACGAAGCACTCGAGCGCACGCAGAGCGATCGCTCAAACATCCCTCGATCGATCGCAAAAGCCCAAACCAAACCCCTCTGATCCCAAGCGCAGCACAACGGGCTTGAGCGCAACGATTTGTTAGAAAAACCTCTGCGGTCGCGTGCAGCTAAACCTCCCGGACTACGAACGAACTACTGCTCGAACCCTTTGTTTTCATTGACAAATAAGACCTTGCGACCCTGACGCAAAACACCCGCCCTGACTCAAAAGCAATCGCAAAACCAAAAGTTCATTTTTGCGAACTTACGCTAAAACACAATTACCATAAAGCCTATCGCACCGAAGTTCAGGCATGATAAACCGTCCCTTGAAATCCAGTCGCAAAGGCCTCTAGGGTCCAAGTCATAAGAACCTTTGAGGTTCAACATCCTCAAAAAAATCGTTTCATGTTTGTGGAAAAATTGTCGAAAAGATGTTGCATTCAAGTTCGAGTTTTATACAACTACTTGGAACTATGGTGTCCATAGCTCAAACGTTCGATCCTGTCACGGATCGATAGGTCATACGACCAGATCGAAAGTTTGCGGCGAAGGACGTTTTGTTTCGGTTGTCGGGTTCGACCCCTTGAGTCTGCTGCTTCGGACTAAAGGTGTCGCGACAATCATCATGTTTGGTTTATTGGAGGGCACAACCGTGGCCAAGAAAAAAGCTGGAGTAACGAAGGTAGCAACCAAGAAGGTTGCGACGAAGAAAGTAGCCAAGAAGAAGGCTGCGAAGAAGGCAGCTGCTCCTAAGAAGGCTGCTACCAAGAAGAAAGTAGCCAAGAAGAAGGCTGCTGTGAAGAAGACCACCACGAAGACCCCTTCGTAATCGCGTTGCTCTTCTAAGATTGACTTCCGTTCTGTCGGAGTCTCTTTTCAATCCATGCAACCGCTGAGCGGCCCAAGGCTCTCAGCGGTTTTTTCGTTTCTACCTATCCTCCCTAAGTTCTCCTGTTTCCATTTTCCATCCACATAACCACACAACCGGCTATGCGGAATATAGCTCGTGCTCGTGCTCGTGCTCGGATGCTCGGATGCTCGGAATTGCTCAGTGGAATGGAGTAGAAGCTCGTGGTCAAACTCCTATTTGCCGATGCTGAACTCCTTTCGAGCACGAGCACGAGTACCGTTTCACTGAGCACGAGCACGAAGCAACCACACAACCCAAGGAAAGCCCGATGAGAGAGGAATCCCAAGAGGAATCCCAAGAGGTATCCCAAGCTGCCTTGTTTCACGGCCCTAACTCTCCCTGGGAAATCCGAACCGCTCAGAGAAGAACAACAGAGAACTCCGAAATCCTCGTCCGAGTCGTTCTGTGCTCGATCTGCGGAAGCGACCTACATACCATCTGCGGCCGAAGGCACGCACAGACTCCCGCAATCCTAGGTCACGAAATCGTCGGCCAAATTGTTCAATTCGGCCCCTTAGCTCCACGCACAGATCTGGCAGGAAACCACCTGCAAATCGAAGATCGCATCGTATGGACCATCGTCGCCAACTGCGGTAAATGCTACTTCTGCCAACACGACCTGCCCCAAAAGTGCATCCATGGATACAAGTACGGACATCAACAGGTCCAAAATGACAGCGCTTGGCACGGAGGGTTTGCCTCCCACTGCACTCTCATGGCCGGAACCCATATCGTCAAACTCCCAGAACAAATCGACGAGCGATCGGCTGCACCCTTAAGCTGCGCTACGGCGACCATCGCCGCCGCGATCCGTACCGCAAACCTCGTAGGCCACGAAACAGTCCTGATCCTAGGAGCCGGGATGCTCGGCCTGACGGCCTGCGCTTTTGCCAACAAACAGTATCCCTGGAATGTTGTTTGTATCGAACGCGACAGCCATCGCCGGCAATTGGCCAAACAGTTCGGCGCGACGAGCACCGCCGAACCGAACTCCATGACCCTCGATCCAAACGACTCGATCATCCCCTACGGTTTTGACGTCGTTCTGGAATGCTCCGGTACCAACGACGGTGCCCTCGAAGCTCTCCGCCTTGCTCGTACCGGTGGACGAATCATCCTCGTCGGGGCCGTCTTCCCCTCCCAACCCGCTCCGATCGTCCTGGAAACCATCGTCCGCAAGCAACTCTCGATCCACGGCGTGCATAACTACCAAAGCCAAGATCTACTGGCCGCCGTCGAATTCATGACCAAGCACCACCGAGACTTCCCGTTCGCACAACTCATCGAACACTGCTACGGACTCGAGGATATTCAAAACGCGATCAACTCGGCTCAAGACCCACGGAATATCCGAGTCGCCATCCGTCCCTAGCCGACTCGACCTCCCGAAGCACCTTGGCCACCCTCTGGCGATCCTCAGGCCGAAATCGGTGAAACGGATCGGCCAGAAAATCGTCGCAAATCCCCAGCAGCGACACTCCACACTTGGTCCCCTTGATGTGCCTCGATGCGTACTTGCCTATGTCATAAATCCTCTGCAAGCTCTCGATCTGCCGCTGCAACAATCGACTTCCCGCCGTATCCCCTCGAACAACCGACTCGATCAGGCTCACAAACAGGTTCGGATACAAATTCGCTCCCCCTGCGACCCCACCGTCGGCTCCTAACTCCATAGCCCTTGCCAACAACGCCTCAGGACCAATCATGATCGACCAATCGGATCGCAGTCGCTTAAGCCCCACGGCACGTTGAAAATAATCCATGTCCCCACTGCTATCCTTCAATCCAACAATCTGGGAATGATCGCTCAGAGCCTCCAGCGTTGGTATCTCAAACCATACCTTCGTCAGCGAAGGGATGTTGTAGAGCATCACCGGCAGTGGCAACTCCGGAACAAGTTGATCGACGTAATTCTTGAGCTCCGTTTGACCGGCAGGAAAATAATAAGGGGTCGATAGAACCAAACCCGACGCTCCACTCGCAGCCGCATGCTCGGCCAATCGCACCGTCTCGACAAACGACGGGTCGGTGATCCCTACGAGAACCGGAACCCGAGCAGCCACCTTCTCGACCGTCCTGGAAACGACCTCCTGCTGCATCCGATGACTCAAACTCGGCGCCTCTCCGGTCGTACCCAATACAAATACTCCACCAACCCCACCCTCAATCAAATGATCGACCAATCGCCCAAGCCCCTCGGTGTCCAAACGGTCCCGGACCGTCATCGGAGTGACCATCGGAGGTATTAACCCAGAAAACTTCTGCTGTGCCATCATGCCATCTCGCGACAAAAATAAGGTATCGTAAAGCAAACATTAGGACCTGACCGCCCGCCTCGATGCTCCGGCGAACAACGGCCGATCGGCTACCGACACACGGCTACCGACTCACGGCTACCCAATCCAAGGGGGCCCAATCCACGGGTGCCCAATTCAAGGGAGCCCAATTATAGTCCCCCTCCCAACCATTTCGGCACCCACTTCATTTCACCATCATCAAATGCACAGCGGTATCTTAATCCTCTGCAATGCCTTCCTCCTTTTCCTCATCCAACCCATCCTAGGCAAATCCCTCCTACCCAAATGGGGCGGGACGGCACACGTTTGGACTACGTGCCTGCTGTTCTTTCAAACCGCACTGCTGGCCGGATACCTCTACGCTTGGAAAATCGACAAAAAACCTAGCCTCTCGGCCCAAGCCACTCTCCACGCAGCCCTATGGGCAGTCTCCGCGACCCTCATCCCCGCTCTGGCCTTCTTCCCCGCAATCCTCCCCGAACTGACCGCATTTCCGACCCTGGCTATCCTCCTGGAACTGACCCTTCGCATCGGGCTGCCCTTCCTTCTGATGGCCAGCACCAGCTCGCTGCTCTCGGCTTGGCATTTCCGGACCTCACACACCCAACACCCCTACGCTTGGTACGCCCTTGCGAACCTGACCTCCTTGGCCGCCTGCCTGCTTTACCCCATCGCAATCGAACCTTCGATCGACTCTTCGAGACAACAAAACCTCTGGATGCTCCTTTACGGATTGCTCGCCCTGGGAATGATTCTGCACTGTTTAAACATCGCCCGAGGCTCCCAAGACATCCTGCCCCGAGATCCGATCGCATCGCCTGCAAACCAACAGAGAAACCCTTGGCTTTGCCTCAGCCTGTCGGCTTGCTCCTCGATCGTCCTGGCTGCGACCACGAACCATGCGAGCCAAGCCGGCATGATCGTACCGGGGCTCTGGGTGCTCCCTCTTGCGATTTACCTAGCCACCTGGTGGCTGGCCTTCTGGCACCCGATCTTTCAATCCTGGATCGCTCAAACAGGCCTGTTTTACCTAGGCTCCCTATGCGGATTGAGCGCCGTCGTCTTGAAACTATGGCTCCCCTGGTACGGCCTAGTCGCTCTCTGCATTGCGGCACTGGCTTGCATCGCACTTGCATGCCATGGACTGATCTACCGACTGCGTCCCTCGTCCGAATCGATGCCCGGCTTCTACCTGCAAATCGCTATGGGAGGTGCGCTGGGCTCGCTGTTCGCCTCGGTGATCGCCCCTTGGTGCATGAACGACTACTACGAACTCCATGCAGGGATAGCCCTAGGTGCCCTGGCTCTTGCTTGGTTCCACTCCCGAGATCTTTACCCCAAGCTCTTCGACGATCCGATGACTCGCCGGTTCTCATGGCCCCTGACCATCCTGTGCCCAACACTCCTGCTGGCCGCCATGACGATGCTCCTGGTGACCCCAAGCCTCGAAGCATGCATCGATAAAGAAAGGGACTTCTACGGCGTCGTGACCGTCATCGAAAACCAAAAACAAGGAATCCGTGCCATGCTCCACGGACGTATCCGACATGGCACAGAGCCCCTCGAAGGTCCCTTGCACCCAGACCAAACCACCTACTACCAAAGCGACTCAGGAGCCGCTCTGGCTTTCGGCTGGTGCCAGAGCCACTTCTCCCAACCTCTGAACGTCGCCGTGCTCGGACTAGGCACAGGATCGCTATCGCTCTATGCCCGCGCTCAAGACTCCATGCGATACTACGAAATCAGCCCCGCAGTATGCCAAATGGCCGAGAAACACTTTCGCTACCTAAGCTCCCATCGCGGTTTGACCGAAATCCTAGTCGGCGACGGCCGAAAACTCCTCGAACGCGAAACCCTCAAGCCCGGTACACCGGCACACCACCTGATCGTCGTCGACGCTTTCTCAAGCGACTCGCTTCCGATCCACCTGCTGACGACCCAAGCCCTCGAACTCTACAAACAACGCCTTGCCCCCGAAGGAATCCTGGCGCTGAACATCACCAACCGAAACCTCGACCTCGCACCCATCTTGTTTGCTACGGCCAAACAAGCCGCCCTCAAACCCCTACTGGTCGAGTCAAAACTCTCACCCTTCGAACCTCCAACCAGACAAGTCCGCTGGTTGCTGTTGTTCCCACCCGACGCAACCCTCCCGGCCTGGCCCGGTGCGAGGGACCAACTGGCCCCCTCGAACCGCCCCTCGGATAGCACCGCTTCGAACCGGCCGGTATGGACCGACCAGTTCGCTAGCCCCCTGCACGCGATGCGATGGTGAACTAACGCATCAACTGCGGCCTGTTGTGCTCGACGACAAACTCGGCTCGGGTCTGAAGCTCCGCTCCCGGACGGTCGACATACTCGACAGTCCGGTAAAAGGTTTGCCACTGGCCCTCGGTCACCCTACAAGAAACATAACCGCGTTCAGCATTGTGGAACTTGATGAACGGATTCTCCTCGAACAACTCGTCTTCCTGCTTGCTCTTGGCATACCCATTGCCCCCCGATGAAATACTCGTCCCGACAAACTCCACGGCCACCGGACCGTCATCGAGCTTATCGAAGTCCTCATAGAGCTCATTGGCCCAATTGCTGTGGATATCGCCCGTGAGGACCACCGTATTGGCCTGCTCCATCTGCTTGAGCTGACCCAAAAGCCGCTTGCGCGGCGCATCGTACCCAGACCATTGGTCCATGCTGTAAAGCTTCGACTCGCCCGAACTGCGCCCCACACGACCGACCATCACCTGCTGGCCCAGTACATTCCAACGCGCTTCGGATTCCTGAAGATGAGCAAACAACCACGCCTCCTGCTGCGAACCGAGCATCGTCGACTTCGGATGCATCGCTCCCCCATCGAGCTTCTTGGCGCCATCCCCATTGGGCTGATCGGATCGGTACTGCCTGGTATCGAGCATCGCAAAACTCGCTAACTTCCCATAAGCGATGTCCCGATACAACTTCATGTCCGCACCGATAGGCATCGAACCAACTCCTAGCGGTTGGTTTTCATAATACGCCTGATACGCGTTGGCGCGGCGAAGTGCAAACTCGCGAGGATCGACCCACAACTCCTCGGAGATCAATCCCGCACAATTGTTGTCGAACTCATGATCGTCCCATACCACCAACCATGGCGCATAAGCATGAGCGGCCTGGAGCTGCTCGTCGGATTTGTACAAACCATAGCGATTGCGGTAGTCATCTAGGCTGACAATCTCCGGACTGTTGTGCTTGCGCAAGGAACTCCGACCAGGTGGCCCCTCGTAGATGTAATCCCCCAAATGCAAAATCAAATCGAGCTCCTCGGTGACCATGTGCTCGTAAGCCGTAAACAAGCCCGACTCGTAATGCTGGCACGAGGCAAAAGCAAACCGCAACTCGTCGACCATCTGCTCGGATCCAGGAGTCGTTCGCGTCCTACCGATCGGACTGCTCGCATCCCCACTGTGAAACCGATACCAATACCATCGGTTCGACTCCAATCCATGCACCTGAACATGCACCGAATGCCCCAACGCCTCGGTCGATAAGACTTTGCCACTCTTGAGGATTGTCTTCATCGATGGATCGTCGGATAACTCCCAAACCACCTCGATCGGCCCCTTGGGATTCCCCCCAATGTCCACCGGATCGATCGCTAACCTCGTCCATAGCACCATGCCGCTACTGCTCGGCTCCCCCGATGCAACCCCCAACGTAAACGGATCGCTTGCCCAAGTGATCCTGGATCGCACCGCTCCTGGGGCGATCTGCGATGCCAATGGCAAAATCGCAAGACTCCCGCCAGCCATCAAAAACTCTCTGCGACTTGCGACGAACCTTTCCGCCAATTGCCAGTCTTTTCGGGTCCCAAAAAATCGCGGTCGCATGATAAAATCCTCGTCGAAATTTCTACTCAAAAGGGCAGGGGAGCCTTACCCAAGCTATCCGGCCTGTTATACCCTAGCGGGTCCATCCAATTCAAGAATCAGGAAATGAAGCTATGGCAAATTATTCCTACCTAGACCTCGCCAAGATGATCGACCACTCCTTACTGGTCCCAACCATGACGATCGAGGACCTCGAGCGCGGAATCGATCTAGCCATCGCTTACGATGTCGCCAGCGTCTGCATCATGCCCTACTACCTCAAACGCGCCTCGAACCGGTTGGCCGGTACCAACGTCAAATCCTCGACAACCATCGGATTCCCACACGGCGCAAATCGCCCCTCGATCAAACGGCTCGAGACAATCGCCGCTCTGGATGACGGTTGCCAAGAACTCGATGTCGTCGTGAACATCAGCCAAGTCCTAAGCCTTCAATGGGATTTCGTCCGCGACGAAATCGCGATGCTCACCGATCTGGCACACCAAGCCGGCCAAAAAATCAAAGTCATCTTCGAAAACTGCTACCTCAAAGACTCCCACAAAATCGAACTGTGCCGTATCTGTAGCGAACTAGAAGTCGACTGGGTCAAAACCTCCACCGGCTACGGGCCCTCAGGAGCCACCATCGAGGACCTCAAACTCATGCGGGCTCACGTCTCTCCAGAGGTCGAAGTCAAAGCCGCAGGGGGCGTACGCGATCTGGCCACCCTCCTGGCCGTCCGAGATCTAGGAGTCTCTCGCTGCGGTTCGAGCCGCACGCGTGAACTCCTCGACCCAGCCCGCGCAACGCTGGGCCTAGAACCGATCGTCATCCCCAATACAACCTCATCGAATCTGCCGAACTACTGAGGTTCCGCCCAACTCGAAACCTGTTCGACCCATACTCAATCGAACAGGATCTTATAGACCGTCTTGGTCTCGTCGAGCATGCTCGGCAGATGCCGCACTAGGATCTGTTGCTCCGCATCGCCTCCGACAGTATTGCCGTCAGCAATCACCGGACCATTCTGGATCAAGTAATGGGCGATATTCGAAATGAACTCGAACAGGTCCTCAGGCGATAACTTGCACCGATCGACCTCCAGATCCATCATGTTGAATTGTTGCATCCCAAGGGTATACATGCCAAGCTCGTCGTCGGCACCACGGACGAATTGAAACCGAAGCCAAAGCGGAACCGGGACCTGTTCGAGCGACATCCCCTCGCTAAAACTCTCAAAGACGGATCGGGAATTGCTCACGTTGGCATTCCCCCAGTAAACCCCGAGTCCATCGAAGATCTCCAAGGCGACCAAGGCCAGACGGGTCACTTCCAAGGCCGCCTCGATCGGCGGTTCGTCCCCTGAATGCATCGTCGTGACAATCACATGCGACTGGTGCTCGGCAGCCTCTTGCTTGCCCTCGGGCCACAAGAAATTCCCCTCGGCATTGTTCTGTGCCTCCTGACCCGGGATCGGTACGGGCATGTGCGCCAAAAAACCAACCGTGTCTTGACCCCGCTGAACCACGAAAATATTCGGATCGCTACAGTCGACCGAGTACCCTGGACCAAATACCCTTACGACGGCTCGGGAGGCTAAAGCCGGATCGCCTAACTCGGCCGTCTTGCACAAGACAAAACAATGCCTCGGCGCATTCTCGTTGGCAGAGGGCTTCTTCTTCGGGGTCTTGTTCCTTCGGAATCGATCAAAAAGCGACATGATGTTCCTGTCTGTCAAAAACCAATATCAATAGACTAACCGCCAGTCTCCAGCCTCTAGCCTCCGACCTGCTTGGTCAACGCCCGCTGCAAATCCAACAACGCATTGGTCTCGTCGTGCGAGGTCTTATCCCCAAGACCCAAGATACCCCCAGAAGCCTTCGCAATTCGCTTGGCGCGCTCGATCGTCGCTTGCCGTAAAACCTCCAGACTCGGCTCGTCGAGCTCCCTGGAAAGCGCCCCGGCATAGGCGATCCAAGCCTCGATCATCGACTCGCTGGGACGCTCGTCGAGCCAACGGCTGAGCAAGCGGTACGATGGGGTTCCATAGACGATCCCATCCTCCTCGGCCGCCTTGAGCAACGCTGCGAACTCCCCCTGAGAAACCTTCGTGTCTGCCCATGCCAAACGGACCAACGGTAAAAGCGCAAAGGCGGTCATCGCCGATGGTCCCACCCCAAGGTGCTCGAGCCTTGAGAGCACCTCGGGATCCTTGACCCCTGCGGCCCGCTGCAATGCATCTTGCTTTTGCTGCTGCTCTTCGAGTCCAACTTGCCCAAGAAACTCCAAGAGCTCTTGGTCCCGATCCGTAAAAAACGCATCGTGCAGCGCCTGACGCTGTTTATCCAAAGTCTCACTCATGACCGTCTGCTCCACGACGAGGTAAATACCGTATGCATAAGCCCACGAGAATCATCAACCCACCGACCCAAGTCCACCAACTCGGAGCCCGATAGTCCGCATCCCCATGACGCACCAAATGCACCCAAACCGGCAATAACACCGGCTCTAAGAGTGTAATCAAACTCGCGATGTGACTCGGGGTCGTTCGCAAGCCCTGCGCAAAAAGCCAATAAGGTAGCCCCATCTGCAAGACCCCTATCCCAACCAAGAGCGGCCACATCCATCCAGAGGGATATGCCACTCCAAAACTCCAAACCAACGGAAACATCACCAAAGCAGTCACCAGATGGTTCAAGGCGATGAGCCAAGCCGAATCCAAATGCCTCAACGACCGCAACGACAATATCACACCCGCATAAAGCACACCACTGGCTAAAGCCAACCAAGGCGACCACCACCGATCCGATGGACTCGCATGCGCATAGCTCATCTCCATGACCAAAAGAAACAATACCCCTGCTGTGCACCAACCCAACATCCACCAATCGCTTCGCAACGTCGGCTCGCGAAACCAATAAACCGTCGCTAACATCACCCAAACCGGCGCTAGATTCTGTAGCCAAATCGCATTGGCCGGCGGTCCGCTGACCAACGCGGTCAAATAGGTCCAATTCATCATCGCAAAACAGACCGTCATGGGCAACAACCGCCAAACCCATGTCACCCGGCGCACCAACGGTACCAAGATACATAGGGCAAAGACCGCTCGCCAAAAGGCTAAGGTCGCCCCGCGATACTCCAAGGGCCATCGATCAAACTCCGGCGATCTGGCAAAAAAAGCGCTCGTGCTCCATAGCACCGCCGCCATCACGCATAAGAAAGGCCCCCAGCCAAAACCACCAAGCCGATCAGGAAACTCTGGCGTATCGCCCAATACTCGATCCGGTGGTTTCATACAAAGTTAGCCGTCCAAAGTGCCCTTAGGCAGAACTTAGGTTTCATCCACCCGTCGCGCAATACGCAGCTTAGCAGATCGACTCCGAGGATTCGCATCGGTCTCGGCTTGCGTGGCTACCAACGGTTTTTTTGTCAAATTCTCTAACCTCGAATCGTCGCGTATCGCATTTTTGACCATCCGATCCTCGAGCGAATGAAAGGAGATAACCGCCAACCTACCGGCCGGCTCAACCCCGCTCGCCTCGGCCGACGGGGGCTCCAAGCCGGGAGCCGCAAGCACCCCTGGTAGTCTGGCCAATCCAGCCTCGACATGCTCAAGCTCCCGATTGACCACGATCCGCAACGCCTGAAACGTGCGCGTCGCCGAGTCGACCCGGCCATGCACCCGACCGGGTACCACGCGATGAATCAAATCCGCAAGCTGCTTGCTGGTCATGATCGGTTCGCCTCGATTCTGCTCGACAATCGCCCTGGCGATCCTCCGACTCAATCGCTCCTCACCAAACTGATAGATCGCATCGGCAATCTCCGTATCGCTGTGCTGCTGCAACCACTTCCAAGCCGGTATTCCCGACGTCATGTCGAAACGCAAATCCAAGGGAGCATCGAGCCGAAACGAAAAACCACGCTGCGTGTCGGCTAACTGATCGCTCGATAATCCAAGATCCAACAAAATCCCATGCACCCGGGGAATCCCAAGCCCTTCGAGCAAATCCCCTAAATTGCAGTAAGAGCCACATGCCAACGTCAAGCGACATCCCGAAGGAAGCTCGAGGTCCTCTAGCCCCCATCGACCCCGATCCCCAAGATCCAAAACACCACCGACTGAAATTCGACGGTACTGACCGTGCGCAGTTATAAAATCGCGAATCGCTCCAGGATCGCGGTCGATCCCAAGAATCCGATCCCCCGAGCCAAGCCGCTTGGCGATCTCGAGCGTATGCCCACCACCCCCAAATGTTCCATCGACAATCACCAATGGAGCTCGGCCTGGAATCTCAGGACTCAATCCCCCAAGCCACTCGCGGAGAATCGGTTCGAGAAGTACTGGGATGTGGATCGAAGGCATAAAAGAAAAAAAAGGCCGGTCGGGGAAGATGCACTGGGTTTCAAGGTCCCGGTGGCATCAATTCCACCGCTCCCTCCATCGCAGCATGCACTCTGATATTCCATTCAACGCGCCGTGCTGGTAAACCGAACCGATAAAGTTCGATCCTCTTCGAGCGTGCGTGATAAGCACTTCTCGGGCAACCCCCTCTGCTCAGGAAGTTGACGCTCTGAGCCCGTGGCCGCGAGACTCAGTTGCTACCCAAAAAAAAGCCTCTCACATCGCTTCGATGGTCCAAGCATCCTACATCCCGACCGGCTGAGGTTCGAGCTGTAGTCTGTCCCTTTACAATAACCGAAAGGGGGGCAGATTGACTACCTATTTTTCCCGAATTCTCTCCCCGCAACCCCCAAAAACCTGAGCGATTTGCTAGCATTTTTATTGATAAATCGACCCTCGCCCTATTCGGCCGTCGGACGCTAAACTCCCTAACCAATGACCCGATATGGACTTAAGCTACATCGGATCGAAAGCCTGATCATGGCCATTACAGCATTAAACTTACTACTTTTAATCTTGGGCGCTGCCGGATTGCTCCTGACCTGGCTGCTGCTCCGACCCGGGAAGTACTCCCCCTGGGAACGCATTCTCTACGGGCCGATCTACTTGATGGCCCGCTATCTCTGGAAAGCCGAAATCTTCCGACAAGATCCAGCGACCGGAAAATGGAATCCCTCGCCATGCCTGATCGCCGATGCGTCCGACTTGCTCGAGCCAAACTCAGTAAACCCAAACCCCTACTTCGGAACCTGCAAGCATCGTGGCGCTGTGGTTGTGGCCAACCACCGCTCTTCGGTCGACCCATGCTTTATCCAACTGGCCGCTGGCGATCGTGTCCACTGGATGGTCGCAGGCGAGTACTTTAAAGTCCCTCTGGTCGGTCAACTGCTTCGATCCTTCCAATGCATCCCAACCAACCGGGGGGGAATCGACACCGCGTCGACCAAACGCGCCATCGAGATGACCAAACAAGGTCGCTTTGTGGGTATGTTTCCCGAAGGACGCATCAATCGTACGGATCAGGATTGGATGTCGGTCCGCCCCGGAGCGGCGCTCGTGGCCCTGCGCGGACGCGTACCTTTGATACCCATCTGGATCCAAGGCGCTCGGATGGGCAAGTCGGTCGTTAGCCCTCTTTTTATGCCCACCTCGGTCAAGGTCTTCCTGGGTAACCCTGACTATTGGGGGCTCGAACAGCTCGAACTCCAAGACGGACGATCGGATCGCCAAATCGCCGACCAATGGATCCAACGCGTCCTGAACGACTGCGTGCAAAACGCTTGCGGCCGTTGCAATTCGATCGAACTGGCCGGCTCGAACTGGCTCAATGCCACGGAATCTCCAACGGATATTCCAAACTCTCCGACCGATACGACCGACTCGCAAGATCCGACCTAATGAGAAGCTCGAAACGCTTCGTTTAATCCTCGAGCGTCCAGTCCTCCTGGCCGTTTCTTGTGATCATCGCCGCCAAGACACTCGGCTTGCAATGATTCGACACAAAGAGCGTTCGGCCACAAGCAAACAAAACCATCGCACCGTTGCGGTGGTGGGATCGGATCTCGTTGTCCATAGCCCAAGCCCTCGGATCGTTGATCCCACCGGACTGCTCGAAAATGTTGCTCCCGTTGATCCACTCGCCATCCGGACCACCCGTGTCCTCGGCTACCGCCGCAGTGAACGTCAGACCATCGCGTATGTCCCGAAATTTGAACGGCTGGTTGTAGACAAATACACCGTTGTCGGTGTTGATACGCGTGGTAATCCGCTGTCCGTAAAGCCCACCATAATCGGTCTTGCCCGATTTACCCTCAACCGTCGGAACGCTCGGACAGACATAGGTCGCCACGTTGGTCTTGCGTGCAGCAGCGTTGATCGGATGGTCGAAAGGATGGTCGAAATCGACCAACGAATGGACGTTCTGAGCTTCCATATAAGGCAAAATCAGCGCCGACCACGCATAGTTCTTGAGAAAACGCGGCCCATTGAATGGACGCCACTGCATGCACCCAGGTGGCAACGTCCGAAGCACCGAATGGTAGTTGTGAAGGGCTAAACCTACCTGACGAAGGTTGTTCTGGCATTGCGCCTGACGGGCCATCTCGCGGGCACTTTGCACCGCAGGCAACAGAAGCGCAGCCAAAATGCCCATGATCGATACGACGACCAACAACTCAACGAGCGTCACACCCCAAGGCCTGGATCGTCGGTTCACCCGAAAGTTCGCCGGGAGGGTCGCCGGGAGGTTCGCCGGGAGGTTCGCCCGTACTGAAATTCTAAATCCCATTCCAATCACAACACCCCATCGCTCAACGGCATCGACTCGCCGAAGATCTATCGTTGCGCCAACAGGTGCAACATAGTCTCCGAAACACCGACGTCCCGATAAGGTATCGTAATTCGCTCAAACCGGCCAGATCCACCAAGGAATCTAAAACCGACTAGGGACTAGCCTTAAATCACCCCGCCATGGGTCCTGTATGGACTCATGTGGTCAGGCTGATCGAGAAACCAAAAACGTTCCCACTCCTGAACCATCGCCCTGAGATTTTCCGAAGTGAAAATCAGCTGCTCGGCTCGTCGGCCAGGCAGCGCGGAGTAAATCGGTATGGCACATCCGACCATCGGTACGGTCGCCATCGTCACCAACAAGCACATTAGTATTCGACGTCGCATCGGTTCTCACTCCGTGAACAAGCTATCCTTGTGTTCCTGACTCCGATTCCCCCAGGCTCTCGTCGACCATAGACCCCTCCTCATCCTCCGACACAACCTCCAGTTGCCCAGATGCTACCGCGTCGCGAATGGCTTGGGCAAGCGGTGTGGTGCCTATGGCATTGACCCGCTCCTCCATGACCTTCCCAGGCTTGAAGCTCACCACGAACTTTTCGGGGACTTCTACCTGCCTGCCCGTCCGCGGATTTCGTGCCTTCCTGGCCGCCCTCGGACGCACCTGGAAAACTCCAAAATTCCGCAACTCGATCCGGCCCTCTTCCACCAACGTTTGAACAATCGAGTCGAACGTCTTCTGGACGACTTGCTTGATCTGCTGCTGATTGAGTCCCGTCTCATCGGAAATCGTTTTCACGATCTCTTTCTTTGTCACAACAGAATTCCCCGCGCTTCAAGGCACCCTAAGTCTTTTACTAGTTAGACTTTAATGCCGAAAAGTCTAGGTCGCGATTCCGTAGCCGTCAAGGTATTCCCAAACGGGATCAACCCTGCCGACCGGACAATCCAGACGATCGTTATGGCTCTTTTCGGCGATACAACCCGCAAATCTTCACTCCGAAACCAAAACCTATCCCCTTTTTTCCCCCTCCGGAAAAAAACATAAGTTTTACTGTTCAAGCGATCCTGTCCCCTTCTGGCCTGGAGTCCGACCCGAGGGTTTTGATATGACTCTCTCCTAGCTTCCCCCCAATCGTACCCCATTTCATTCGATTCCCCAGGTGCGTATGTTGCCCTACCAGCCTCGGCTTGCATCCCAAGGAACCCTTTCGGGAATCCTCGTCCTTGCACTCCTCTCGCAAGGCTGCATCGATGGCCCATTCTTCCAACTCAAAAAACTCAACCCCTACATCCAAAACCAATGGAAACAAGACCGCGAGAAAGTCGTGGTCTTCTCCGAACGTATCGAGGAGCTTCGCCTCCTACGCACCCAATTCGCCACGATGGAACCGCAAGAACAAAACGATTGGATCTCCAAACTGGGCCAAATGCTCAAAAGCGAAACGAGCCCCGAAATCCGACGCGAAACGGTCCTGACTCTCGATCCAGTCAAACAAAATCCCCAAGCCCTTGAAATCCTGACCCCACTTGCCAACGACAAGAACGAAAAAGTTCGCATGGCCCTCGTTTCGACCCTTCGAAATACCCAAGCCGAATCCTCAACCAATACGCTCATCGCCATGGCCTCCTCCGATCCGAGCAACAACGTCAAACTCTCCGCCACGCGAGCCCTCGGAAGCCACAACTCCGATGCGATCAAACCATTCCTCGGAGCCAAACTCGAGGATCGGAATATCGCTATGCGATTCCAAGCCTCCCAAGCTCTCGGGGAACTGACCGGCAAACGTTACGGTGGCGATATCGATGCCTGGCGACAGTACCTGGCCGGTCAAGATGTCCCCGAACCCGAACTCTCTCTGGCCGAAACCCTCGAGTCGATGCTCCTTCTTCGATAATCCCCCACCCATCCTTGGCCCACACCCAGCCACATCGTAAAATCCGTTAAAAGGATCTTACCGATGCTATCGACCCGGCCCTGGCGTTCAGAATCCCAAGCGGTCCTCTATACCGACCGACTCGACCAACTCTCGTCGACTGCCAAACTCGATCCCCAAGCCGTGCTGCTCTCGGCGCACTGGTGCCTTCTGTGGGACCGACAAATCTGCATCGAACTCGTCGGAGATTCCCAAGACCAACTCGAAGTCGCTGCGCTGCAGACCCGCTCGCTCAACGCCGAACCGCCCGGAAAAACTCCCTTCTGGGAACACCCCACCCTGGTCGCTCAAACCCTCGAACGCTTCGAGTCCCTCCACCCCCTAACCGAGAACCCCAACCAAACCCGAAAAGCCTTCGCCAATCTCCTTTTGGAAATCATCAAGCAGGAAACCCAAGCATGCTTGGCCGACTCCCTTCATCTCGGTCGCGACGGGTTTCTCTCCCAAGCGGCCGAGCTAGCCGATCCCGAGTCGCTGTTCCTGACACTCGATGGTAAAAAAGTCGATTCCAACATCCAAACTCGCTACTGGGGACACTGGTTCCCCGGTCTGTCCAATGACGATCGCAAAGTCTCCGACGCTATCGCGGATCTCCCGGGCGCGATCGATGCAGAGATCCCAGAAGTCGTCCAACGCTTGGAAAACCCATCGAGCCCTGTTGCGCTCCCCGGGGCTGTGACGCTCGGCCGCCACGACGTCCTGCACATCCTCCTGGGCCGTGGACTGCTCGACCAAGACGAAGCGTTCGTCATCGGCTTTACCATGGGCAATGCAACCCGCTACCGCGATGACGATGGCCTCCTGATGCGCCAAGCTCTAGCCCATTGGTACCCGGAACCCTTCCGTATCTGTGGCTCCAAACTCCAAGTCTTCGACCTAGGAATCCAAGCCGGAAAAGCCATGGGAATCCCCGACATCGCTCAGATCCCAATCGAAAACCTCGGTGGCTGGACCCTGGGGCACGCGCGCCGAGAACTTCAAATCTCCACCGACCTGCTGCGAAGCTTCTACCACCAGGAAAAACAATCGATCCGAAACTCGCTCGAAAGCGGCAGACTCCCCTGATAAAACGCCGAATTAGGCCCCCCCGGATCAGGCCCGAATGGCGTTGAATTAAAAGCGGAACGGCGCAAGCCGTCCGGTGAAAAACATCGCGATATCGAGGACATTCCATCACTCACTGGAGTACTTGCGCACTTCCGCTTACACTAATTCAACGCCCCCCGAATTAGCCCCCCGGATCGCCCGGCCTTGAGCCCAAACCAGGAATCCAAGTCCCCTCATCGAGGTTGCTCGTGAGAATCTCAACCTCTCCATCCCTGGGCCCGGGCAAGATCGCCAGAAAACCGACCTCAGGTCGAGCGGCACAAAACTCCAAGGCCCCCTGGCCTCCCATGACATACAATCCCGTCGCCAACGCGTCTGCCCAAGCCGCGTAAGGATGCAGCACCGTGATGCTCAAAGCCCCCTTCGCAGGCCTGCCCGTCCTCGGGTCGATGATGTGGCCATACCGCTGACCCTTAAAATAAAAGAACTGGTTGGCCGGTCCACTCGTTCCCAAAGCCCGATCCCTGAGGACCAACGTACCGAGAATCCGCTCGGATTGCTCCGGATGACGTACCGCAATCTTCCATCCCGATTCGGAACCTTCAAGCAACTGCTTGCCATAAGCGCTTATGCTGCTCTTGCCACCATGGATCGCAAAATCCTCGACACCCCGATTCCGCAACATCGATACCGCCTGATCAATCGCATACCCCTTGCCGATCCCCCCAGGATTAACAGCCACAGGCCCGGAAAACCTCACCCGTCGCCCCTGGCGATCCATTTCGATTTGTTCCGATCCAACCTCCGAAAGCAAATCGGCAATCTCCTGCTCACCGGGTAGACGCCCCCGACGACTCGAAAACCCCCAGGCCTCCGATAGCTTGGCCGCCGTCATATCGAAACAACCCGCCGTTTGCTGGTGGATCTGTATCCCTAACTCGAGCATCTCCAAGGCCGGCAACGAGACGTCAACCCAAGCCTCATGGCCCCTGGCATTCAATCGGCTCAGGTCGCTCGTAGGGATATAGATGCTCAAGAGACGCTCGAGCCATTCGATCAACTCCAATGCCTCGACGGCGACCTCCGGACCATGCTCGGGACGCTCGGGATGAAGCAGCACGTCGAATTGACATGCCATGGCTCTGCGAGTGAACTCCAACCATATCGGTTCGCGACGATGCATCGACTCTCTGCCTAACGATTCGAACGGTTCGAGTTCCCAGGGCGGCGACTGCGTTCTCTTAACACCCTACGAATCTCCTTGGGATCCAACAAATCGATTTCATCCTGCGTTTCTCGACGCTGCCGCTCGTAGATCTCCAACAACCGCGATGTGCTGTTGACCCCCTCGGGAATCATCCATGTCGAAATCACGAGCAACTGATCGCTCTGGTCGATCGATTCGAGCAATCGCCTTGGAAACAAGGAGAGCCGACCAGCTAAATCGCTGATCAACGCATCCTGATTGTCGAGCCTAAAGCCCTCTTCGACAGGCCTCGCAGAGTTCAAGGTCATCAACGCGGATTTGACGTCCGTTTCGCGTCGCAAAAAGGGCATATTGGACATGATCGCTGGGAGCAACATGGTCTTGCTCCACTCGTCGAGGACCTCAGCATCGGTCCCTTGAAGGTCCGCTGCATAGAGTATTGCTGCGCGAAACGATAACTGCTCCTGAATAAACCGGATCCTCGGGGCCGCCTTGAGCTCCTCCAAAAGCCGACGCTTGCTCGTGGGCATCGTGTCGAGCACCACACCGACCATGCGGGCCGCCAAATTCAAATCCTCGGCGTTGGACTGTAAATCGATTTGCTCCTGGACAGCCTCGAGTCGCTCTCGTACCTCGGGCGGATACTTGCCCACCAATTCGCGCGCTCCGTCCAACTTGGCCATCTGAATCGAATTGAGACTCCTTACCCAACTCCGCCGCTCATCGTACGACCTTGGTACCATCGGAATCAAAACATCTCGAAAATGCTGCTGCAAGTACTCCATCAACTCCCGATCCCTGGCCAGCTCCTCGATCACCGCGATCTCCCCAGCATCGTAGAGCCCAGGCATGTTCGAAGCCAAATCCAAACGCCCTAACTCCCGTCGCCCCTGAAGTCGCGATGCGGTCACCCCAAGCCCAACACCGATCGCCAGGGCAAGGGCCAGAGGGACCCACGCATAAGGCATCGAAAACCATCGCTCAAAACGCTTCCAAATCGAAAACGGCCCCCCAAGGCTCTCGGGGGATATCGCCGCCGAGACCCCCGAACGCTTCACATCGGCCACGACCATCTCGATCGTCGTCTGCGTGAAACTTTTGCTGTGGGACACCTCTGGCAACTCGTCGAGCAAATCGTAAGCCTTCCGAAGTTCGGCAAGCCGCATCCGAAGCGACTCTTGACCTACGAGCCTTCCCTCAAGCGCAGCAGAATCCTCGGCCGTTAACTCTCCATCAAGATAGGCAGTCAACTCCTCATCGATCGCGTCCGTATCCCGGTCGCTCATACTCTTTTCCCGAAACCTTCCCCGCTCAAACGGTTGCTCGCTTCCATTTCCTTACAAAGTCTTTGCATCCCCCAGGTCCGCCGTCGCTCAGGTTACTCGTCAACATCGGATTGAGGCTCGCTTCCAGGTACAAGCCCCTCGTGCAAATAGGGCTCCAAAAGATTCTTGAGATTAACCCGTGCTCGCATCAACAACGACTTGACCGCCTGGACGGTCAAACCCATCGTCTCGCCGATCTCTTGATAACTCATCCCCTCGAACTTACTGAGCAAAATCGCCGTTCGCTGACGCTCTCCGAGCGCCTCCAAGGCGATCATTATAACGCGTGATCGCTCCTGGTGATCCATGTTTCTCGTCGGCTGATAACCACTAGGAGAAACGGCGATGTTCTCGAGCAACAAACCCGATGTCGACCCGTTTTCAGCCTTGGACAACTGATACTCCTTGCGAATCGACAGGTCCCGAACATGGTTGGCCGCCACGTTGTGCGCGATCCGATACAACCAAGTGGAAAATTTGGCGGTCGGAACGTACGTTTTTCGCGACTTGTAAACCCTTAAAAAAACCTCCTGGGCTAAATCCTCGGCATGCTCTGCATTCCGGGTCCACCCATTCATAAACCGAATGATCTTTCGCTGAAAACGATCGATGAGGTACTCGAAAGCCACCGCGTCGTCCTCCTTGACACGCAACATCAACGCCACATCGGGATCCGAATGCATCCTGGACTCAGGTTCCTGGCTAAGCCCCAATTCCGTGGAGTCGTTTTCGTTAGACACAGGCGTTGCCTTCATTCAAGTGTGACTCGATGTTGATGAACCCAACAACGCGTGTTTGTCCCGGGAGCAATCATCACTCCATGAATCTTTTGATATCCACACAAAACAATAAGAATGATTCGCTCCGAATCGCCATGACTGCCTCGTCAGATTGGCTCATCGAATACAGGCAAAAAATCTCGCAAAATCGAACCATTCGATAACACACCGGTTATGCATCGATAAAGACATCCCGCGTTGGGGGCACCGACCCGACGATCGCTTGCCATATGCTCGACGGCCGTTGTGATCACAAGCACCAACTGACCACCTATTTCAACCCACTGCGGACAGGTCGCCTGTGGACTACCGACCGTTTGCCACTCGCGTTCCAACAACCCACTGGTTATTCCAACCTGAATCGTTCGCCCAAAGGCAGCCTGATCGGGGTTGTAAAGCGAGATGATCAAACTCTTGCCATCGAGACTCATCGTCATCCCATCGGGAACTCCAAGTTCATCCTTCAGATCGACGACCAAGCGCCCCTCGTCGATGGTCCCGGCGGCAATGTCGAGCCGATAGGCCACCACCTTGCGGGTCGGTGAATCGATATCCAACAAATCGACCGCGCCGTCCTCACGCGGCAAAACCACCTTGCCATTGCTGCAGATCTGATCGCTTCGCAACGAGATCAATTTGCGGTCGCTGCGCCGCCAAAGATACAAACCCGCCTTCTTGGTCTTAAACTCCAAGTCCTTCGTGCCAAATATCAAATTCCCATCCCAAACCAAGCCGTCGTTGATGATCGTACCTTGGACATGAGAATCGACCCCATCGATCAAAGGCCTCCAACTCCCATCCATCGGGGAGAAGATCCCAACGCTCCGCTCGCAACCGACCACGAAATTCCCGCGATCGGTAGGGAACGCAAATCCAGGCCGGCCCGCCAAAGCATAGCTCTGATTGACCCCCGATTTCGCGTCGTAGATGTTCAACGATCCTACCGATGCCTCCGCACCATGCTGGATCGCTACCCACGAAAATCGATCGGAACCCAAGGGATAAGGTCCCTCAGGAAGGAACCTCAAGGACTCACTTCCTGGATCGAAAAACAACTCGGCTTGTTCGACAATCACGCTCACGCTTGCTCCTTGTCAAAGGCCGAATCAAAGGCCCGGTGGCTCGGAGAAAAATCCATCCGCTTGACAAAGGCTGCCGCCTCGCGGGCCCCGAACTCGCGATCCATCCCACTGTCTTCCCACTCGACACTCAAAGGACCCTCATAGCCCACGCGATTGAGCTCACGAATGATCTCCTCGAAATTCACTCCACCTCGGCCCGGACTGCGGAAGTCCCACCCACGACGCGAATCGCCAAAGTTGATGTGACTCGACAATATCCCCGACTTGCCGTTGAGCGTCACCTTCGCATCCTTGATGTGCACGTGGTAAATCCGGTCGGGAAACTCCCGAATAAACTCCACAGGGTCGACCCCCTGCCAGATCAAATGGCTCGGGTCGAAATTGAATCCAAACTCGGGCCGATGCTTCAGAGCCTCCAAGGCCATCTTGGCCGAGTAAATGTCAAAGGCGATCTCGGTCGGATGGACTTCCAAGGCAAATCGTACCCCGCATGCCTTGAATTCATCGAGGATGGGATTGAAACGGTCCGCAAACAACTTGAACCCATCGTCGATCATCGACTGCGGGACCGGCGGGAACGAATAGTTCATGTGCCAAATGCTCGAACCCGTAAACCCATTGACCACCTTGACCCCAAACTTCTTGGCCGCATGCGCCGTCTTCTTCAACTCGTCGGCAGCCCGCTGATTGACCCCCGCCGGATTCCCATCCCCCCAAACATATCCCGGCAAAATCGACTTGTGACGAATGTCGATCGGGTCGCATACGGCCTGCCCAACCAAGTGCGCACTGATCGCATGGCACTCAAGACCCACCTTCTCCAAAAGATCCCGCTTGGACTTGCAATACCCAGGGTCCGAATGCGCTTTGTCCACCTCGAAATGGTCCCCCCAACATGCCAACTCAATCCCGTCGTAACCCGCATCCTTGGTAAACTGAGCCATCTTGCTCAACGGTAAATCTGCCCATTGGCCAGTAAACAAAGTTACAGGTCGTGACATCTTGCAAAGTCTCCAATTCCAAAGGAAGGTGTGACAAAATAATGAGGACCAAAACCGCTTAAGATAGCATCCAAAGGACGGATGTGACAACCATCCTCGGTTAGAATTGTGCCAATACTCAACAGGCAATCCCCAAACCACCGAAGCCCGCTGAACCGATGCCGACTCGAACCACCCCAATCAACTGGCCAACCAATGCGTTGAACCCAACGCGGATTCCTCAAGCGATATCCCTCGGCTTGCTCCTGGCCCTCCTGGCCCTGGTCCTATCCGACGAATCCTACGCCCAAAATCCACCCGGAAATCCTGTACCCCCCAAGGCTTTGCCAACCCCAGATCCAAACCCCTATGCCGATCGGATCCAACCCATCCTGGCCAAATACTGCGTCGCTTGCCATAGCCACGACGCTCCCGAGTCGAACCTCAAACTGCTCTCCCTGGCCTCCATGATCACCGGCGGAGACTCCGGTCCAGCACTCATCCCCGGCAAACCCTCCGAGTCCCTCATCCTCCGACGTATCCTCGGTCTCGATGAACCGAAGATGCCCCCCGAAGACTCCGCTCAACCAACCCCCGAAGAAATCGAAACCATCGAGCGATGGATCGAACAAGGTGCCCACGGGACCGATCCGGCAAACTCCCTTGCCGACCGATGGAAACGAATCGCTCCGAACTCCAAACCCAACTCGGCGATCACCGCCGCTGCGCCCCTAAACCCCACGCAATCGCTTGTCGGGAAATTCGCCCAGATCGAACTCGTCGAACGGTCCGATATCCCCTCGAATCCCACTCGTATCCTCTCGATCCCGTTCCTCGGGAAAATCTCCCAAATCCGACTCGACCGCGACGCCAAACGCGCCGCGATCGCAGGCGGAATCCCCGGACTCGGGGGCATCGTCCATGTCCTGGAACTCGATCAAATCGCAAACCTCAACAAAGACCACTCCTCCGGAAAAAGGATCGAAGCCCACTCGGATGTCCTCTACTGCGCCACCTTGCACCCGAAGCAACCCTGGGTCGCCACCGCAGGCTACGATCGGACCATTCGACTCTGGGACTACAACTCAGGAAAACTCCTGCGCAGCTTCGAAGGACACAACGGTGCAGTCTATGACCTGGACTTCGATCCCTCCGGAGATGTCCTAGCTAGCGCAAGCGCTGACGAAACAATCAAAGTCTGGCGCACCGACTCAGGCCTCCGACTCGATACGCTAGGACAAGGCGAAGCCGAACAACTTCGAGTCCGATTCCTGGACCCGACCACGACCAACAACCCAACGGAAAACAACCAATCTGTTTGCCTTATCGCCACCGGCGCCGACCGCCGGATCCGTCAATGGAGGCTCCCCTCGCTCGATCAACCCTCCGTTAGCCCCATGCTCCACTCGGTCTTCGCCCACGAAGCGACTATCCACCAACTGGCCCTCTCCCAAAACCACCTCTATGCATGCACCGCAGCCCATGACGGGACCATCAAAGTCTGGAACACCCAAGACTGGCAACTCATCGAAGACCTCCCACCCTCGAAGGAACTCCTGACCTCCCTGGCCTGGACCCACGACTCGACTGCCATCGAATGGACCACTCTCGAAGGCTCCATCCAACAGCATTCGATCGCCGATGCGATCCGATCCTTTCAAGAAAAGAACCGCTCCATGGCCCCGGCCACCTCGGCCCCCCCCCAAAGCACTCTATCCCCAATCCAACCCGATCCACCCTCGATCCAAGAATCCGACGCAGGTCCTCGCTCGATCCAAAACCCACAACTCGTCGTACCACCGGTCCGAGTCCAAGCCACCCTCGAACCACAGGACCTAGCCCATGGAGGCGACTGGTACGCCTTCGACAGCAAAAAAGGCCAAGTCTGGTCGATCGGAATCTTCGCAGCACAAGACAAAAGCCCCCTGGATAGCTACCTGGAAATCACCGACCCTCAAGCCATCCCAATCCTGCGCACGCGACTCCAAGCCGTCCGCGAATCCTACTACACCTTCCGCGGAAAGGACTCGCTGTCGATCGACGATTTCCGACTCCATCGATGGGAAGACATGCAACTGAACGAATGGCTCTACTCAGGAGGCGAAGTCGTCCGACTCTGGCTCTATCCTCGCGGCCCAGACTCAGGGTTCAAAGTCTATCCCGGATTCGGCAACCGTTTCACCTACTTCGGTACCTCGCCGATCGCCCACGCTCTGAACGAACCGGCCTGGATCGTACGCGAACTCGCTCCCGATCAACCCCCGGTCTCCAACGGCCTGCCGGTCTTTCCTATTTTCTATTCCAATGATGATGACCCCATGCGCAAGTCTGGAAAAGACTCCAGCATCGAATTCCTCACCCCCTACGACGGGCGTTTCCTCATCCGACTCCGAGATACCCGAGGCCAATCTGGTCCCGAATACCGCTACCGACTCTCCATCGTGCCTCCGAACCCCCGATTCGACTTCAAACTCGAAACCAACGAACTGACCCTGCGCCCCGATGTGGGCTCGGAATTCATCGTCTCGATCGATCGCTTCGACGGCCTCGACGAAGATGTCCAAATCGAATTCGAAGATCTTCCCGAAGGAATCCGCGTGATCCAACCCCTGAAAATCGAAAAAGGACAACTCAAAGCCATCGGCCAAATCCGCGCACTGTCGAACAAGCTATCGGAATTACCTAAAGAATTCGAAATCACTCTCAAGGCCAAATGCCAACTCGGAATCCACGAACGCATCGCCGAACAAAAACCCAAACTTAAAATCAAAGTCAACCCAAAACCGACCATGACCCTCAAAATCGTCGGCAAAGACGATCCCGATGATGCACCCCCAATCGAAAAACTCCTGATCCGTCCCGGTCAAACCGTCTCGGCTAAACTCGTCATCCAACGCGGCGAACTCGCCGGCGATATCGCCTTCGGTGGCGATGACAGCGGTCGAAATCTTCCCCACGGTTGCTTTGTCGATAACATTGGTCTCAACGGACTACTGATCCCCGCCGGAGAGTCGACCCGAGAAGTCTTCATCACCGCCGCTCCGATCGTCGAACCCCAACGAAGGGTCTTCCACCTGCGAGGCAATGTCGACGGCAACCCAACCTCCCTGCCAGTCGAACTGATCGTCGAATAACACCCCATGCCCAATCCAAAAATGCTCAAACCCTTCCTTGCCTGCTGCCACTTCCTTGCCTGCTGCCACTTCCTTGCCTGCTGCCTCGCTGCGTTGCTTCTTGCCCAAAGTGCCCTCGGCGGTACCTCGGCAAGCCAATGGATCCTGGTCGTCAACGGCCAATCTCAAAACTCCCTTACCCTTGCCAACCACTACTGCGTACTCCGGGACATCCCCGCCCGCAACGTGGTCATCCTCAACGATATCCCCAATACCAACTCGATTTCCATCGACGAGTTTCGAAAACTTATCCTCTCCCCTGTGCTCGAACAAATCGAAGCCCGCCAACTGACCAACCACATCCAAGGCGTCGCCTACTCCTGCGACCTACCGACGGCAATCGATCTGCAAAGCGACCTGAAAAACGTCAAGGATCTACCCAAAGTCCTGACTCCTACAGGCTCGATCAATGGCATGACCTACCTGTTCCGATGGGTCATGCAAAACGACCCGTCCTACATCGGCCCCGATTCGAATTGGTACGCCACCCACGACGCTGCCTCACTATTGAAGATCTTCCAAGGTACCCCGGAATCCATCGAAGAACTCCGAAAATGGATCGAAGAAGATCAAAACGAACAAGCCGCAGCTAGACTCGATCAACTCCGAAACCAATCGGCCAATAGCTACCCCCTGGATTTCCTCGCCGCACGGCAATGGGCACTGGCCGGCGACTCGAAAAAAGCCATCGTTCGACTAAACGATGCGGTCCGAAAAGGCTGGAGATACCGAAGTGAAATCCTCGACGACCCAAGCTTCGATGCCCTCCGCGATGACAAAGAATTCCAACGCATCATTTCAAAATGCCCCAACGAAGAATTCAAAGTCCTCCCAGCCAAAGGCTTCGAAGCTAGAAACTTCTTCGCCCCGAATTGCACCGAATCGACCAACCCAAAACACGGGGTCTCCTACCTCCTATCGATGGTCCTGAGCCACACCGCCAACAACCGCCTGACAATCAACGAAGCAATCACCCACCTGGAACGCAGCAGCCTAGCCGACTTTACCCGACCCAGCGGCACTTTCTTCTTCTCCAAAACCAGCGATGTTCGGACCACCACCCGCGAACCGAACTTCCAAATCGCTATCGATGAACTCAAGAAACTCAAACAAAACACCCAAATCATCGAATCGGTCCTCCCCCCCGTCGGAAGCTCCGTCGCAGGAATTACCTTCGGCGTCTCGGACTTCGACTGGAATCGCTCCGGTGCAAAACTCCTTCCAGGAAGCCTCGCCGACAACCTCACAAGCCTCGGCGGTGTGATGACCCCGAGCAGCCAAACCAAAGCCACCGAACTGCTCCGCTTCGGAGCCGCTGCCGCCTCGGGTACCGTCGCCGAACCTTACGCCCTCCAATTCAAATTCCCTCTGCCCTCACTCCATGCCCACTACGCAAGAGGATTGACCGCCGCAGAATCCTTCTACTCTTCCATCCATAGCCCCTACCAACTGCTCATCCTCGGTGATCCTCTTTGCCAACCCTATGCCACACCCCCGCGATTCAAACTCTCGGGTTGCACAGATCGCCAAAGAGTCACCGATAAAATCGCCCTGGAATTCCTTCCGAGCGAAGAAGACAACTCATGCGACTCAGTCCAATTGACCTGGCTCATCGATGGGAAAATCCAAACCCAAACCAACTTCCTCACCAAACTCAACATCGATGTCGCACCCGAAGATCGGGGCGCCTACGAATGGAGATTCATCTCCAAAGGCCCCAAACCCATCGAAACACGATGGGAAAAGTCCCTCTGGGTCCTTGCCGGCCCCGAAGAAACCCACGTGTCGCTCGATGCTCCTAAACGATGGTCCCGGAAAGATGGCCAACGTCTCAAACTCAAAGTGCCGAAGATCCCAGAAGGAACCCAAATCCGACTTCGATTCCACTGGAACACCCTCGAGGCTCAGCACGACGACCAAGGACAATTCGAACTCGATCCGAATCTGCTCGGCTCTGGCCCAATTCGACTCCAACCCCTGGTCTGCGATCTAGACGGAAATATCCTCTATGCCGGACTCCCTTCGAAAATTTATATCGAAGACTGACCCGATCGAGGAGGAGCCCGCAGAGCGGATCGCTCAACGCATCGAAGTCCCCAAGGGAATTCGACGCGCATTTGCCATGTAGAATCCCATAGTATTGCTATCCGGTCATCCTTGTGCTTCGTTTAACAGTTAGCCGGAGGCGTACTGGATTCATTGCCATCTTCGACGGCCTGTACGCCTACGGCTGACTGTTAAACGAAATGGGGCCCTCTTGCCCGGTACCTGCCACTTACCTTTGGCCGCAATGCGATAAATCCCGGGGGTTTAGAAACAGCGCCCCCAATGGAATTGGACTGAACTCTAACTTGAACCAGGGCACGGCAAAGATCTTCATGCAAATGCCGCCGAGGTTCGATGGCTGTTTGAACTTCGGCGATACCGATCGTTGATCGAGGCTCTTGGCGGTAACTTGCGGACCGATAGGCCAGATTGCTATATTGGTTCGAATCGAGTACGAGTACGAGAAGAAGCGCGAAGAATGTGGTGCACTGAAGTCGCCGATGGTGCTTTCCTGACTTATCCAATCGTGGTCTCCGGCGACCATTCATTCTAATGGAATCCGAAATGAACCCATCGAGCGATAAAAACCTTCTGTTCGCATTGATCGCCCACCATAACGGCTATATCTCTATGGAGCAGTTCTTCGAAGCTGCAGCCGTTTGGAACAAGGAACCAAAGCGGGAACTTGGGGAAATTCTGGTCGAAAAGAAATTCCTCGACGAAGTCGAACGCTTCAATATCCAAGGGATTGTCGAAGACCGAGTGCGTCGCCAAGGTGGGATCGATGATACGCTAAGCTTCATCGTTGCAAGTGGCAGCGTGCCTCAGAAGGATGCCTTGCCCGAGGACTGGCAAGATAAAATCGATGCGATCACCCAGGTAATTAGCAACAAGACTCCACCGAACCCACCAAACTTCGGAACACCTGAAGCAAACCCAGGTATCCATCGGTACATCATCCGAAAATCACTCGGGCATGGTGGCCAAGGATACGTCTGGGAAGCCATCGATACGGAACTGAATCGAAGGGTTGCCATCAAGAATGTCGTTCCGAGTCTCAGCAGCGATCCACTCCATCAAGAACTGCTGATCGATGAGGCCCGCAAGACCGGTAAGCTTGGTCATCCTGGAGTACCTCCGGTATTCGATATTGGTAAGGACGCCGACGGCAAACCGTTCTTCACGATGCAACTGATCAGCGGTAAAAAACTCTCGGAAAGTTATGAGACGCTCAAGTACGAATCGATCTCTCGAAGCGATTTTGTCAATCAAATCCGACCGTTGCTCCGACACCTGATCGCTGCCTGCAACACCGTGGAGTTTGCATTTGATAAAGAAGCAGTCATCCACCGAGATTTGAAACCTGCGAATATTATGGTCAACCGCTATGGCGAAACAGTCGTCATGGACTGGGGGATGGGGAAGATCGTCAACGATTCCTCGCAAATCAGTGACGATGCCTCTTCGGTCCTCTTTATCCCTATATCTCAAGGAAGCGGCTCTGAAGAGAGAACCTCCGTCGGAACCATCAAAGGGACAGCGGCGTTCATGAGCCCTGAGCAGGCCCGCGCGGAGAACGATAAGCTCGACCATCGCACCGATGTCTATGGCCTAGGAGCGATCCTGTACTGGATCCTTACTGGCAAAGCTCCACACAAAGGTACTCGTGATGCTTTGCCCGATATCCAGAAAAATCGATTCCCAACACCGAGTCAGGCAAGACCATCGCTTTCCATCCCCCCCGAAATTGAGGCAATCTGTCTTAAGGCGATGGCATCGAAGCCAGAGGACCGCTACCAAAAAGCTGGGCAGATGGCTGCGGACCTGGAGAATTTCATCGCTGGCGAACCGGTCATCGCCCTGCCCGAAAACCTCCTGCGGAAAACCGAACGGTTTCTGCGCAAGCATGCCCGGGCAGTCATTGCCAGCTTGCTCGGCCTGACACTCGCAACAGTTGGCCTAGCCATGGCAAATAGCATCATCGCAAATAAAAACGAGCAACTCAAAAACAGTCGAGCAGTTGCATCCAATCTCCTTGAGGATCTCGTCGGAGGATTGACGGACAACAACCTATCCCAAATACCTGGAGCAAACGAGGTTAGGCTAACGCTACTCGATGAAATTGCAGCGGATGTCGAAAATTACATCGTGCAGAATCCCGACGACACCGAACTCAAACTCGATCTTATCCGCCTCTTGACCCGCTTGGCAAAGCTCGAGGGGGAAAACAGCAAGCCTCAAGAAGCCCTCAAGCACTGGCAACGGGCCGATGAGCTTCTTGAACAAACCAAGGGTAAATCCGACCAAGTCTTCAAGGACAACTGGAACAAGACCTTTTGCGACAAGAGTTACTATCATTCCTCTGAACTTTTAAACCAGGGACTTGTCGATCAAGCGGACCCATTGATCGCACAAGCTTGCGTCATCGCAGAGCAATACAATGCCAGCGTAAAAGCCGACAGGCTAAAGACCAAAGAATTTGCCCCTGCCTTCGCTAGACTTCATCGTCAGCATGCATCGATACACGCACGACGCGAAAACTGGACGCAAGCCCTCGATGAAACCATCAAAGCGAAAGGTGTTTTACAACCATTTGTCGAGGTACATCTTCCGAAGCTAACCTCAGAACCAGATAGTACAGAGATCATCGATGGCTTTGAATTTGGCGAGCTAGGCTATTACGTTCTTTTGTGTGAGGATAAGGGCGATTATGAAACGCTACTGATTCGTTATACCGATGCGGAGAAAACATTCCTGGATGCGTTCCAAGCGTGCAAACTCGCACCAAGGGTCGAGAATGCTACTAGGGATGGGATCATAACCACCTCAAAAATACTTCGAAAACTTCAACGAATTGCTCTGATGACTAACGATTTCCCAAATGCAGACAAGTACTACCAACAAGCCGTAGCTTTAATATCCAAGAAACGTTTAACAGATCCTCTGGTCGAAGCAACATGGTTCTACATCGAATCCGATCGAGCGAGGGGATTGGCAGTAAACAACCCAGAGGAGTCTCACAATGCTTTTAAAAGAGCAGGGGAATCATTCAACAAAATCCAAACCGACCCATCTGCCGAATTCATTGCCATGCGGGGGAACGAGATAGATATCGCCGAAGTTGTTTATAGTTTCGCAGCAGCGAAAAGTGCAATTGCTAAGGCCACTGTAGACGGAGAAGAACTTCAGAAGCAGCAGGATCAAGAGAAAATGAGGCAGCTAGGCATACTTCAGAAGCAAAATGCCGGCCCCCTCAAACTACGTGAACTGTTGTTTCTGCCATAGCAGATCTGGAATCCTAATTTTGCCTGCGCACGTCAATATTTGATAGACAAAAAGAATGGTCATCCGTGCGTTTTGATTGATCTGTTACTCACGGGCCTGGAAGTCGAGCCTCCCGTTGTCGACCCCTGAAACACTAACTTCCATCTAGAAGTCGACTACATAAAGCCGACTTCCTTAATTTAGAATAATTTATTGCGTTTCATGCCCTACCTATCTCACGCTTTTCTAACTGTCTTTTTCGTCAAAACAGTTACCACAAGTTCTCGAACCGCAAGCCCTATATCGTCATCTGCCCAATAGGGCAATTCAAACTCTACTTCGCTTGAACTCTGAGCTGGATTCCTAACTTGGCCCTCTACATCGATTGGAGGTAAACGAAGGCCTGGATCAACTTGAATGAAGAATTTAAAGTTGGATAACGCGTAAGGATTACCTTCGCAATCTTTTGCTGTCGCTAGGAATATTATAACGAAAGGGTCACGAGGCCTACCTCCCCCTGAGATTGTATAATCTCCAAGGAGAACATGTGCGGTCGAATTTTGTGGGAGTGCGTTTTGAATTCCAAGGCGTTTCTTTTTTCCTCCTGCGATTTTCTTCCTCCCTGCCTTCTTCACTGCTGCTTTCTTCTTGGCCATGCTGTTCTCCAATTGCTTTCATGGGCTCGCTGCCCGGTTGATCCCAAAGCGTGGTCCGACTCAAGTCGGGCTGTGAATCACTACCTTGAGTACAGATCTCATCCTAAGAGATCCAAGCGATGCGATGTTGTTACACGCATCAAAAAACATGAAAAATTCTCAAGTCAAATCCCGCTTGCATTTTTGGTTCTTAGGGAATTGTCTTGGAATGGAATTGGATAAGAAAGGGGCACTCCCGCGGAATTTGTGGGGGAAAAAAGGTCTAAGAGCCCTGAACTGTGGCGTTTTCCTCGTTGCCGATCCAGTGGTATGCCTGATCGCGTTGAACAGTCAGCCGAAGGCGTACTGATTCATCGCCATCTTCGACGACGTGTACGCCTACGGCTGACTGTTCAACGAAAAGGGCCCTCTGGCCTCTCAGCGGATCGCAATGCAACTCTGCAAGGGCTTGAGTATGTTCTCGACGACATAACTGTCCATCAACTCGCGCATGTGGACCTCAAGCCGATCCAACTCGCCGACAAAGGTCTCCTCGGGCGACAAGGAATCAAACCGTCGGACCGTCACGTAAACACTCAACAAATCCTCGGCAATCTCCGGACCCTTGGTCTGAAGCGATCCGTTGCGAGGCTCAAAGTTGATCCGAGCATGCGTGCGAAACGTCTCGTCGAGCGATATCTGGATGACCGGCTCATAGCACATCACCTGCGATCCGGGCCGCTGCGAAAAACTCTCAAAGGCCGCCGGTAACCCCAAGGCATCGCACAAGAGCTGGTTGTGGTTGCCTCGATAGGCAAAGTCAAATCCATACATCAAACTCAAGGCCTCGCAATCCAACCGACTGACCGAAAGCATATAAGGCGCCAATTCGAGCACCTGGCGATGCTGCTCCATCGCCTCTTGAATCGATCCGGGATTGACCATCGAACTGCTGATCCGACGCAACTCGGCCGCTACCCACCGATAAGTTCCCTGATCCTTATCCTCCTCCAAGATGAACTCGCCGCGCTCGCGCTCATAGAAATGCGCAAGCCTCGGGAAACGCTTCTGCAACTGCTCAAAGAAATGAAGCACCGCATCCCGCCCCGTCGGCAAATCCATCTCGGTCTGCAAGGTTACGTTCGAATAAAAGTCGTCGCTAAACGATCCGTAGGAATCCATGCTCTGTGCGTCTCTGCTAAACCACCGAAGTTACCAAAATACCCCAAGAAGGCATCAACAACTCTCAGGCCCATGTCGCCAAGAGCCACCCATCGACGAGCCAGTGCTCCCTGGGAACTCTCAGATCAACTCGAATGCCATATTATCCCTGGCAAGCTCAATAAGCCTAGGGGCTTGCTCAGGAGTATTTTCCAATCGCCGCTTCTGAAGCACTTCCCGCAAACCCACCGGGTCCGGGTGGCTGACCATGGGGTTAAAATGGGTCAAAATCAAACGCTCAACCCCATGCTTCGCCGCCTGCGCTACCACCTCGGTCGGCCAGCTATGGCCCGTGTGCCGCGCCATCTTCTTCTCCTGGTCGGTGAAATTGCACTCGTGGACCAACCAATCGACACCTTGGAGATTCCTCCAGTATTCGGAATCGTCCTCACAGGTCGTATCGGTCACATAAGCCAACGATACGCCTGGGAAATCCAGTCGGTATCCGACCGCACCCCCGGGATGCTCAAGCGGAAACCAAGAGCACTTGGCCCCCCCAAGCTCAAATCGCGGCCCCAAGTCCTCCAACACATGCCACTCAAAAGGAGGAATCACCGGAAACAACGAAGAATGAAACAGATGCTCCCGAATCGCGTCAATCTTCTCCCGCTGCGCATAGATATGAATCCTCTTGAGCGGCGTGTTCCCACCCAAAAGATCCCAAAAGAACGTCAGTCCCATCACATGGTCCAAATGCGTGTGCGACAAAAGGACCGAGATCGACTCGGTCGCGATGAGCCCATGCAAGCGAAACAGTGAACTGCCCGCATCGAACGCAATGCCCGGCTCTGGCAGAAAAAAACAAGCCGTATGCCTAGCCTCGCTCGGGTGATACCCCGCCGTTCCCAGGCAGTGTAGTTTCATGATGGAATATCCGCAAAAAATGCAAAAAGCACGCCGCGATCCTCGGTCCTCTCCGAAGCTCCAGCATACTCAAAATCGACCCGAATTCTCGCCTGCAATCCTCAGCGATCCAACGGATTTCGCGGAATAGTTTCCGACCAAGCCCACCGACAAAATCTTTGCAATCCCTACAAACACTCCAGTTGGCTCATCCACCCCCCCCCAATCCACTACTTGACCCCAAGCCCATTGGGACGCGGACTCAAGATCCCTCGGACCCCCATCTGCGCCGGATCCCTGGCCAACTTGTCGGCCGTCACTCGCACATCCTCGATCACCGGCTGCAAACGTCGCGTTATCAATTCCACATTCCCCGATACCAACCGGATATTGTCCAACGTATCGTTGAGCTTGCCATACATCGCAGGGTCATCAATCAACCGCGCCAATGTCCCTTGGCTACTGTTGAGCCTCCTTGCAAAAACCTTCAAGTCAGCGGCCAAGCCCTCGATGTTCGCCAAAGCGTTCCCAAGATTCGCCGCAATCTGGTCGCTGCGTTGACTGATCGGTTCGGTGATCTCGGCCAAATTAGCAATCGCCTCGTCGGCATTGATCAACGCCGATCGCACCGTCTCGCCAATCCCCGTAAACTCCCCTCCGATACTCTCGAGACTGTCGCTGAACTCCTCGAATCCTTTGAGGGTTCGTTGCAACTGCGTCAAGGTGCCTTCGGCGTTCTTGATCAACCCCGGTAAGGTCGTCAACGCCTCGGCGATCAAATTGGGAATGTTGGCCCTTTCGACCTGTGTGCCAATCCGATTGATCGTCCCTACCGTCACATTGATGTTGTCGAGCGTCGTTTGCATCCGACCTGTTACATCCTTGATCGATGCGGTGTCCCCACCGAATGTATCCTGAGCCACCGAAAGGATGTTATCGAGCTTCTGCGCTACGCGCTGCAAGGAATTCGCTAAACCAGCCATATCGCCAAAAGCCTCTAAAGGATCAGGGACCACCTCCCCCTTAGCTATGAAGTCCTGCTGGCCAATGACCTGCATGGAAGCTTGCATCTCCCGCTCATCCAAAACGCCATCCCGAGGCGAGCCCGAAAAACCATCGAAACGGGTAAGCAACTCCTTGGGGTCCGGATCGATAAACTCGATGATCGAGTCGCCACTGATGAGCGACCCAGTCTTGATCCGGGGAACCTCACCGACGAGCAACTCGCAAGTCCGATCGATCTCCAAGAGCAAGTCGACCCCGCCCCCACGCTGCGTGCGCAACTCCACCTTGGCCACTCGACCGATCAACACCCCGTTTTTGCGCACGGGTGTGTCGACTCCCACATTCGGCGCACTCGGAAAATTGACCGTAAAACGATACCGATCTACCCAAAGCTTGGGCACAGCTCCAAAAAATGCAATCAGCAGTACACCGATGATCGCAGAGGCCAATACCAATACACCTACGCCAAACCGATATCCATTATCGTCCATAGTCTTTACTCGGCCTCCCTTCGCGCAATCGTGTCATGCAGCCGTGGTGTCTCATCGACGTGCGACACGCTCGAAATCGATAGCAACTCCATCAAACGCTCGCCAGCCTCGCCGCGCACAAACTGACGAACCCGCCGATCCTTGCACTCCTCGAGCCCCTCGGGTGCACCATCAAATAACACCTGGGACTCTCCAGGCAAAAGACGGCTGTAAGGATAAAGCATGATCACCCGGTCGGCAATCTTACGAGCCGAATGCATGTCGTGCGTCACGACGATACTCGTGACCGAATACTTTCGCTGCGATCGCAAGATCAACTCGTTGATCACGTCGCTCATGATCGGATCCAACCCAGTCGTCGGTTCGTCGTAGAGCAGAAGCTCGGGCTGCAAAATCAAAGCTCGGGCCAATCCCACCCGCTTGCGCATCCCCCCTGATAACTGCGATGGCCGCTTGGGCAAAACACTCGTCGGTAAACCTACCTCCATGAGCCGCTGCTCGATCAGAGTCTGGGCCGTAGCTCCAGGTGGAACCCCATGCTGATCCAATGGAAAGGCAATGTTCTGCTGGATGCTCATGCTGTCAAACAACGCCGCATTCTGAAACACAAAACCAAATCTCCGTCGCAACTTGGTCAACTCCGCTTCCGAAAGCGATTTCAAATCGCATCCATCAAACCTGACGGTTCCCTCCGTCGCCGGCAGTAACCCCACAAGCGACTTGAGCAACATCGTCTTGCCGCATCCACTCTCCCCAATGATCGCTACGGTCTGCCCCCTAGGGATCGATAGAGTGATCTGATGCAATACGATCTGCCGTCCAAATCGAATGCTCAAACCCTGCGTCTCAATGATCGCAACGTCGCTCGGCGGACTCTTGGAAATCACGGTCGTTACCATCGATGCACCCCCGAATTCCCCTCTCAAAAAAGCTTCGAGCCACTCGTCGGCCAAAACGTCGAGTGAACCCCATCGAGGAACATGTTCAATACAATGTCGACGGCCAGTATCATCACGAAACTCTCCACGAATGCCGATGTCGCCGCTCGTCCCACACCCTCAGCTCCAGCCTGGCAATGAAACCCGCGATAACAACTGACAATCGCGATGATCGCCCCAAAAAACACACTCTTGAATATCCCAGTGAAAAAATCAAACCCCCCTACAAAGTCCCGGCTGTTCTTCAAGTACTGCGCATGGTCGATCCCAAAAACGATCACACTGAAAAAGTACCCGCCGACAATCCCCATGAAGTCTGCCATGATCGTCAATGCCGGTATCAATAACACACAGGCCAAAAATCGAGGTACTACCAAGTAATGGATCGGATTGGCTCCCATCGCAACCAATGCGTCGATCTGCTCGGTCACCCGCATCGTACCTATCACCGCTGCCATCGCACTGCCAACCCGACCCGCTAACATCGTCGCCGCCAAAACCGGACCTAACTCCCGTACCAGCGACATCGTAATGACCGCGCCTAACTTCGACTCCAATCCCATCGTCTTGAACTGATGGTAACTCTGCAAAGCCAAAACCATCCCTATGAACGTCCCCGTCAATGCCACCACCGGTAAACTCAATACCCCTACCGCATAAAAATTCTGCATCAACGTTCCACTCCGTGGCCTCGAAGATACCATCCACATCAACATCCGACACGTAAACAAGGAAATGTCCCCCAAGGTGTTGATCCCCTGGATCACGACACCCCCCCAAGCATTGGCCACCTTGCCAAAACTTTGACTCATTCGACCCGCAAGCGAATCCCGCGATGTTTTCCGAGTTGTTCCCATATCGCGTTCCATCGACCCCGATTTTTGGTAACTTGAGCTGACTTTGACGGATAGCCAAAGATTGACGGTTCGGACGACTTTTCAACCCCTCCTTTGACTCTCCTTCCCAATATTCCACTCGAACTCCGACCGATGTATCCAACAAAGCTCCGTGCCCTCTGTGCCTCTGTGTTCCAAACGGATTTCGTCCGAAATCTTTCTCGGGAGTAAGCCTTACCTGGACGTTTTGCTAGCTTTGTGCCGAAACCAACCACCTGGAGTTGCTTGACAGCCTCCGGTCTGCCTGCGTAGCATTTAGTAACGCTCCAGAAGATAAACACTTCTGGTGCCACCCTCCCTCCCCAAAAGAGCCCCGTTTTCCTCCCCAAAACGGCTCATAAATCGCCCGCCCACCCCTGAATCTCGATACTCCCAATCTCGATACTCCCCCGAGTAAGCCCATGCGGCATGCCCAACGGCTCTTGATCGCCGTTTTCCTCCGACACTTCACCTCGCAATTCCTTGCCACTAGCCCCGGCATGGTTTCCGCCTCATGCGTAGCCCTGGCGCTGTGCCATCTTGCCGCCGCTCAAGACTTCGAACAAGGAAAAGCGCTCTGGGCAACCCAGTGCGCCTCGTGCCACGGCTCAACAGGGCAGGGGGTCGAGAACCACTTCGCCGACCCGCTGACCGGTGACCTATCGATCAAAGAACTTGCCGAAGTCATCCAGGCGACCATGCCCGAAGGCGCCCCGAAAAGCCTCACCGATCCACAGGCCCAAGCCCTCGCGCAGTTCGTTCATCACGAATTTTACTCCCCCTACGCACAACTCCGTAACTCCCCACCAAAAATCGCCTTCAGCCGCCTGACTGCAGACCAGTACCGCCGCAGTGTCTCAGACCTGATGGCCATCTGCAACGGACAAGCACAAGCTTGGAGCCAAGAACGTGGACTCCAGCGACTGATCACCCAAGGCGAGTGGAACAAGGATCGAAAGGATGTCGAAAAGAAGGTCGACGGGAAACTGGTCTGGGACTGGCCCGAAAACAAACCGCTCGGAGAAATCGACCACGAAAAATGGCAAATCCGTTGGTCTGGTACCCTTCTTGCCCCCACCTCGGGTCGCTACGAATTCCTCCTGGATTCGACCATCAACACCAAACTCTTCGTCAACGACGAACGAACGCCACTGATCGATGCAAGTGTCGTTTCCTACGAGAAAAGTACCAACTCAGCGAGCATCTTCCTCGTCGCAGGCCAAGTCTATCGCTTCGTCCTGGATGCATCCAAAAACAAAGAGCCCAAAGCTCGATTGAGCCTTCAGTGGAAGCCTCCCTCCGGTGTCCTTGAGCCTATCCCAGATTCGCTCCTTTCCCCCACCTGGGCCCCCCAAACCCTCCTGATCGAAACCCCTTTCCCACCCGACGATGCAAGCGTCGGGTACGAACGCGGAACGAGCATCTCCCGCGATTGGTTCGAAGCCCTCATCGCCTCGGCCATCGAAGTGGGAAACCAAATCACCGAGGATCCAAAACGCTGGATGCCCAAACAAGCCAATGACCCAACAAACCTCGAGCACGTCAAAAAATGGTGCGCCCTTTGGGTCTCTGCGGCACTGCGTCGGCCCCTGACCCCAGACGACACCCAACGCTTCGTCGAAGCCCATTTCGATGGCGAATCGTCCATCGCCGTGGGGATCAAAAAAGTTTGCCTCATGACGCTGACCTCCCCAGAATTCCAATACCCTGGATTCTCAGGCTCCGAGGATGAAAAAAATATCGCTCGCTTGGCCCTAGCCCTCTGGGACTCTCTGCCCGACCCGTGGATGATCGAACTGGCTGCCAAACAAGAATGCCACCATCCGGATCAACTTCGACCGATCATCGATCGCATGATCCGCGATCGACGCTTCGAACAAAAATTGACCCGCTTCTACCTCGAATGGCTCGGCCTGCACTCGGCCAAAGACCTCACCAAAACCAAAGATCGCTTCGAAGCCTTCGACGAATCCCTCCAATCGGACCTAAGGCAGAGCCTCCAGCGAATTCTCAGTGACTACGCCAAAGACGATGTCGATATCCGTGGACTCCTGAACTCAGATGCCATCTACCTCAACGGAAAACTCTCAAGCGTCTTCGGCGGTGGACTCCCACCCGATGCACCTTTTCAAAAAGTCGCTATGCCCACCGAACGCGCAGCAGGCGTCCTGTCTCACCCCTTCGTCCAAGCTTACTACGCCTACCACGATTCGGGCTCTCCGATCCACCGCGGTGTGTTTCTTGCACGAAGAGTCCTGGGCCGTTCGCTCCGACCACCTATCGATGCGATCATCCCCGCATCCGAAGAAACCGATCCTGGCCTAACGACACGCCAGCGTGTCGCAAAACAAACCTCGGGCGCAATGTGCCAATCCTGCCACCGGATCATCAATCCCCTCGGATTCGCTTTCGAAAACTACGACGCCATCGGTCGCTTTCGCGCCGAGGAAAACGGCAAACCCATCGACGCAGCCGGTGCCTACGTCACTAGCCTCGGGGACCAAGTCGAGTTCAATAGCTCCAAACAACTCGGCGACTTCCTGGCCGCATCCCCTGAAGTCCACCAAGCGATCGTCAAGCAACTCTTCCAGTTCTTTGTCAAACAACCCCTCCCGGCCTACGGACTCGATCAATCCGACTCCCTGACCAAATCCCTCCAAAACCATGGATTCAAAGTCCGACCCCTCATGCAGGACATCGGACTCCTGATCTGCCAACCCCCTTCGATCCCCAAACCGCCAGCGAACCCGGCCGTTGCAAATCTAGAGAATCCCTAAGATCCCAGCAAACCAAACCCCTCCGATGCGACCCTACGCTCATCGATGACTATACTTGTAGATCCCACGCCCCGCGATCACCGAACCGAATCACTCACCTTCCCATTCACCGATCATGACCTCCCTTTATTCCCGACGCGACTTTGCCAAGAAAATCGGTATCAGCGCAAGCGCTCTACCCTTCCTCCTGAACCTCAGCAGCCTCGGACATGCCAGCCCCACGTCTGGAAAACAACGGCTGATCGTCGTGTTCAGCCCCAACGGCGTGATCCCCACGAATTTCTGGCCCGACCAAGAAGGAGATCAGTTCGACCTCAAACCGATCATGGCTCCCCTGGCTCCCTTCAAAAATCGATTGCTTACCCTCCACGGCGTCAGCGACAAAATTCGAGGAGATGGCGATAACCACATGCGAGGCATGGGCTGCCTGCTGACAGGCATCGAACTCTACCCAGGAAACATCCAAGGCGGTTCGGATACCCCGGCAGGCTGGGCCAGCGGAATCTCCATCGACCAAGAAATCAAAAAACACCTCCAAGCACGCCCCGAAACGCAAACCCGTTTCGGCTCCCTCGAATTCGGTGTCGGTGTTCCAAGCCGAGCCGACACCTGGACACGAATGGTCTACGAAGGTCCCAACCGACCCATCACCCCCGTCGATGACCCCTACGCAATGTTCAACAAACTCTACGGACAACGCAAAGACCAAGAGAGCGTCCGAAGCATCCTCGACGACCTCCAGTCCGATCTTGCGAAACTTCGCTCGAATGTAAGCCAAGACGATCGACGCTTGCTCGATGAACACGAAGCCCTCGTCCGAGAATTTGAAAAACAGCTCTCCCCCAACGCCGCCGATAACCACGCGGTTCCCTCTCTGGATCCGAAAGTCGAAGACAGCAACGACAACATCCCGACCCTGACCCGCATGCAAACCGACTTGATGCTCCATGCGATCCAAGCCGACTTCGCACGTATCTTCACCTTCCAATTCACCAACTCGGTTGGACAAGCCAAAATGCGATGGCTGGGAATCGAAGAGGATCACCACGGACTTTCCCACGAACCGGATTCCAACGAACAAGCCGTCGAGAAACTCACCAAAATCAATACTTGGTACTGCGAGCAAATCGCCTACCTCGCACAAAAGCTCGCCGATACACCGGAATCCGATGGAAACGGCTCGCTCCTAGACAACACCACCATCCTCTGGACCAACGAACTCGGAAAAGGAAACTCCCATACCCTCGAGAACATCCCTTTTGTCCTCATCGGCGGTGGGCTCGGCTTCCAAATGGGTAGATCCCTCAAGTTCAAAAACGTCCCACACAACCGATTGCTCCTGAGCCTCGCACACGGCTTCGGTCACTCAATCTCCCAATTCGGAAACGCAAATCACTGCAACGATGGCCCCTTGGCGCTATCCTAAACTCCAAACAACCCAACGCTCGCTCGGCTCGTACCCTTGTTGCAAACCATGCTTAGGATCCCCAACGCCAAGCAACTCTCTGATGCACCGAGGTGATCTGCTATGCCGGCTCTTGTCGTCGTGTCGGGACCAAACCTGGGTGCCCGCTACCCCATAAATAGCTCCACAAATAGCTCTGCGGTGAGAATCGGCAGAGACTCTCGCTGCGAAATCCACTTCGACGACACCGAAACCTCACGCAAACACGCCGAAATCGAACGCGTCGGTGACTCCTACGTCCTTACTGACCTCAAGAGCAGCAACGGCACTACCGTCAACGGTCAAACCATCGAAACCAAAACGCTCCTCGATGGGGATCGTGTGCAGATCGGAAAACAAATCCTTGTTTTTCGACTCAGCGAGGCAGTTCCAAGCGCAACGGATAAAGACTATCTCCAACGAAGCGTTTCGATCGTCCCAGACCATGACCTGGAAAACTCCCAAATCATCAGTCGGGCCGATCTGAGCGATCCAGTCGGCGAAACCGAATTCTTCGACCCCCAAGTCGCTAACCCCCTCTCGGTCAACAAATCCCTATGGGAAATCATGTACCGAACCAGTTTGGCCGTCAGCCGAACCCTGGATATCAACCAACTCCTCGAACAAATCGTCGACCTGATCTTCCAATGGGTCCAATGCGATCATGCCTGCGTCATGCTCACCGATGCAATCTCCAACGAACTCAAACCCGTCTACCGCAAAAACCGTAAACCACAGTCCAACCACCAGATCACTATCAGCAAAACCATCCTTGACTTCGTCCTGAAAAACGAGGAAGGGGTACTGACGAGCAACGCAAAAGACGACCGACGATGGAACGCCAGCGCAAGCATCGAAGCCAGCGGTGTGTGCGAAGCGATCTGCGTCCCCATGAAAGGTCGCTATGGCGTCGTCGGTGTCCTCTACATCGACACCATGGTCAATGCCACCGTGCAATCGAAAACTCCCAATCGATCCTCGCAAACCCAAATGCATGTCTTCGACGAAGAACACCTTAAAATGATGGTCACCATCGGACATCAAGCAGCCCTGGCCATCGAGGATACCCATTTCTACCAAACCACGATCCAAACCGAAAAATTAGCCGCCGTCGGACAGACCATCGCCAACCTCTCGCACCACGTCAAAAATATCCTGCAAGGTCTCAAAGGTGGAGGTTACATGGTCCATGAAGGCCTCAAACGCAACGAACTCGAACCCATTCGGGCCGGCTGGGAAATCTGCGAAAAAACCCACAGCCGTATCGAATCGCTCGTTCTCGATATGCTGACGATGAGCAAAGAACGCGAACCCAAACGCGAATCGACCAACCTAGTGCTCCTGATCCAAGACGCCCTGTCGATCGCTCAAGCCCCCGCTAGGGATGCCAACGTCCAACTCGCTTGGAACCCACCGGCCGATCCACTCACCGCATGCGTCGATCCCGAAGGTATCCACCGCGCGGTGCTAAACCTTATCCTCAACGCAATCGATGCGACCAGCGGTAGACCCGACCCCAAAGTTTCCATAGTGCTGCTGTGCACCAACGACTCAACGCGGATCGAAATCCAAGACAACGGAATCGGAATCCCCAAATCCCAACTCCAAACGATCTTCTCTCTTTTCGAATCGACCAAAGGGAATCGAGGAACCGGACTTGGGTTACCCGTAAGTCAAAAAATCATCCGGGAACATGGCGGTGACATCTCGGTCTCAAGCGTCGTCGACCAAGGTACGACCTTCACCATCCGACTCCCCTCGGAATAGTCTACCTCCCACCGACTACTCGCTTTGAGAGGGCGCATAATACTCGATCATCCGCTCGATCGCTTCTTGGCAGACGACACAAAATTGGAATGGCTCAAGTCCATCGCCCATCGCACAGGACCTCTGCGGACGGTACATCCCAGTTCGCAAATAACCGCCCCCCTCGAATGCTCCAACCACAGGAGCCTGCCCTTGGCTCTGACCAGAAAAATCCTTCGGCGTCGGTAATGGAACCTCCTGGCTCAACAGGGGCCTCCATTTGATGTTCTCACGATCCAACTCCCGTGTGATATTCGGCTCGACCGGCTCGACTCCCTCTGGATAGAGATCGCTGTAAGTCACCGCGCCGATGTATTCGTCCGCAAGGTAGGCCAGCGAGTGTGCGAATTCATGCAAAAAAACCGCTTCGCTCCGTGGATCGTCCACCGTTGTGACACAGTAGTCCAAACAGATAGCCCCCCCACCGTATCTCTTCGAGTTGACCAACACGACGATGGTGTCATAAGGAACCTGTGCCGCGTACCGCTTGAGCGCATGACCATCCTCGGTCAACAAGTAACGGTCGATCCCCAAACTGTTGAACGAAGCGTTCAACGCACTGTTGCGATACACTCGTTTATCCGGCTCGTCGACTCCCGACTCGTAGGAATCTCGAAACACCCCAACGACGTTCATCCTAGCTCGGTGCTTCCTAAAAGGCTCATGCTCGAACATGAACTGCGTCATGCGTTGGGCATCGGCCTGAAACTTCTCCTGTTCGCTTGCTGTGTACCCTTCCGCCAAAAAAACCAGATCCAATCGATCTTTAGGTTCTCCGGTCTTGTGCAACTCGAACACTGCCCCACGTTGATCCGCCGATTCGCGAAGAATGCCTCGATCCGACGTCTTGATTTCCTCACTCCAAAGCGTAGCCCAACGGTTGTCCTTGAGTCGTTCGAGAATCTCGATCCGAAACCTCGCTTTGGGTTTAGGGATTCGTACCGAGATCGGAACCGATCGCCACTTGCCCTGCGCCGCAGGGGGAGTCGTCGCATACTCGCTCAATAGCGTATCGAAACCGTACGAATAGATCAGCTTATCGCTTGCCTGATCGTATACCCGGACGGCATTCTTACCGTAAGGGAACGGAAAAACCAGTTGCTTGCGTGGCCCCGGCCAACTCGACTCCTGCACCACTGGCCCCTGAACCACTTTGCTCTCAGACTTCTTTCCGAATAGAAAGAACTCAAAACGCAACGCCTGATCCTGAAAATACGTATCGAAGTCGACTTGCTCCTGCGCCTGCGACGCACAGCAAGTCAGGGCCGAGCAGATCGCGAACACCGATAACAACATTCTTATTCTTAATTGCATTCGCGTCTGTTTTCCATTCCTCGAAGACCAAGCCACCATCGATTCGCCACACCAAACATTCTAGCGACTCTCAGCGCGATCCCTCCCCCTCCGTGCCCTCTGTGCCTCCGTGTTTCAAAACCCTTTTTAAAACACAGAGGCACAAAGTCCACAGAGTTTCTTACAAGAGCCTTTCCCCAAACCCCGAGAATCCAATCCGGCTCGGGGGCCCCCCTTCTGTATCTTTTCCCCCCTCTCTATCCCCTCCCTCTGCTTCTTTCCTCCCCTCTCCGTGCCCTCTGTGCCTCCGTGTTTCAAAACCCTTAAAACACAGAGGCACAAAGTCCACAGAGTTTCCTACAAGTGCCTTTACCCAAGCCCCGAGAATCCAATCCGGCTTGGGGCACCCCTTCTGTATCTTTTCCCCCCCTCCCTATCCCCTCCCTCTGCTTCTTTCCTACCTCTCAGTGCCCTCTGTGCCTCCGTGTTTCAAAACCCTGCATTTCCGGGAGTCCATTAGTATCCATGGATCACCCTCCGGACCCCATCGGCCAGTTTTACCTCATGAAAATTGATCAGCAGTCCCAACCTCATCTTCAGCAAGCGCAAATGAGACAATACTTGAGCTTCATCTACAGGATGGAGTGCCGACTTGGCCTTCAATTCCACGACGATAGATTCATTGACAATCAGATCGGCCCGGAAACCGCATTCAAGTTTGATATCGTCGTAAACCAGCGGAACCGGATGCTCCTTGATGACCCGAAAACCACGCTTGTTGAGCTCATAAGCCAAACAAACTCGGTAGGCAGATTCCAGTAGACCTGGTCCCAAGCGTCGATGCACTTCGATAGCAGCTCCGATGATCGAGTGGCTCAGTTCGTTCATCTCCATGGACGAGTTCCTTTTTTTGAAGCACAGAGGCAGAGGAAACCGCAGCATTTCCCTACTGGAGTCTCCCGCCAACCCTACGAGTCCAATCCGGCTTGGGCAACCCCCCTTCTGTGTCTTTTTCCCCTCCCTATCCCCTCTATCCCCTCCCTCTGCTTCTTTCCTACCTCTCCGTGCCCTCTGTGCCTCTGTGTTTCAAAACCCTTAAAACACAGAGGCACAAAGTCCACAGAGTTTCTTACAAGAGCCTTTCCCCAAACCCCGAGAATCCAATCCGGCTTGGGGCACCCCCTTCTATATCTTTTCCCCCTCCCTATCCCCTCTATCCCCTCCCTCTGCTTCTTTCCTCCCCTCTCCGTGTCCTCTGTGCCTCTGTGTTTCAAAACCCTTTCAAAACCACAAACGGAAACACTTCCGGGATATGAGAATCCCAAACCCCATGTGGACTCAAAGCCCAGCCCCCCGAGTCCTTGGGATTCGACGGATCCTTGTTCTGATTGAACCTTGAGAAATCCACACGCCAGATATCTCCAGCCTTCGGTGGCAGATTCCGAGGCTCGGACAGATCGAGCATCGCAAGATCCTTCCAAGGCACAGCCACCTCAACGGTCCAACCCTTGTCCTTATCGGATGGGTCATTGAGCGTTCCATCGACATGCACGGCAGCTTGAATCGACTTGAGATCCCAGTCGAGAAATGCCCATCGAAGGCCCCTAGGGTGCTTGGTGAATCCTACTCCGTTGAAGACTTGGGACTGCACATTGGACTTCGTCCGATCGAATTCAGGCCACCGAGCGATCCCGGATTTTTCATAAGCCGACTGCCAGACGAACAGTCCATCGTAGATAGTTCCATGCGCGTTGATCTCGAACTCATAGTATCCATCCTGACCCGCGATGAAAAACTCCACGTCGTTGTCTTGGTAGATCGGATCGTCCTGCTTGGTGAACTTGGCCGTCACGTTGGGCTCCTCGATTCGGTAGCCAATGTACAGATTTTTCTCATCCCAAAGGACCGAAACGTGCGTCTTGAGATGGGTCGGTTGGCCACTGACAAGATCGACGAAGCTTTCCGAGAGACCAACGCGGGTCCAATCCGGCTCATCGAGCTTGCCATCGATACGCATCGGTTCGCGGACCTGCTGTGCCTCGATTTTGCGTATCGCCGCAGATTCAACCGGCGGGAATCCAACGGACTCTTGGGCCAACCCACACGCCCCTTCAAGCACCAACGCCAACGCGATTGCGACGATCCCGATCGACCAAAAGCGACCAATGAACATTTGCATACAATCCCAATCAATCCATGGTGTATTCGTCAGCGTGTCCCTCGACGCCTGGTTGCTATTGTAACCTACAGATCCTAGCGATCACAAAACGGAATCTTCCTGGCACGGGCATCGTCCAAAACGATGACAACAAGCTGAAACATAAATCAAGTGAGAGTCGTCTGAACCGTTATCGGTTCGCCTAACGTTTCGGCGATAGACTCGAGAGAACCAGCAGCACAATGCCCGCGACCGTCAGCACACCTCCGACAAGCGGCGTCGAACTCCCCAGTATGCTCAGCAGCTTGAACTGCAGTCCCATCATAGGAAGAAGAAAAGAACCGATTCCAAAAATCAACAAATAAATGCCCCAGCTTCGCATGGCGTGAACTCCCTAAAAGTAACATGAAAGGTTTACAGTGATTTCCTAAATCGCTTTTATTCTCAGGCATCAACTGGTCGTTGTAAACCCCCGAGCCTCTGAGAAATCCCACTAGAAAATTGTACTCTTGATGTATTTTACAAGCTCAGCAACAAATCGGGTAGGCAATCCGGGTAGGCAATCACAGCGGCCGACGCGGATGAAAAAAATCCGACCGCGACTCTAAAGTCCATGCGGAGTGACCTTGAGCCAGATGGCTCCGAGAAGCAATCCGGGACCAAACAAGACAGCGAGCATTACGACGCCTGCAAGGATGTTAGCAATCGAGAATCCTCCATCGAGCTCCTTGAGCGTAGCGAGTTCATCTAGCAGCGCAATGATCGATGTAAGCCATAGCACGAGGAACGCATAATAGAAAACCGGATGCACCGCGGGCTCGAAAAAATGCAAAAATGGACCCAACATCGCGACGATCGGAAGCATGATCGCGAAATACCAACCCAATGGGCCGGATATCTCCTTGCGGGTAGCAAGATCCAGCAAGGTCGAGAGACAAAAAAACGCGATTCCGATAGCATAGAGGACCAGCAGAACGAGCAGCATATAAAATCACCCAATCAAAACGCAAACCGGTCTGAGCAAAAGATCCAACATGAACATTCGACTTGTATGCGACGACTCGATCGAAGAGGTCACAGCGTTGGTGATGTCTATTCAAAAGAGGAAAGATAAGCACGCAGTTGAAAAGATCCCATCTGCTGATCAATCGGAAGAACTCTAGGCCCGTTGCGATCCGGGCTGCAAAGGCATCCTTGCAAGAATCGATGGTGTTGTTTTCGGGCTAAGCAAAAGGAAGGACGGGATGAAAAAGAAGCTCAAGTCCGGCGTGACGCCGGGGCCATTTATCGAATCGGTTTTATTCGATCGGACGCGGATTGCAGACCCTAGTCATTATGCGTTTGACCTGCCGGCAATCCGTGGGCTGAGCAAACTCGATTTGCATCCCAAGGTAACTTTTTTCGTCGGAGAGAATGGGTCCGGGAAATCCACACTGTTAGAAGCGATCGCGGTGGCCAATGGATTGAATCCCGAGGGGGGAAGCCGCAACATGATGTTTGCCACCAGAGAGAGTCACTCGCATCTGCATCAGATCCTCAGACTCCGAAGATACCATGCCTTGATCCCCGATGCATGGTTCATGCGAGCCGAAAGTCTCTTCAACGTAGCTACGGAAATTGATAGCTTAGGGGTCCAAGGAAGTTACGGATCGAGATCCTTGCATGAGCAGTCTCACGGGGAGGCATTCATGTCGCTCGTAGAGAATCGATTTTCCCAAGGCCTCTATTTTCTCGATGAGCCAGAGGCAGCGTTATCCCCACAGCGGCAACTTGAGTTTTTGGTCGTGATCCATAAGCTTTTGGGATTGGACTCGCAGTTGGTCATCGCGACGCATTCGCCGATCATCATGAGTTACCCCAAGGCACTGATCTACTCGTTTAGCGACAAGGGGATCGCACCGATTGAGTACAAGCAAACCGAGCACTACCGGGTAACGCGGAGTTTTCTAGAATCACCAGAGAGGATGCTTGAGCACCTGTTCAAAGAAGGCCCCTAAGTGTGCCTCCACCGTCTGGCGACAGGTGGCTACGTTCAACCCGTAGCCATCCTCTGCTCCTTTCTGTGTCCTCTGTGCCTCTGTGTTTCCCCTCTTTACGATGGCAAATCTGGTGGATCACAACAGCGAGACAAAACGTCGCTGAAATCCTTTATTCCCATATCGATCGCCGTCTTTCGTAAGCGACTCGTTCGAAGACAACTCGGGCGTCGGATCCTGCCAACCTAAGCCGTTCGTTAACGGTTTGCGGATTTCCAGCGTTCCGAGTAAAACCTTGCCTTCGCATGACGCATCAATCTCTTTTTTTGAGCACAGGGAATCGGATGGCAAGGTTTCGTATTAGTAATTCGCTTCTGTTGGGAACTTGGTGTCTTTGGGTGTACGCAAGTTCTGTTTTTTCGCAGGACAATTCACCTCAGACAATCGATCAACGCGAAATCAAGTTCACCCAAGGCTGGGTAGTGTCCAGTGGACAAGGAATGCAGCGAGGGCGTTCCTCATTGCCGACCGACCCCATCGAATACGCTTGGATTTACGATCGACTGCAGATGCCTGACGTTGATGCCCAGACATCTGCGAGTGCCGATGGGCTGAGTCCGTGGAAGCTAATCGAAGCGGACGAACAAGGTGGCTTTGGAGGACGCGAACTTTTCGGTGGACTGCTTGCCGTGCAGGTTAAGGTGCCTGAGTCAGGCATCTGGCTCCTGGATGCCCAGGGGCACAGTTCGGTTCGCGTCGATGGAACTTCCCGAGTAGGCGACGTCTACTCGAACGGTTCCGTCGAGTTGCCCGTCTCTTTAAAGGCCGGAGAGAACTGGCTGTTGTTTTCCAGTGGTCGCGGAAGGATTACCGCAAAGCTAAAGCCTGCGAACCAAGCGATTTATCTTAGCCTCCGAGACACGACCTTTCCGAGTGTATTGAGGGATGAGCCAGGCGAATGGCTCGGAGCGTTGCTGGTCGTCAACGCCTCGGATCAACCCCTCGACGGCTTGAGCATTACGGCCAAAGCCAACGATTGCGAATCGTTGGTTTTGGAAGTCCCGATGATCCCGCCGCTTTCTTTGCGAAAGGTACCGATCAAACTTCGTACCACCTCGAACAGCGAAAAGACCTTGGAAGCCAACGAATTGAATGTCTCCGTCGAATTGACTCGCTCAGCCACTGGAGACAAGCTCGATCAGGTCGAAGTCAAGTGGCCGGTGCGGACCTCGCAACAGATGCATCGTCGCACGTTCATCAGTCAAATCGACGGAAGCGTTCAGTACTACGGTGTGGTCCCTCCTAAAGAGGGCTCCTTGCGATCCGATCGAGCCCCTAGCATGATCCTGACGTTGCATGGTGCGGGTGTGGAAGGAGAGGGACAAGCCGCCGTCTACAGCCCCAAGGACAACGCGTATGTGATCGCGCCGACGAACCGTCGCAATTACGGCTTTGACTGGGAGGACTGGGGACGTTGGGACGGACTCGAAGTCTTTGAATTGGCTCGCGAGCGATTCAAGACCGATCCAAAGCGGTCTTATTTGACAGGCCATTCGATGGGAGGCCACGGGACCTGGCATATCGGAACGTTGTTTCCGGACCGATTCGCAGCGATTGGGCCTAGCGCAGGATGGGTGTCCTTTTCGAGTTATGCGGGACGTGGAGGAAACATTGCCCAGGATCCGTTGTCGCAGTTGTTGCGTAGAGCCCAGGGTGGCAGCGATACCCTAGCAAGAGTTGAGAATCTCAAATACCAAGGGGTTTACATCCTCCATGGGGATGCCGACGACAACGTACCGGTCGATCAAGCTCGAACGATGCGCCAAGAGCTGGCCAAGTTCCATCCCGACTGGGTTTACAAAGAGCAAGCTGGGGCTGGCCATTGGTGGGGAAACCCTTGCTGCGATTGGCCTGCAATGATGGACTTTTTCCAAGCCCACGAAATTCCGGATTCGACCCGAATCGACTCGATTCGATTTGCAACTCCGGGCCCGCACCTATCCCCTGACTGCCATTGGTTCACGCTCGGTTGCCAAGAGCGCATCGCGGATCTTTCGACGGTCCAACTCGATCGAGATCGACAGAGTCAGAAAATCACGGTCAAAACCTCCAACATCGCCTCGTGGGGGATCCGTTTATCCAAGCTCCTGGCACCAGACACCCCGTTGCCGGTGAACTTGAATTTAGAAATCGACACCGAAGCCCTCAGCGTCGAAGGGATCGAGGGACTCGGGCAAACGGTTTGGTTTGATAAAGTTACTTCGGAGGGTTCTCCAACCCTCTGGCGACAACGAAAGCCGTCGCAAAAAGAGCAGGCACAGCAAGAACAAGGTTCGATCGCACGCGACGCCAGCCAATACGGAGTCTTCAAAGAAGCGTTTCGCAATCGGTTTGTGTTGGTTTATGGGACCCGAGGAGATCCTGAGGAGAACCGTTGGATGCTGGGTAAGGCACGCTATGATGCAGAAACCTTTTGGTACCGTGGCAACGGGTCGGTAGACTGTTGGAGCGATACGTACTTTTTGGCACTTGTGCAGCGAGATCCTGAAAGTCTATCGGATCGAAATGTCATTTTGTATGGAAACAGCACGGTCAATGAAGCCTGGGGATCCTTGCTTGCTCGCAGTCCGGTACAGTTGCAGCGCGGCAGTTGGACACGGGGAGGTCCCGAGCAGATCGCGGAGTCTGTCTCGATGCTGTTGGTGCGCCCGAAGTCCTTGGATACTCAATTCAAGAGTCGGGGATTGGTCGCAGGGATAGGCGGCACGGACTTGGCCGCGATGCGCGCTAGTAGCAGGCTGCCGATTTTTTCCTCTGGGACAGGGTATCCCGATGTGCTGGTTCTGTCTCCTGAGTATCTCAAGACCGGGATGGATGCGGTCCGATGGACCGGTTTCTTTGGAACCGATTGGAGCGTCGAGCACGGAGAGTGGTTGCCTTAGTTTGAGGCTTAGTCAACCGCGATTGCCCTTTGATTTCGTTATGTTTCGAAGCAAATACAAAAAGCCCCGCTTGGAGGACCTCCAATCGGGGCTTTTTTTAAATCGCCAATCCTACAGGGAACTTACTCAATGTCCTCCCGAATTTAGCTTTTGATGACGATGGTCCGAGACGTCGCCTTGGGCACCTTTGGCACGCGGATTCGAAGAACTCCATCTTTGAAGTGCGCTTCGATATGATCGCTGGCTACCTGTTTTGGAAGACGGATCGCGCGAGCGAAGTTTCCTGCAGATCGCTCGGCTCGGTGTTGGACCGAGCCATCAGCGACGCGGGCACAAGCTTTGGTGCCCGAGACATGGACTTTGTCTTCGAGCAATTCAAGCTTGAGATTCTCCAGCGTCACTCCGGGCAAATCGAGCAGCAATTCGTACCCTTGATCGTCCTCGAAAACATCCAAAGCGGGGGTGAAAGCCACCGACGCGGGAGCTTCGCAACCTCCTTCGGCGCTTGCACCGTTGTTGCTTGGTGAACCCTTGGTCGAACAACCCTTGTTCAAGACTTGGTCGAAGATGCTCTCCATCTCGGTGGCAATGTCTTGCAAGGCCGACGGAAATTGTCGGATTTGGAAAGGAAACTGAGCCATGGCGAAAACCTCTCTCTCGAAAACGAATCGATCGCGGGGTGCTCGACAGACATCTGTCAAGTTGGCAGCACCTTTTTTTGATCAAAACCACAAAGGAGCAAGACCCGTGCCAAACAGCAGAGCCGACGTGAAATCTTTGCAAAACCGCCGACTCTCAAGGGCGCGGTCGGGGTAGGGGGGCTGGGTATCCCTGATTGACACCGCAGGATCCATCCAAACAATGGAATTGCCCGTCGAGTCTTGGTTTTGTAGGGTTAGCGTTCGGAATTTGCGTTTCTATATCCCTTGCTCGTTTCTATATCCCTTGCTCCGGGGTGCACTTTGGCTCGAATAACTGCAGGCATGGTTTCATCGGTTTTGATTTCGCTGGTGGGCCTGCTTTCGCTCAACGCAGGATGTCTTCCCAGCCCAGCAGAAATCGGCTCGGGTTCACCGATAGCGGTTTCTGCTGCACCAAGCGGTGAAGCCCCGAGCGGAGCGCAGATCACGTCGCGTGGGTGGCGCCCGCCGGCTCCGTTGGATGCCAAGCGTGCGTTCAGTTACCTCGAGAGACTCTGCAAGATAGGCTCTCGGACCACGGGTACGGCCGGGATGCTTCAGCAGCAACGGTTGCTTGAGGATCATTTTGTAGCTTTGGGCGGCAAACCCGAATGGCAAGTGTTCATGCACAAACACCCGCTTACGGGCCAGCAGGTCGAGGTGAAAAATCTGATCGTGCGATGGAAACCTGAGATCAAGCAACGAGTGCTCCTGTGCTCCCACTACGACACTCGGCCCTATCCCGACCAGGACCCGAAGAATCCCAAGGGGCTATTCGTCGGGGCCAACGATGGAGGAAGCAGCACGGCGCTTCTGATGGAGCTTGCCCATGCGGTGCCCAAAATGGATCTGAAGGTCGGTGTCGACTTTGTTTTTTTTGATGCCGAGGAATTGGTCTATATCGACAACGGAATGACTCTCGGAGATTACTTTGTCGGATCGACTTACTTTGCAGAGCAGATTGTTTCGACCCCAACTGAAACCACCTCCCCAACTAAAACCACTTATCGTGCAGGGATTTTGATGGACATGATCGGCGATAAGGAGTTGCAGCTTTCCTGGGACGAGGTCAGTTTCAAATATGCGCCGTTATTGGCCAAGGAGGTATGGGGAATTGCTAAAGAGCTAGGGCTCAAGGAATTCAGTCCGCGAGTTCTCCATTCGATTCGAGACGATCACCTTCCTTTGAATCAGATTGCCAAGATCCCGACGATCGACATCATCGACTTTGACTACCCAACGATCGCTTCGCGATCCCGTAGTCACTGGCACACGATGGCAGATACACCGGACAAGTGTTCGGGCGAATCGATCACCAAAGTCGCAGCGGTAGTGATGACTTGGTTGCAGCGGCAGAAGCCTTAAGGTTTGGATTTGAATATGTCCACACCGGACCCAACCCAATGCGGGGAACCTGCGGTTGAACTCCGACAAATCAGCTTTGACTACCGAGGAACCGTGGTCCTGGAAGATTTGCAGTGGCAGGTTTCGCGAGGGGAATTCCATAGCCTATTGGGTTCAAGCGGATCGGGAAAAACAACACTCTTGAAATTGATCGCGGGTTTGCAGCGGCCCTCGAAAGGCCATCTATGGCTCATGGGGCGTGAGTCGACCAAGGCTTCGTCGCATCAAAGAGGTATCGCGTTGGTTGGTCAGACCGCTGCGACTTACGACCATTTGAGTGTCTCGGAGAATTTGAAGCTTGCGGTGGAATTGTCCGGAAGCAAACCGAGGGGGCTTCAAGAGGACTTGGTCAATCAATTTGAGCTAGAGGGGGTACTGGGTCGAAAGCCAAGTGAGCTCTCAGGAGGGCAATTGCAGAGACTGGCCATTGTCCGCGCATTGCTCTCTGAGCGTTCGATTTTGCTTATGGACGAACCGCTGGCGCACCTGCAGGAGTCCCTGCGGAGCCCAATTCGCAAACTGCTGCGCCGTTGGCAACAGGATCGAGGGCTTACCTGCATCTATGTCACCCATGATTCCCAGGAAGCTTTCGAGCTCTCCGACCGGATCAGTGTGATGGGGGACGGCAAGATTTTGCAGACGGGGGATTTGCAAAGCGTGTATCGAAGGCCAAGCTACAAGCAAGTTGCCGAGTTGCTCGGAAGACCGCCAGTGCAATGGTACCGATCAGTGCAATGGTGCCGATCGGATCGCCCGAAGGCTCTTGTGGGCTTACGCCCGAGCGATTGGCGGGTGCTGAGCGTCTCTTGGCCTCAAGAGGATTGCCAGGAGATTTTCGAGGCCGAGCCCCAGCGTGTGCGCGTCACGGGTCGGCTGGTCAGCTTGCAACAAATCGAATCCGCGGACTGGTGGGAGGTGCAAGTCAGCTCCGAGCGCATCTTGGCCGTCGGCTCCTACGGAGCTTGGCACAACGAGGGACGAATTGGAAGCTCGGTGGAGCTGACCAATGCACATCCGATATGGCTTTGATCTGGCCGACACCAGGTTGGCTCTCATCGTGCTCGTGCTCAGCGCAGCGGTGCTCGTAATCGTAATCGAACGCTTCGCGTGCATGGCCTCAACGAATTCCTGCCCGAGAAGCGTGTTGACCGGGATGGAATGATACAATCGCATGCTCGATCGAGCACGAGCACGAGCACGAGCACGAGCACGAGCACGAGCACGAGCACGAGCACGAGCACGAGCACGAAA
>QWPJ01000094.1 GCA_003671195.1 Planctomycetota bacterium
GCGATTGCGGCCTTCGAGCGGACGATTGTCACGGGTACGAGTCCTTACGACGCCTACGAGCCGCTTCGCAAATTCCAGGAAGCTTTCGAAGAGCAGCTTGAAGATCTCGGGGATTTCAAGCAAGAAGATCCATCGAACTTTGCCAAGTACGAGGGGTTAAAGTCCAAGAGCGATGCGCATCCGATGAGTGAGTCGGCCAAGCGGGGGCGGGATTTGTTCTTCAGCACCAAGTCGAACTGTTCGGCTTGTCACGTAGGGGCGAACTTCACCGATGAGCTTTACCACAACCTAGGGGTGGGGATGGCCTCTGAGAAGCCTGATCTTGGGCGATTCGATCAGACCAAGCTTGAGAAGGACAAGGGTGCGTTTAAGACACCGACGTTGAGGAACATCGAGCTCAATGCACCCTACATGCATGATGGGAGTCAAAAGACGCTCGAAGAGGTCGTCGAGTGGTATGCCAAGGGTGGTCATCCGAATCCGAACTTGAGCGACAAGATCAAGAAGCTCGAGCTTTCCGAGCAGGACAAGACCGACTTGGTCGAGTTCATGAAGGCATTGACCGGTCCATTGCCGGTGGTCAACGAGGGACGTTTGCCCCAGTAGTTCTCGGCGGGTTGTTTTGGATGGATCGAAACGAAAAAAAATCGGCTCGCTTTCGCGAGCCGATTTTCATTTCGCTGTATCTTAACCCTAGCAGTCCGATTCGTGATTAACGAACACGGGTGCTGCTAGCTTGAATGATACCGCGATTGGTGTTCAGGTAAGCGTGAGGATCGACTACTGGAGCCGGTGCGAGCGATGGAGCGGCAGCAGGAACGCTTCCGCAGGAGCTGCAACCCGAATCACAAGCAGCAGCGTCACAGCTCGACTTGCTCTTGAAAATCTTTCCGAGCAGACCGCAAGAACGCTTCTTAGCTCCGATTCCGCTATCGCATCCAGCAGCACCGCTGCAAGGATCGTTAGCAGCGATTTCAGCGCCGCAGGAAGGACCTTTACCGAGAAGACCGTTTCCGCATCCGCCGGCGATTTCAGCGCCGCACGAAGGACCGGTTCCGCAACCACCAGCGACTTCAGCGCCGCAGCTAGGAGCAGCAGTTTCGCAACCGCAGCTAGGAGCCGCCTTCGCAGCATGCTTAGCAGCCAAGCGAGCGTGCATGTTTGCAGCAGCGTTGTGGATGCGAGCCATCTTCTCAACGTGTGCTGCATGAAGTTTGCACTTCAGGCCTTTGAGGCCATCCAAAACTGGAGTGCGGCAGACGTTTGCTGGACCGCAAGCAGCAGCTTCTACGCCGCAGCTTGGTCCGACGATTCCGCCGTTGTTTCCTGCACAAGGATCGCAAGCTCCGGCGATTTCGGTTCCGCAGCTAGGAGCACGTTTGTTGCCGAGAAGACCGCAACCGGCCTTACCAGCACCAATACCTGCACCAGTATCGCAAGCTGGAGCAGCGATTTCAGTACCGCAGCTTGGGCCGCTTGCACAGCCAGCCATTTCGGCTCCGCAGCTTGGATCAACAACCGAGGTGTCGCAGCAGGAGCTCTTGGCTCCGACGCCGTTACCACCCAACAGGCGATGGATCAGATCACCACCGAAGCTTTGTCCGCTAAGGCATGCACCCAAAACCACCGAACTAACAATAATGTTCCACTTCATCTAGACTAACTCCCTATGTACATTGGGTCACTGACTACCACCAACATTCGAAAGCATGACGGAGTTGAGACCGGTTTCGGCGTACGAAGTCGTCGCCGAAACCGCCCTCTACTGGTGCGGCTCCAAGACCACCGCTTGCGCGATTGTCTTTGTGACTTCGTAGGCCCCATTCCTTCGGCGCGATCCATCCGTACTTGGATCGTTGCCAACCATGCGTTTGCAAATGCTCCAATCCAAAATGAGGATTGGATCCGGGGTAGTTGCCGGCCGAGCCATCCATAGACTCGATCAGTTCTGGGCCACCGGCAATATCGAGGTCCATCCCACCAGGCTACGGATTGAAGTCTGGTAAGATGGGTCGACAAGGAAACTATCGGCCAAGCGATGAAAATAGCTTGAACCCCCTATCCCATTTTCCGGAAAATGAAGGTAGGAAAGAAGTTACGTAAACTCTAACGCGCAGCGAAAGTATGCGGAATGGTTCGAAAAAGACGGGGTATAAACTGCCTAAGTTACCAAGCCAGACGGAGTTTTTTACCGATGCGGTACAACCGTCAAAGTCGATAGAATGGAGAGCCAGACTGCCGTTGACCCAAGTTGACCCAGATTGAAAGACTCGATGAGAATTACTTACTTGACCGCAGGCGCTGCCGGGATGTTTTGCGGTTCCTGCATGAACGATAATGCCGTGGCCAAGGAGTTGATCAAGGCTGGGCATGACTGCGTGCTCATGCCCGTCTACACCCCGATCCGCACCGATGTCGAGGACATGAGTGTCGACCGAGTATTTCTCGGAGGCGTCAATGTTTACCTGTCCCAGAAGCTCCCCTTGATTCGCTACCTGCCTCGATGGGTCGTCGGCTGGCTTGATCACCCTTGGGTGATCAAGGCGTTGACCTCCAAGGCAGGAAAGACGAGCCCTGAGTTGTTGGGTCAGTTGGCCATCAGCATGCTCGATGGACTCGGGGGGAATCAGAAGCAAGAGTTCGAGGAGTTACTGAGGTTTCTCCAGACGAGCATTCGGCCTGAGAAGGTCCTTTTGACCAATTTGCTCATCGGCGGAGTGATCCCTCAAATGGCATCGAACGCCGATGTTTGGGTCATGCTCCAGGGGGACGATATCTTTTTGGACTCCCTGAGCGTTTCCCATCGAGCCCAAGCGATCGAGCGGATGAGACGGCTTATCGGGTCGGCCAAGGGATTCATTTGCCACTCGCAAGCCTATGGGCAGAGTATGCAAAGTTTGCTTGGAATTCCGGAATCCAAAATGCATGTCGTACCTTTAGGGGTTGCGACCGAGGACTTCATCGATAGGGCCGCGAGTCGGACTGAGATTCGTAGAGACGATCAGGTGATTCGGCTCGGGTATTTAGCGCGCATGGCACCCGAGAAGGGGCTTCATCTTCTTGTCGATGCCTTTATCGAGCTTCGCCGCGATGGGAGATTCAGCGATGTGCGACTTTCGATGGCCGGCTGGATGGGTCCCCAGCATGCCACTTATTGGAAAGAGCAACAGGCCAAGCTTCATCGAGCGGGTCTTGACGGTCAGTGGAGCTATGCCGGTACGGTCAATCGAGCTGAAAAAGTTGCCTTTCTCGAGAGTCTCGATCTGTTTTGCGTGCCGACGACCTATGCCGATCCCAAGGGGATATTTCTGCTCGAGGCCGTCGCCTCGGGGCTTCCGTATGTCATGCCAGAGCATGGTGCGTTCCCGGAGCTCCATCGGCGAATTGCCAAAGCCGCCGATGGAGCATCGATCGGCCAGTTGTATCCACCCCTCAAGTTTGAGGGGCTCGTCAAGACCCTCGAGAAGGCCCTCGAGTCGGTCCTGGCGCGATCTGTGAAAAGGGAGGCTGCGAGCCCTTTGGTGCTGGCCGAGTTGGACATCGCGATGCACACCAAGCGGCTTGTCGCGGTACTGCAGGGAAAATCGAGTTTCGATTGACCCGAATCGCAAACCTCAATCTCGGATTCGTGTAGGCGATCGGACGCAATTCGCTATAATTCTGCGTTTTCCAGCCGGTCGATCCGGTCAACCCCTTGTGTGCTTCGTATGAACAGTTCGCAGTCCAACGACTTCAAACGCCCCGAGCCATCTGGCTATTCCGCCGACGCATTGCAAAACGAACGCGTGCTGGTTTTGGACTTCGGCTCTCAATTCGCGCAGCTCATCGCAAGGCGAGTCAGGGATCAGAATGTCTACTGCGAAATTGTCAGGCATGACATATCGGCTCAGACGGTACTGGCTCGAAAGCCCGCAGCGATCATTTTCTCTGGTGGTCCTTCGAGCGTTTACGATTCGGCGGCGCCGGCATGCGATCCTGGGATTTTCGACCTTGGGATTCCGATTTTAGGGATCTGTTATGGAATGCAGTTGACGGCTCATAGTCTCGGCGGTGCGGTGCAGGCGTGTCCGGCCCGAGAGTATGGTCGGGCACGTTTGTCGATCGGTAATATGGAAAAGTTATTTGCGGGGTTTCCAGCTCAGATCGACGTATGGATGAGCCATGGCGACCAGGTCGAACGACTGCCTGAGGGATTTGAGACCATTGCAGGTACGACGACTTGCCCGCATGCGGCGATCAAGCATCAGAGCAAACCGATTTACGGGATTCAGTTCCATCCCGAGGTATCCCACACGGCCTTGGGTGGAACGTTGATCCACAACTTTTTGTACAATGTCGCTGGATGCCAGGGGCGATGGCATTTGTCGAACTTTGCCGAGCAGACCATATCTCAGTTGCGTCAGAAGATTGGATCGGACCGAGTCATTTGCGGGTTGTCCGGTGGGGTGGATTCCTCGGTCACTGCGGCTTTGCTCTACAAGGCGATCGGGCCGCAATTGACTTGTATTTTGATCGACAACGGTTTGTTGCGCAAAGACGAGCAAGCGGCCGTCATCGGCGAGTTCACCGATCATTTCCAAGCCGATCTGCGGGTCGTCCATGCAGGTGAACGGTTCTTGAGTGCGTTGGCAGGAATCCGCGACCCGCAGGAAAAGCGGCGGAGGATTGGCCATGCCTTCATCGATTGCTTCAAGGAGGAGGCCCACAAGATCAACGGTGCGCGGTATTTGGCACAAGGAACCTTGTATCCCGACGTGATTGAAAGTGGGGCGGCCCCGGACGGTCCAGCGGCGACGATCAAGCTTCATCACAACGTCGGAGGGCTTCCCGAACAACTCGGATTCGATCTGGTTGAACCCCTTCGCGATCTGTTCAAGGACGAGGTTCGCAAGCTCGGTATTGAGCTTGGACTGCCTGAACATCTCGTATGGCGGCATCCTTTTCCAGGCCCGGGCCTTGCGGTCCGATGCCTCGGGGAGGTCACCGAAGCGAAACTTGATGTGCTTCGGGAAGCCGACGAGATTCTCATCGCTGAGATCAAAAACGCCGGTTTGTACCGAGAGACCTCCCAAGCCTTTGTCGTGTTGCTTGAATCTCAAAGCGTCGGGGTCATGGGCGATTCTCGCACGTACGAGAATGCCGTCGCGGTCCGATGCGTCAACACCGACGATTTCATGACTGCCGACTGGAGTCGGCTACCCTACGACCTGCTGGCCCGAGTCTCGACTCGGATTATCAACGAGGTCCGAGGCGTCAACCGCGTCTGCTACGACATCAGCTCCAAACCCCCAGCAACCATCGAGTGGGAATAGCCAACAACGGAATTTTATGAACCGGCAATACATCTTCCAAATCGAAAAGCTCACCAAGCGTCACGGGCAAAAAGAGGTCCTCAAGGACATCTGGTTATCGTTTTACCCGGGGGCCAAGATCGGCGTTCTGGGGTCCAACGGTGCCGGTAAGAGTACCTTGCTGCGAATCATGGCGGGCATCGACAAGAACTTTGACGGTACGGCCCGACTATCCAATGGCTTTACCGTAGGTTACTTGTCCCAGGAGCCCCAGCTCGATGCCCAAAAGAACGTGCAGGGGAATGTCGAACAAGCCGTTGCACCGAAGCGAAAGATCCTCGATCGGTTCAATGAAATCTCTGGGCTTCTCGGTGAGGTGACCGATGACAAAGAGATGCAAAAACTCTGCGATGAGATGGCCAAGCTCCAGGACATCATCGACGCGCAGAATCTCTGGGAACTCGATCGCCAGGTCGAAATGTCGATGGATGTAATGAATTTGCCCCCGGGCGATGCGGATGTAACGAAGCTCTCCGGGGGGGAGCGTCGGCGCGTAGCTCTCTGCAAACTGCTGCTCGAGCAGCCCGATCTGCTCTTGCTCGATGAGCCGACGAACCACTTGGATGCCGAAGCCGTCCATTGGCTCGAACAGCATCTAGCGCAGTACCCTGGGACGGTCGTTGCTGTGACCCACGACCGATACTTCTTGGACAATGTCGCTCAATGGATCCTCGAGCTCGATCGCGGATCTGGGTTTCCTTTCGAGGGCAATTACACCTCTTGGTTGGAGCAAAAGCAGAAGCGATTGCAGATCGAACAAAAGTCGGCCGTCGCGCGGCAGAAGACTCTCGATCGGGAGCTCGAATGGATTCGATTGTCGCCACGAGCAAGGCAAGCCAAGAACAAAGCGAGGATCAGCGCCTACGAACAACTTGCAGCTCAGCAATTCGAGGAGCGGCCCGACGAGCTGGAAATCCAAATACCGCCCGGGAAGCATCTTGGCGAAGTCGTCGTCGAGGCCAGCGGAGTCTCGAAGGCTTTCGGGGATCGGATGCTCTTTGACAACCTTGAGTTCCGTTTGCCCCCTGGGGGGATCGTCGGCGTGATCGGACCGAACGGGGCGGGCAAAACCACCTTGTTTCGAATGATGATCGGTCAGGAGACCCCCGACAGCGGAACGATTCGAGTGGGCGATACGGTAGAGCTCGGGTATGTCGATCAGTCCCGCGATTCCTTGACCGCAACGAACACGCTGTTCCAAGAAATCTCCGGAGGGGTCGATTGGCTCGACATGGGAGGAAAGCGGCTCAACTCGCGGGCTTACGTTTCGAAATTCAACTTCAAGGGGACCGATCAAGAGAAGAAAGTCGGGGATCTGTCCGGCGGGGAGCGCAACCGCGTACACTTGGCCAAGCTCTTGCGTCGGGGTTGCAATGTGCTGTTGCTCGACGAACCGACCAATGACTTGGACGTCGATACGCTCCGTGCCTTGGAGGAAGCCATTTTGAACTTCGCCGGCTGCGTCGTGGTGATCACCCACGATCGCTGGTTTTTGGATAGGATCGCGACGCATATATTGGCCTTCGAGGGAGATGGCTATGTCCATTGGTGCGAAGGCAATTTCCAGACCTATGAGGAGCAGCGCAAGGAGCGGCTTGGGATTTCCAGCGACGAGCCGCAGCGTTTCCGATACCGAAAACTGACCAATTGAATCTTGGGGGGGGAATCGATTCCCGCTAAAACTTCTGCTAGTTTGGTACAATTTCCACTTCCGTTTGCTTACACCCACTTTCTCTCCTTGTCCTTTTGAAAGGCGCAACGAACATGAATCCATTCGATATTCTTACAGAAATACTCAACGCTGGTGCCGGCGCGCAGCAACCCCAGGGGGGTGGGCAACGTCGCCAGGCTCCCTCGGGTGCCGATATTTTGAAGGACATTCTCGGGGGCGGTCCAGCCACTGGGCGCGATAACTCGACCTCTGGCGGTGTTCAATTCCCAGGCGTTTTGAAAGAAGGCAGGGGTGCCAACGGCAAAGCACCCTCGGCATCCGAATTGGAGGACATGCTCGGTGTTGGGAACAAGTCGGCTCCGGCTCCGACCCAGCAGCGTCAACAAGCACCCCCTAGCAACTCTGGTGGATCGACCGACATTTTTGGACAGCCCCAGCCCAAACAAGCTCCTCCCCAGCTATCCCAAGCCGAACAAGAGCAGATGGTCTTTTTGATCCGTGCGATGATCTATGCCGGAAAGGCCGACGGGCGGATCGATGCCAAGGAGCAGCAAGCGATCCTCGAACGCATCGGCAATACCAACGAGTCGACCGTTCAGTTCCTGCGTCATGAGTTCGCCAATACGACGAGCGTTCGCGATTTCGCTTGGACAGTCCCATTGGGGATGGAAGCTGCCGTTTATGCATCTTCGCTTTCGACCATCGATGTCGACACCAAGGAAGAGATCGAGTACCTTCGCGAACTGGCCCATGGACTTCGTTTGCAGCCAAAGCTCTGCAATCAGATCCATCAGCAGTACGGGGTCAAACCGATTTTCTAGTAGTCAAACCAGCATCCGTGCCTTATACCCAAGTCAAGCATCGTGTCTCATCCAGCGGAAAACCCAGATTCTCACCACCACAAGAACTTCATCGAAACCGAAGTCGAAAAAGACTTTGGGACCAAGGAGTCCTTACAGGGTAGGAAGATTCAAACCCGTTTTCCGCCGGAGCCCAATGGCTATCTGCACATCGGACATGCCAAAAGCATCTGCTTGAATTTTGGGCTCGCACGATCCTACGGTGGCCAGTGCAACCTGCGGTTCGACGACACCAACCCTAGCAAAGAGAGCCAAGAGTACGTCGACTCGATCCAGCGCGACGTGCGTTGGCTCGGCTTTGATTGGGACAATCTCTTCTACGCTTCGGACTACTTCCAACAGCTCTACGATTGGGCTTTGCAGTTGATTCGCGAAGGCCATGCCTACGTGTGCGACCTCAACGCCGATCAAATGCGCGAGTACCGAGGCACCCTGACCGAGCCTGGCCGAAATAGTCCTTTTCGAGACCGCTCCGTCGAGGAAAATTTGGACCTGTTCCTTCGCATGAAGAACGGCGAGTTTGCAGAGGGCGCCCGAACGCTTCGAGCAAAAATCGACATGGAAGCAGCCAACTTCAACCTGCGAGATCCAGTCCTTTATCGGATCATGTTCGCTCACCACCATCGGACCGGAAACGACTGGTGCATCTACCCGATGTACGACTGGGCCCACGGTCAGTCCGATTCGATCGAAGGCATCACGCATTCGATCTGCACATTGGAATTTGAAAACCACCGTCCCTTGTACGATTGGTTTTGCAAGACGCTTCGGATTTTTCATCCGCGACAGATGGAATTCGCTCGCTTGAATCTAAGCTACACGGTCATGAGCAAGCGCAAGTTGCTTCAGCTCGTGACCGAAAAACATGTCGATGGATGGGACGACCCACGCATGCCTACCATCAGCGGATATCGACGTCGAGGATACACTCCGGAGTCGCTCCGTAACTTTTGTGAGACGATCGGAGTGGCTCGTTTCAACGGTGTGATCGACGTTCTGGTTCTGGAAAATGCCATCCGCGAGCATCTCAATAAAACAACTTCCAGATACATGGCAATCCTCGACCCAGTCAAAATCACATTGACGA
>QWPJ01000232.1 GCA_003671195.1 Planctomycetota bacterium
AACTGCTCGACCAGCGACCTGGAAATCTGGGCTTGATCGCGCAACAGGATGCTTCGATAGGTATCGATGTTCGAAAAAGCAATCCCATCGGAGGTCTGGCCACTTGAATCGACCGGCTTGCCAAGTTTGTATTCCCAAATATCTCTACCATGCAGTTTAGACGTAGGGGGTGTGCCTTCGCCAACCGAACGATATCTTTCCCGAAACCCGCCGATCACATCGAAACTTTCCAAAGCAAATCCAGGAGGGTCGATTTCTCGATGGCAACTATTGCAACTTTCCGAATCGCGATGCTTGGACAATTGCTCGCGAATCGTGGTCGCTCCACGCGTATCTGGTTCGATCGAATTGACCGGTGGTGGAGGAGAGGGCGGACGACCTATCAATCGCCTTAGTATCCAGGCACCGCGAAGCACCGGAGAGGTTACCGTACCATTGGCTGTAACCTTGAGAACCGATGCATGCGTCATGATCCCCCCTCGCGGAGAGTCTTGTGGGAGTTGCACCCGGCGTATCTCTTCGCCGTAAAGATTCGAATCGCTGTGATGGAATTCATCGAGCAGCCCATAGTGCTCGGCCATTCGTCGATCGATCATCACAAAGTCCGAATCGAGGATTGCACCGATAGGCAGATTCTTCTGCAATAGCTCCCGCAAGAATGATTGCGTCTCTGCCACCATCGAATCCCTGAGCAGATCGTCGTACTCGGGATATAGTTTCGCATCAGGTGTGGTTGCATCGATTTGGAATAGGTCGAGCCACTGCCCAGCGAACGAGACAATAAATTCTTGACTGCGGGGGGAATCCAAAAGTCGATCAACCTGTGCCCGCAAAACATCGGCTTCCGAGAGCTTACCGCTCTTGGCCAGATCCAGGAGCTCTTCGTCTGGGGGACTGCTCCAAAAGCAATAGGAAAGCCGAGAAGCAAGCGCATAGTCGTCAAGCTTGCCCGGGGTCTCCTCGAGCATCAGGAATTTGGGAGAAATCAGGATGCTTCGTAAAGCCACTCGCATCGCTTGCTCATACGTACGCCCCGAATCCAATTCGGAGTGTGCCAAGGCGATGAAGCGATCGGCTTCTCCATCCTGGATCGGTCTGCGAAACGCTCGCTGAGCGAATCGATGGAGCGCATCTTGGGATTCGGACTTTGGATTCTCCGGTTTTAATTCGTAAGCGATGTGACCGTTTTGGGTCCAACTACCTCGCTGCTTGAGTTTGCGTACCGAGGAATCACCGAACACGCGGGAAACGCTTTCGGGTGGCCACGTTTCAACCAGGGGACCTTCGATCTCGACCCATTCGAGTGCCATTCCGGGAACTTTCCAATCCTTGACCGTCTCGACGTTCCACACACTCTTGCCTTGCGCGTCGATACCGATCCCGTATCCGGCGAATCGAAGATGATCGTTGGGGGTTAGCCGTGTGGTGAATTCCACGATGCGCGGCACTCCTTCCCGAAGCTCGAAATAACGTAGCATGCGACTGGTCTTCCAATCGCTAGAGTACACTTTCAACGCGACGGCTTCTTGGCGAGTATCCACTGCGTACGCCGACGCTCGAATCCGATAAAGTCCATTCGCTGGTGGGCTAAATTGCCTTAGGTCGTCCGGCGAATATCCATGGCTGATAAAGATGATCGCATCCTCAGTTTGGCGGAACAATTGCCGATGCCTTTCTCCCGACACAGGATCAACAACTCCCTCGGCCTTATCGAGATTCTCTCGTACCCCTTTTTCGTCGTGGTAACGCAACCGCTTCTGGAACACCTCGGGAGCGTCGGTCAACCGAACGCAATCGTCGAGCGCAATCTCGATGACCTCAAGGTACTTCTCCAATTGCAAACCCGAGATACGAAGTCCTTCGGACACGGTATCGTAGCCACTTGCCCTGCCATCCTCGGGCAATAGATGTTGGAGTGGAGTATCGATCCCGAGCAGATCATGAAGGCTATTTTCGAATTCGCGGCGATTCAACCGCCGGAACGACGTCCTGCCATCGCGATCCTGTCGCTCCGAGATTTCCGCAAGCAGCGAGTTTTTCAGCGTTTCTGCGATCGGTCCAAGTTCCGAATCCTTGAGTGCAGACTCCGGCGGCATCTCTCCTCGAACCACCCTATCGTGGATTCGGATCCAACGCTGTCGATTCTCTTGCGATTCAATGGCCCAATCCAATGCATCGATATCCAATCCGCCTGCCATGTCCGTCGCATTGTGGCATTGCTTGCAATTTTCCTCCAAGAACGGGGCTACCCCGGTTGGTGGAGCCGCAACAAGGGTTAGGGAAAGAACCCAACCAACCACCAAGAACGACAGCACCATCCTAACGAGGATCGTTGATGGATGTGTTAAAAACGCCATCAGCGGCTTCTCCAAGATTCTGCAGGGTTACTGGCGATAGGTTGCCGGCGATAGGTTGCCGGCGATGGGTTACTAAGGACTCACCCCTTTCCGGTAATCATCGCTTTTTCTGGTAACCAACGCAATGGAGCAATTTCATTCGATCATCGCCAATTGGGAATCGCCCGTCCTGGAGTCCAAGGTGCACCGAGGGCGTCAAACCGGCCTAGCATCGCCGGGATGTCCGTCCCAAGGAGCTTGTTGAGCTCGACAGTTGCAGCATCGAACTCCTGACCAGCGATCTCATACTGCTTGCGATGCGTGCCAGTCGGGCCGGTAGTGCTCCCCATGGCTCCCATCATGGCATTCGATAGCCGACCTTGCAGGCCAGGCATGGCCCCCTCGTTCCGCTTGGTCCGAGTTGGATCACCCGTAAAGATCTGCTGCAGATCGATCAATCGCAGTTGCAAAGCGCGTATCTCCTTCCACATGCTCGGATCGGCCTCCACAGACGATTTGGTCAATCCCTCGATCGCTTCGAGCCGCTCGAAGGCCTCGCCTGTAAGCTCTGTCGCAGCGTTTACTGCATTGGCAAGCTTGTAGACCTGTTTGGCAAAGTCCCGTATCGCCACCCGATTGATCGGTGTCGTATCTCCAAACGTCAACGGCTCAATCTCAAACTCGCTCTTGGCGATCAATTCCGTGACTTCACCGTCGACCATCTGAGAAACCTCGACGGTGTACTTGCCGGGTACCGCAACAGGCCCTCCCCCTGAAGCACGCCTTCGCCTAGACCCTCCGCTCGGTCCAGCATGGCGATAATCCCAGTTTGCTCGAACCATTCCACGGTCGGTCGAAGTTGGAATTTTGCGCACGATCACACCGGAGGCATCGCGAATCGTCAGCCAGCGCGACGGTGCAATCTCCCGATCCTCGCTCTTGAGTTCCTCCCATGTTGGATAAGGGGTGTCATTACCCGCCTTGGCTCCCTCACGATCCTTCTTCTCGCGAATGGACTTTTTCGTTTTGAGCTCATCCTTCAAGTGAAACGTAAACGTGACCCCATACTCAGGATTAGGTGCGGTGTAAAAATTCGCTCCTTGAAACCCACGCCCCGAGACACCCATCGGATTGACCGTCTGAAACATCAATCCCTTCTTGATCGGAAACATGGTGTTGCTTTCGAGCAACTCCGGCTTGATCCCTCGAAGCGCAGAGTAGTCATCGAGGATATAAAAACCCCGGCCAAACGTCGCAAGCACCAAATCATTCTCTCGACGCTGGATCTCCAAATCACGCACCATGATGGTGGGCAAACCCGACCGGAGCGCAATCCACTTCGTGCCTCCATCGACGGTGAAAAAACAACCGAACTCCGTCCCACAGAAAAGAAGGTTGGGGTTCACATGGTCTTGCTTGAGAGTGTAGACACTCCCTCTCTCCGGGAGATCTCCGGTGATCTCTTGCCAGGTCTTTCCTCGATCGGCGGACTTAAGTAGGTAAGGCTTGAAATCGCCGCGTTTGTGATTGTTGACGACGACATAAACGGTGTTCGAGTCGAACAAATCGGCTTCGATGTCATGGATATAACCGAACTCAGGGATGTCCAATGTCCCAAACCGCTCAACCTTGCGCCATGTCGCTCCGCCATCTTCGGTGATTTGCACCAAGCCTTCGTCGGTACCTACATAAATCAATCCCTGCATGAGGGTCGATTCGTCAAGTGCGACGATGTTGCCATAGAGAGATGTTGACGCATTCTTTGCGACCGAATCGACTCCCCATACTCGGCCCATGACCTTCAATTGATTGCGGTCGATCTGCCGTGTCAGATCGGGGCTGATCGGTGCCCAGTTATCGCCGCGATCGTCGCTGCGAAACAGGACCTGCGAGGCATAGTACAATCGGTTAGGACTGTGAGGAGAGATCAGCAACGGAGAATCCCAGTTCCATCGCAGGGCAGGGCCCTCTTTGGACTCTTGCGGCTTGATGTCTACCGCTTCTCCTGTCTTGCGATTGTAACGTACCAGGCCACCATACTGCCATTGCGAATAAATAGTGTCGGGATCATTCGGGTCGACTGCTGGCTCGAATCCATCGCCAAAGACCGTGACAAACCAGTCGCTGTTGCGAATGCCATGATCGTTGTTCGTGCGCGAAGGGCCTCCTTGCGTGGCATTGTCTTGGGTTCCACCATACACGTTATAAAATGGCTTGTCGTTGGATACCGCAACTTTGTAAAACTGAGTGATCGGCAAATTGGCCTTGTAATCATAGGTTTTGCCTCTATCCCAGGTCTCGTACAAACCACCATCGCAGCCTACGATCAAGTGGTTCTCATCGGCAGGATCGATGACGATGGCATGGTTGTCGACATGCTTGTCGTCTTCGCCCAAAGCATTGAACGTCTTGCCGCCATCTTCGCTGACCATCATCATCGTATCGAGCGAATAGATGCGACTGGCATTATGCGGACAACACACGATCTCATGGTAGTACTGCGGGCTACTGGCGATATAGCCACTCATTTTCTCCCATGTCTCGCCCCGATTGAGACTGCGAAAGAAACCACCCTTATCCCCGGTGGATTCGACGATCGCGTAAAGGATCTCCGGATTGACTGGGGAGATATCCAACCCGATTTTCCCTTTATCTCCATCGGGCAAACCACGACTGATCTTGCGCCAATTCGCTCCTCCATCCGTGGATTTGTAGAGGGCCGATTCGGGGCCACCGTCGATCAAGACCCATTCGTGACGTCGACGCTGATAAGAACTCGCATAGAGAGTTTCAGGATTGCTCGGGTCGATATGGACTTCGTTGATACCCGTCATCGGGCTGATGTTCAAGATGTTCGTCCAAGTCTTACCGCCGTCGGTCGTTTTGAACAAACCGCGATCACCACCATCCCTCCACAATGGACCTTGCGCTGCGACAAACACAGTATTCGGATCCGCAGGATGCACGGTGATCATTCCGATGTGCTCACTGTTGTCCAAGCCGACGCGTTTAAACGATTGACCGCCATCGGTTGATTTGTAGAGACCATCGCCATACCCGACGCTTCGCTGCGAGTTGTTCTCGCCCGTGCCGACCCAGATCGTATGGCGATCGTGAGGACAGATCGTCACGCAACCGATCGAATAAGACCCCTGGCCATCAAAAATCGGCTTGAAAGTAACCCCCGCATTTTCGGTCTTCCACACCCCGCCCGAGGAAGCCACGACGTACCAAATCGAGCGATTGACCGGATCGACTGCGATGTCGCCAATACGGCCCGACATGAAGGCAGGTCCAATCTCGCGAAATTTCATCGCGGAGACTAAATCCGAGTTAATCCCCGGAGCTTTATCTTTGGGTTCGTCGGAGTCTTGGGAGTAGGTCGCCGAACTTCCCAGAAAAAGTGCGATACCGACGGATAAGGTCCAGTGTTTGAGCATGACGTTTTACGAGGTGGTTTCAAGGTGCAGTCAAAGAAAGCAAAGTACGTACCCTTCCCGTACTACTTTAATTACGAAAGGTTGGAATTGCCAATATCTTTCGGCAATCATCGGAGGAATGTTGCCGAGGCTCTCACGTTACCCCCAACGAGTAATCGGGTAACGAATTCCGGCTCGAGATTTAGACATTCTCCTCGTGGGAATCATCGAAAAGAAAAAGCTGACGCAGATCCGATTTCTCTTTCGGCTTGGGCATCAATTTCGGCTTGGGCAGCGGGTCCCGATTCTTCCGAGAACCATGCTTTTGATACACCCGCTTCGATTCGACGATCGCCGCTTCGGTTTGCCTTATCGCAAAGATCCTCTCCTGTGCCATCCGGTACGCCGTTCGATGATCGACGATCGGAACAGGATAATCGCGTCCCACCACGCAACCGACCTGCGACTGCACGTGCATCGGCATCCGATGCGGCTCGGGCAAGTACTTGTTCGGGACTTGCTCAAGTTCCGGGACGTATCGCCGGATGAATTCCCCGGTCGGGTCCTGATCGCTCACCTGCTTGACCGGTGAATAGATGCGTATCGTATTGATGCCCGTAGTGCCCGATTGCATTTGGCACTGGGAGAAATGAATCCCCGGCTCGAAATCCAAAAAATACTTCGCAAGGTGCACAGCCGTCGGACGCCAATGCAGCCATAAATGATTCGATGCAAAAGACATCAACAACGCTCGCATACGGAAATTGATCCAACGATTTTGGGCAAGGGCCCGCATGCAGGCATCGATCATCGGATAACCGGTGTTGCCTAACTTCCATGCCTCGAAACGCTCTTGATTGAACTCGTTCTCTCGAAGGCCATCGTACACGCGTGAGATGTTCTCGAATTCCAACGCTGGCTCGTCCTCGAGCTTCTGCATGAAGTGGCAATGCCATGCCAATCGTGATGAAAACGACTTGAGGGATCCCAACCAACGCGAATCGATCGATCCGACCGGAGCTTCACGGAGCTCTTTCTCCCTAGCCATCAGCTCTTGATACGTCGACTTCATCGAAAGGCATCCCCAGGACAGATAAGGACTCAAGCGACTGCAGTCGTTTGGGGCTGTCACAGGACTCGACATTCCCCTGCGATAGTTCACGCTCCGGACGGATAAGAAAGACTCTAAAACTTCATTCGCCTTGGACTCTCCACCTGTTTGAACGCTTAATCTCTGCTGCGATGATAAACCGAGCTCCTGTCCTGTGGGCATGACGCCCCAATCGAAGTCGCTGGGAATCACCATGCTCGCGGGCGTCGGGGCGATCGGTGCCGTCATTCGCTTGTGCCAAATCTCGGCCCATCCATCACGGCTCTTCAAGGGTCGAACCACTCCGTTTTGCACATACTGCTTCCAGGTAACCCCCGAGTGCCGAGCCCATCGCGCCACTGCGCGATCTCGGTCGTAAGTGAACCGATTGCCGGTCTCCTCATGGGAGTACAATCCGGCGATGTCGTACTTACTGGCGAGCTCAACAAAGACATCAGGCAACTCTCCGACACGTATCGCCAGTCGCCCACCGATCGCAAGAAGCTTCGCGGAGAGTTCCTCAAGCGACTGAAGAATAAAGTCAAAGTGAGGACGATCCAACTCGGGCATGGCCCAAAGTTTCGGCTCGAAAACATACATGACGACCGTCGCGCCGGATTGGGAAGCCTCCCATATCGGCAAATGGTCGCTCAGCCGCAGATCCCGCTTGAGCCAAACAAGATGAAGAGCTTCTCGCGCCATCATAGTAAACCTTACGCTCAGGTGTTCTCAGGACGCATCGCATCGCAGTGCTCCGTGCTCGTGCTCCCTACCCAAAGGATACTCGGGCGCAACGACTGAGCACGACCAAGACGCTTAAATGCTAGTCCACAGTATAACGGAACTTCAAAGCTCTAGGTCAAGTCCTCTGCGATAAGACCACATCGAGATTCGCTACGTCGGAGGAATCACCAAGGGTTGACTCTGTCCTATAGTGTACGGAGACTCCTTTTTCTTGAACGCACCAGCACTTCATAAAGCGGTCGGTAAATCTTACAGATTGGTTCAAGGGGAACTTCGTGAACAGCACACTTTGCAAAAATCTATCGAATCTTTGTTTTATTCTCGGATTCGCTTCGATCATCGGATCGATCGCTATTTGGTTCCTGACCGGTGGGGAACTAGCCGAATCGAAAGCCCATGCGGAGCGTTTCGGGATCTTTGTCGGACTCTGGGCACCGACCTTCTTCGCGCTATCGGGAAGACTCCGAGGCGAAGGCATCGTCGCCCGATAGATCCGCATGCGGACGCCACTTCGAAATCTGGACAGAGCGTCTAGAGATGTCGATCCATCATTTTTGATCCGGGCAACGGAACCGACCAAACGTCGAGCCTCGCAAGGCCACGTGCTTGGTCTTCCTGCCCGTTGTTCGCTCGCGCCACATCCGAAAAGAAGACGGCTTCATCTCGGCTCGCATCAGCTTGATGACCTCACCTGGAGTGAGTCCAAATTGAGCTCGGATCGCATCGAACGCCGTTCGATCCTCCCAAGCCATTTGGATAATTCGATCGATGTCCGAAGGGGTCAATTCCATGGTTTTAACTCCGTACTTACGTTGCAAAAAGTTCTGATATCTCCCGGGTCATCCATTGGACCTCGCGAGCGATCGCCTCGATCAATAACTCCAAAGATCCAGGGGACATCGCTGCGATGACCTCTTGGTAAATCGCGTACCCGTAAGTGCATGCAGGAGGGATGTAGCCAGGCTGCCAGTCGTTGGTCAAGGTTGCGACAAGGACCGGGTGCTCGGAAAAGCGTTCACGCAGGGTAAGCTGAAACACTTGATACAACTCACCTGGAACAAAAATCCACACTGCATCCCCCATAATCCCGATCCGCAGCCTCAACGGGTACGAACGTCCTGGTACCAAATTATTCAAACGGG
>QWPJ01000208.1 GCA_003671195.1 Planctomycetota bacterium
GACCATCGCTTGGCTGCTGATGATCGGAGCGATTGGAAAGTCAGCGCAGTTCCCATTCCACGTTTGGTTGCCCGATGCGATGGAAGGTCCGACGCCTGTCTCGGCCCTGATCCACGCCGCGACGATGGTCACCGCAGGTGTTTACCTGATGGCTCGTCTAGCTCCACTTACGGTCCTGACCCCATCGGTCCTGATCACCGTCGCTTGGCTCGGCGGAATCACCTCGCTGATCGCAGCGGTTATGGCCCTCTACCAAGACGACCTGAAACGAGTTTTGGCGTATTCGACCGTCAGTCAACTCGGCTATCTCTTCATGGCGCTCGGAACCGGTGCGGTCAAGGAATTGATGACCGTTGCGGTCGTTGCCGCGATGTTCCACTTGGTCACCCACGCTTTCTTCAAGGCTTTGTTGTTCCTCTCGGCCGGTAACGTGATGCATGCGATGGGCGACGTGATCGACATGCGAGAGTTTTCAGGGCTCAAGCGGGTGTTGCCCAAGACCCATATTCTCTTTGCGATCGGTGCTGCAGCCCTTGCGGGGGTTCCGCTTCTGGCAGGATTCTTCAGCAAAGACTCGGTGCTTGCTGTGCTGCTCGATGCGAGCTCCGATACGATGGTCGGCGGTCATTTTTCTATCCTGCTGGGCATCGGTTTTCTGACAGCGTTCCTTACGGCGATCTACACGTCGAAGGCTTATTTCAAGACATTCCATGGACCGGAAAAAGTGCCTGCGGCCGCAGGGCACCATGCGCATGATGCCTCCAATGTCATGCTAGCCCCGATGGCCGTACTTGCCCTCGGTGCATTGCTCGCAGGAGCACTGCTAGGTCCCACGGGCAAGATTTCCGAGTACGTCTCCAAAACACCCGGACTCCACCACCACGAGCACTCTGAGCCTATGTGGCTCTTGGTGGTCTCCTCGCTGATCGCCCTTGCGGGTGTCTTCGTCGGCTATACCATCAGCCACAAGTCCCCAGCCACCGACGGATTGGGGAAAAGCATTGCGGATTTTGGACGCAATCGCCTTTACATCGATTGGTTCTACAACTTGGCAATCGTTCAACCGATGCTTTCGTTCGCGAAAGCCTTGGAATGGTTCGATACGAACATCATCGGTGCTCTGACCGATGCGGTTGCGGATTTGCCGAGAATCGTTGGGCTCGCGGGCCAACGGATCCAGACAGGACGGGTTCCATCCTACAGCCTGCTGACCGCCGTCGGTGTCGCTTTGGTCGCCATTTGGATCGTTACGAGAGCAAGTTGGTAGTCATGAATATCCTCATCCCCTTACTGATCCTCGTCCCCCTGGCATGTGCCTTGGTGATCTTTTTCTCCGGGCCTAGAGTCAAAGCGATGGTTCCGTTTGGAATCCTCGCCGCGGCCTTGACGCTGCTGCTGAGCATCGGCCTTTGCTTCCAGGTCTACCAAGCTCCTTCGACGCTGAGCCAAAACGCCGGCGCTGCACAAGCGACCATCGCGCCCAAAGTCAGCTTCATCTCCGAAACGCTGCGGTTTGTCCTGCCGGTGTCGGTCGCTGGTCAGCCCATCGATTGGCAACTGTCGTTCGGGGCCGACGGTATCTCCGCATTGATGGTTTTGCTTACGGGCATCGTCGGCTTCTTCACGGTTTGGTTGGCCAGCAGCCAAATTCGTGTCAGGACCGAAACCTACATCGGGCTCCTGCTCGTGGCGATCTCGATGCTCATGGGGGTCTTTCTTTCGATGGACCTCCTCTCGTTTTATATCTTCTTCGAAGCGGTCTTGATCCCCTTGATCCTGCTGATTCATGGCTGGGGCGACGGCAAGAATCCCCAAGCCGCCTCCAAGCGATTTTTGTTGTTCACTCTCGCCGGTAGCATTCCGATGGTCGTCGGATTGATTTCCTTGGCGATGGCTCCGCTGGCCAACGGCCAACCCTCGACAGTCGCGTTCAGCGAACTTTCAGCGATCGCGGCTCAAGCCGCCAGCAGTGGCGTTCCCATCGGTAGCAAAGACTCCTGGGCCGTATGGCTGCTGCTGCTAGGATTCGGAATCAAGCTTGCTATCCTTCCGTTGCACACTTGGCTTCCGATGACCTACGCTGCGGCTCACCCGAACACCACGTCGCTGATCGCTTCGGTGGTCGCCAAGCTTGGCCTCTACGGGCTGCTGCGAATCGTCATTCCGTTGACACCAGTCGCGCTGTCGATCGAAGCCCAATTGGTCGTAGGGACCCTCGGTGCGATCGTGATTGTCTACGGCGCTCTGGTGGCGTTGTCCAAGGACAACATGCGTGAGGTACTGGCCTTTAGCTCCCTGTCCCACGTCGGTTTCATCACGCTCGGGCTCATGAGCATGACGCGCGAGGGACTCGGAGGGGCAGCCCTTCAAATGTTCAACCACGGATTGATCACTGCGGCGATGTTCTGGATCCTCTCGATGCTCGAGCAACGGCACGGTCCGATCCGCTTGCGCAGCGAAGATCAAGGGATGGCTGCACAGTATCCCAAACTGGCCGTGCTGCTGGTGTTCTTCACCCTGGCAGGAGCGGGGCTCCCTGGCCTCAACGGATTCGTCGGCGAGTTCCTGACCCTCTCAGGCATGATGAGAGTATGTACGACGCTCGTTGCGATCGCTGTGCTCGGTACGGTCCTGGGGGCTTGGTACGGCTTACGCATCGTTCAGCGATTGCTCTTCGGGAGCAATGGCACACGCTACGACACCCAAAATCGCCCCCTGGCAGGAGTCGACCTGAGGGCTCAGGAATGGATCCCGTTGGTCGCTGTCGGTTTTCTTTGCCTTTACATCGGCCTGTTCCCCATGAGGACGATGAAGCTTTTCCAAGCCGATACCGACCGATTGGCCACGTTGGCAGAACCTGTTTCCAAACAGATTCACCGCGACATGGACACGCTCGTCGTCGAGTCAACAAATCCTTAGTCCATGATCCACCATCACCTAATCAGCAAAACGAAAACCCGTGAGGCCCAACCGTGGATTTGATGCAAATCACCAAAGCTGCTGCCACCCACCTGACTCCTGAGATCATCCTTCTGATCGGTGGAACTTTGGTTATGTGCGCCTCGGTACTGACGCGCAAGTCGCAGCGGGAGGACATCTACGCGCAGCGAAACAACTTCGCGGTCGCATCGCTCCTCTGCCTGCTAGCGGCCATGGCCGCCCGATACTACCGAGGGGTCCCCGAGATCGGTAATGCATATCTAGGACTGTTCCGATTCGATGCCTCAGCCCTGGCCGCAGAACGGCTTACCTTTCTCGGAGGCTTGATCCTCATTTTGATGTCTTGGTCGACGGCTCCGAAAGGACGCTTCGCCGAGTACTACGGATGCCTGCTGATCATCCTGGCTGCCATTCCCATCGTCGGTGCATCGAACGACCTGGTGTCGATGTTCCTCGGTCTCGAGCTCGTCAGTTTCCCGACCTATATCCTCCTTGGAATTGTCCGAAACGACAATGCCGGAGCCGAAGCGTCCTTGAAGTACTTTCTCCTGAGCGCCTTTGCCTCGTGCTTTTTCCTCCTTGGTGTGAGCTACCTGTTTGGGTTTTGTGGCTCGACCAACTTGTCGGTTATCCAAGGAGCTTTCGGTGAAGGGAAGCGATTGATGGCCTTGGGGCTGCTCCTGGCGATCTGCGGACTGGCGTTCCGGATCACCGCCGTGCCTTTTCATTTTTACGCTCCCGACGTTTTCGAGGGGACCAGCGTGACGATGGCCGGCGTGATGAGTTATCTGCCCAAGGTGGCTGGGTTTGTTGCTCTGATTCGATTGCTCGGAACAGGAACGCTCAGTCCAGGTGCAAGCAGTGTCGTCATTCCAGTCCTGCTGGTGTGCGCGGCGCTGACGATGTGCGTAGGCAACATCCTTGCGGTGGCTCAGAACAATCTCCGACGCATGATGGCCTATTCGAGCGTCGCCCATACAGGTTACCTGCTGCTTGCTCTGGTCGCTTTGATCCGGCAGGATGCGAGCCCTGGAGTGATGTACTCCTACTTGGCAGCCTATGCAGCGATGACCTTGGGCCTGTTTGCTTGCCTAGGGGAAATCGAGGCCGCTGGGGGCAAGTCCCATTTGATCGGGGACCTCTCGGGCATGTTTCAACGCAGACCCGCCGCCTCGATCGGCCTGACCGTCGCTCTGATCAGTTTGATCGGATTGCCTTTTACCGCAGGTTTCTGGGCCAAGTTCATGGTGTTCGTCGGAACGGTCGCCGACCGTCAAACCGATTCGATCAGCATGTTGATGGGAGCCCTGATGGCCATCAATGCGGTGATCGCTGCGAGCTATTACTGGCGGATCTTAAGCACCCTTTATGCCAAGAGCGAATCGAATATCCCGCTGCGGGTATTTCGACCTAGCTTGTTCTTTGCCTACACCATCTGCACGGTACTGACGATCCTTTGGTTCTTTGTCCCATCGGCCATGTAATGCGTTGGGCCTTTGTCGGAATAGGTCGGGTTACCCACCGCATGGTCGAAGCGGTTCGGTCCGCTGGACACGAAATCGTCTTGGCCGCCGGTCGGGATCCTGCGAAACTTCGCGAATGGCAAACCCGATTCGGCGTCGAGCACGGGACGACCGACCTGGATGCAGCTTGTGAGTCCGATCAAATCGATGCGGTGTACGTCGCCCTGCCGCCGTCGTTGCATGCTCGCTATGCGATCCGAGCGCTCGAGTCCCGTAAGCGGGTACTCTGTGAGAAAGCGCTCGCCGTTTCGCTGGACCAAGCCGAAGAGATTCGCCAAGCGGTCTTGCGTACCAAAATGCCGCTGGTGCATGCGACCGCCTTCCCTCATCACCCCCGTTCGATTGCGATGCGGAACGTGGTCGAGAGTGGAGAACTCGGTGAGATCTGCCGCATCAGCGTCGCATGCACTGTCGGGGGAATTCTGCAACGGCGCGATCATCGAACCGACGCGAGTGCCGGAGGCGGTTGCTTGCTCGACTTGGGTTGGTACTGTGTCTACTCGACGCTATGGTTTACCGATTTTCGCCCCTCGCAGATCCTTTCGATAGGAACACGCGTTGGCAACGAACCATCCTCGGCGTGGTACCAAGTCCAATCCATGGCCAGATTGGAGTCGGGCCTCAAGGAGTCTCCCAAGGCGCACCGTTCGTTGGTGGCCAGTTGGGATTGCGGTTACGAGGCGGCAGGGCGAAAGTGGATCGAAATTGCAGGGACTCAGGCATCCTTGATCTGCGATGATTTCTTGAGGCCTTGGGATATCGAAAAACCGAGGTTCTGGGTGCATGGCTCCGACGGCAAAGCAAGATCGGAACAAGCCGGAGTCGGAGTCTTCCAAGAATCACGGCTGGTCGAATCGGTGGCTGCTTGTACGTTCGAGGAATCGCTCGAAGCGTTATCGTTGGCCATCGAAACGCAATCGATCCTTTCGAGGATCGAAAACGGCTTGGCTTAAGAGCGCGTTGAGCCCGGACCGGGGGCCAACCAAAATCGAAGACTTGCAAGGCTCAGCAGGCCCGTAGCGATGATCAGCAGCGCGCTGAAAGCATCGAATTCAAACCGGTCTTTACCCGAGAACGTCTGGTACATCGCGTAAGCTAGCCAGCAAAAGTGCGCAAGCGACAGTGTATCGATGATCGCTTTGCCCTTGGGTATTCTCCATCGGTCCGAGATCCATGCGACCAAAGCGAGCGTTTGAATCGCGTGGAGTGCAGCCCCGTGGGGAAACTTCAGAACTCCGCGTCCGCCGTAGAGGGTTGGGGAATCGCCCCGCAAGGCTTGGTATTGTCCGATCCACGTGATCAGGTAGCCGACCAAGACGCTGATGCAAAGTAGGAGCATTCCCCATCGAATAGCCCATCGCATCGCTGGGGAGCACGAACAGATGGCATGGGGTTGCCAGGCGCGGTAAGTGATTTGAAGGATGGCAAGAACGGCAATCGAGATCAGCAAGAGCATCGCCAATTCGATCAGCCCGTTGATCACCCCGTGGTGGTTGAAGTGGCTTTGTTCCTTGCGCCATGTTTGAAGGGTGATGAGAAAAACCTCAAGCAGCAGCGTAAGCGAGAGCGTATTTCGGATCGCAGGATCGTAGGGCTTGGGATGGATCTTGTCGATTGCCCAGAGGCACGACCAGAGGGTCACACCCGTCGAGAGTCCAAAAAGGGTCGCTTTTCGAAACGAGAGGGGGTCCTCCCAGGATTGATCCATCAACCAGAACAAGCAAGCGTGGAGCAAACCGCTGGCAAGGAGGGCAAGGACGCAAGCTTGTTCCCAAGGGGACTTGAGCCCAAGACTCTGCGCACGATTCACCCAATTTTGGTAAGGCACGTTCAACCAATCGTCCTTCTTGCACGGGACCTTCTCAAAGCACGCGAACTTTTCAGGCTTTAGGCTATAGGCTAAAGGCTTTAGGCTATAGGCTATAGGCTAAAGGCTATAGGCTATAGGCGATAGGCTCTGCCTCTGTGTTCTCTGTGCCTCTGTGTTTCCCATTCTTCCGGGCCTTTCCCATCATCGACCGATCTAGCCGGTGGAGACTATGGGTTCGCAGGCTTGCCATTGCTGGCGGCTTCGAGCCGATCGAGCATCATTTGCAACTGTTGCTTTAAGGCTGGGTCGTCGGATTGTCGGATCATTTGCTCGAGTTGTTTTTGCATCATCTGCTGCGCTTCAGGAGTTTGAACTGCGGCGTTGTTTCCTGCATTTGGCTCGGCTGCGAATTTTCGCACCCATTCGAAAGCCGCCGGATGCTTTCTCTTGAGTGCGTTACGCGTCTTGGCCTGATACTCGGTTTTCTTTTCCTTGCCCCGTTGCATGTCCTTGATCGTCACACGAATGCCAACCTTTGGCGACTCCTCGATCGTCACGTCCTGCTTGCCATTTCGCACACGCGTTATCGATACGCTTTGGCCGTCGCGTTCCTCGAAGGACTTTTCAACGGTGTGGCCATTGATGTTGGTAACCGACTGGCTCTGCGAGTTTCGAAAAAAGTTGCTGCTGGCCGATGGCGAGGCACTCTCTGGATCCTCGCCAGGAGATCGCTCCTGCTTGGGTCCCTGGGATCCCGAGGAGAATCCCGACGAGGATCCAAAACTGAAACTGAAGGATTGTTGGGCAAGTGCCGGGGATGCAGTCGAGACGACAGCCATGATTCCCACAGAGGCGATGATACCCATCGAGAGGATACCGTTGATCAAAAATTTCATGTTCGTTGTCATCCTAGCAAGCAGAATGGAAGCAGTCCGTGGACGTGAAGATCCTGAGCGAGTCTATCAGTAGAGACCCTGATTGTAGTACAATTGGTCGAATCGATCACTTGGGTTTCCCTTTTTCGTTGGATTGGTTTGCGATGAAAACAAAGGATGTTTTTTGGTTTGCATCGAGTGTTTCGAACGCCTTGGTCTTTGCCTGGGTTTTCGTTGCCCTTGGGGCTCCACTGCGGGGCGAGGAATCCTTAGGCACCAAAATACCGATCGGAACCAAGGTCGAAGGGCTTCGTTTCAAGGACATCCGAGGGGTCCAGCGTGAGCTATCGGAACTCGGTCCTCATCGGGCCTTTGTGCTGACATTTGTCACCTCCGACTGTCCGATCGTCAAAAAGACGTTCCCCAAACTTTCGGAACTCCATGGCCAATTCTCCACACAAGACGTCGCGTTTGTTTGCGTCAACGTGGGGCTCAACGACACGATTCGCGACATGGCAAGCCAAGCCATCGAGTTCCAAGTTCCTTGGGCTTTTATCAAGGACTACGATGCTCAGGTCGCGGGCAAGCTCGGCATTACCCGTACGCCAGAGGTCGCAGTCTTGGACTCCGAGTACCGGTTGATCTACCGAGGCAGGGTTGACGATCAAATACGGCTAGGAGGGGTCAAGCCCAACGCATCGCGATCCGATCTGCGTCTTGCCCTTGAGGAACACTTGGCGGGCAAGCATGTGAGTGTTCCGGAGACCCTTGCCGACGGCTGCGCGATCAGTCGAGCACCTGCGATCGCCGAGTCGAATACAACCGCGCTGAATTATCATGAGCACATCGCGCCGATCATCCTTGAACATTGCACAACGTGCCATCGTCCTGGAACCGCAGCACCTTTTTCGTTGATGACCTCTCAAGATGTCTTAGGGCATGCGGAGATGATCCAAGAGGTCATCCGCGACGAGACCATGCCTCCTTGGTATGCGAACAAAAAGCATGGCGAGTTTCAAAACGACCGCTCGCTGAGCGATTCTCAAAAAGAAGCTCTTTTAGGATGGCTAGCCTCTGGGCGGGCGATGGGTTCGGAGGAGCAAGCTCCTGAGCCACCGGAATTCGAACAAACGCCATGGCGTATTGGCACTCCGGACTTGATCATCACCACCCTCGAACAGCACACGGTTCCTGCGACCGGGTTTGTTCCTTACAAATACGTCGTCTTGCCCCATCTGTTTTTGAACGACACTTGGGTCAGCGCTTTTGAAATCCGACCTTTGAATCCCGCTGTCGTTCACCATTGCAATATGGCTTATGCGACCAGCAAGGGAGCGAGCGAAGAGACATTCATAACCGGATATGTTCCGGGCGGTCAGCCAATGGATTTGACCAAATTCGACAATCAAGTTGCTTACAAGCTTCCGGCAGGTTCTGCCTTGGGCTTGCAGATCCACTACACCACCACCGGACAGGAGCAAAAGAGTCGGATCCAAATCGGATTGCGTTTCCCACGCGAAAAGATTCGCAAGCAACTCTACCACTTCGTTCTGGACCCACGGGGTTGGAAGATTCCGCCTGGAGATCCTGCATTCCGAATCAGCTCCGAGCATGAGCTAGCCCGCGATGCGGATCTGCTTGGCATCTTCACCCACATGCACGTCCGAGGCCGAGACATGACGTTCTATGCTAAGAATCGAAGCGGTTCGCAGGAAACGCTCCTGCAGATCCCTAACTACAACTTCGAATGGCAACTCGGCTACGAAATCGCACCTGGCACGAAGCTCCTTCCCAAGGGGACGACCATCCAAGCCGTTGCCCACTTCGACAACTCGCCGTTTAACCCTTACAACCCTGACCCCAAAGCGACCGTCGAGTACGGGGCCCAGACCGTCGATGAGATGTTCAATGGGTTTGTCTTTTACGTCGACCAGAACGAAATCCTGGACATCGATGTCGATCCGAAGACGGGCAGAGTCAAAAAGAAATAGCGATCGTCGGACTTAAACCGTCGGTTCCAAAATCGCGTGGAAGATCTTGCACCACTCGCCGGCGACATCGGTCCAAGTCCGCTGCTTCATCCTTTGGAAGCCGGCGAGTTGTCCGGCGAGTTTGCCGCTGCGGTCTTGATTCAACTCGAAAACGGCTCTGGCAAAATCCGATTCCGAATGAGGGTCAAAGTAGATCGCATCGGGACCCATGGCTGCAAGCTGTTCGCGGAGCGAGGGAATATCGGAAGACAGGATAGGACATCCAAACGACAATGCCTCCATCAGCGGAAACGAGCCTTGTTCGTACAAGCTCGGAACGGCGGTCGCAAACGCATGGCGATAGAGCGATTCGAGCTCTCCTCGTGAGACCTTGCCCAATACATGCACCCAAGGCTCTAGCTGCAGATCTTTGATCAAGTCTAGGAGATCCGGCGGTGTTTGCTTGATTCCTGTAAAGACCACATGCCATGGAACCGGCTGATCGCGATTGATCGAAGGCAGGGCGCGAAGAAGCAGTTGATGGTTCTTGTAGTTCCGAAAGGCAGCAGGATACAAAAGGTACCGGCCCGCAGGGATCCCCTCGGGCAGCATCGATGGCGGTTCGGACGAACGACGGAAATCCCGGGGGACCGCGGGTCGAACCATCCGAGTCCTATCGGAGGCCAAGCCTAAGGTTCCATGCAGATCTTTGTGCAAGATGAAGTCTGACATACACGCTACGATCTTGGCTCGATCGGTAACTTGATTGACCAATCGCTTGAACGAATCGAGTTTCTCCGGCGGTGTACCGTCGGAGAAATGGTAGGTGACCAAGTCATGAACGATGACGACCGTCGGCTTATTGAATTCCTGATCCAGCCCGACGTAGGGAAGCAGCCAAAGATCGACACCTTCGAGCCAGCTCGCTTTGGAGTGGTTGACCCGACGTTCAAACCATCGGTAAGTCCACCCCAAGGGGCCTTGATCGCGGATGCTCGTTCCGGTGCGCTCGATACGGCGCCGGTCGGCTTGCCTGAGCGTCTTCCAGGGTTTACGCAGATAGAACGGCGGCTTGGAGTTTCCGATGACTTCGATGCGATCGGGTGCAAGTAGCCTCAAGGGTTCGAGCAGTTGCTCTTGGCCCTCTTTGGAGACCAGAAGTATTTTTTCCATAGAAGGTTGCCCGAGGAGACCTTCGACGAGGTTGGCGACGAAGACTCCAATCCCTTCGGTGGGTTCGAGCGTCACACCGTAGTCGCACCAGATACCGAGTTTGATCTTGTCTAGCTGGGGCGTCATGGTGCGGTGGGATTGACTAAGAGCCATTGGTCGCGACTCCATTGATCGTTGTCACCGGCGACCAGGAATTCCGTGCTCAGAGAGGGGCGTTGCCGCTGAATGCTCAAAGCCCATGGGAGTTTGTCCCAGGGAATCGTCGAATCGTCCATGAGTTCCTTGATGGGGATCGCGAGTTCGACATTCCAAGCCTCGTCGGTCGGATGGAAAGCGATGTACCACTGCGGATTCCAGATTCGAATGTCGTTGCATTGGTCCAAAACGCCTCCTTGGATGTCCCAGGCGAACTCGAACCAGGTTGCATAGTCACGGTCGATATCGATCCTGAGCCTTACATGGTCAAGCATGGGATCCATCGAATCCCGTTTGGCGGTCCCATCCTTGGCTTTCATCTCTCTGGCTTTGGAGTCCTTGGTATGGGCACCCTTGAAAGCGGGGTTAGAGCGTTGGGACGGCAAAGAGTTCGACGCAAGCTCTGAGGAACGATTGCGTGGGGAACTCAGGTGGACAAAGAGGAAATCCTGGTCGCGGCACAACCGGACCGTGGAAGTGTCGGTCTCATCGGCCCAGGCCGTCGAGAGCCGAAGTCGGATGGCTTGATCCCACAACTCCGGTTCGGCAAGGCCATCTAAATGAGGCCGGTCTTGGGTCCAGGGTATTCTTGGGATCGGCAACGAGCCGACGGGAGGAGCGTTGATGATTTGCTCCTGTTCGTAGATTCCCGACCAGTTCCCGAGTTGAGGGTAGTACGCCGGCCAAAAGCCCCGCTCGGAGGTCGGGTCGAGTCCTCCGACACGCGTCCAAGAGCTGGTACGAAAACGCGAGGCGATGAGCCAAGCCCATGCGGGTTCGGACTTCTTGGTCTGCCAGCCCTCAGGCCACCCCCCCAAAAGCTTGGCGAATCCTCTTTCACTGGTCCCGCGTGCGATCGGCGTCAGGCGGGATTCGTTGATGTAGGAAGCAGGTTTAACACCGCTGTCTTGGGCTCCAAACGGGGAAGCGGCATTGCTGGTGGGTGCTGTTGCAATTTGGACCGACTGATCTGTTTGCTGTTGGAGTTGGCCGCGAATCAACTGCTCGATTTCGGCTGAGCCGGTATAGGTCATCAGCTCGCGGTATGCCATTTCCTGTTGCTCTTGGTTGCTAAACCGAGCCAGGATCAATTGAAGCGAGGCATGCCAGCGGTGCCAATTGCCCTGCACTCGGGATTCTTGGGATACCATCCACAAAACATCCAACGCCGATTCCGGCGAGAGGGGTTTGATCAACTCCAGGAGCGATTCATCCCAAGCGTTCTCGCGATAGAGCTCGCTTCCTCGCGTCTGGAGCAATTGCGAGACACGGCTAGTGGCGTTGGCCGAGGCCATGAGTGTTGCGAGTTTGATTTTCAGCAGCGGTTTGTCGCAAATTTTGGTGTCGTTTTGCACGACAAGGCCATCGAGAGGATGACTGATCGTAGCCGATTTATGATTGACCAACCGGTAATGGACTTGTCCCTCGAGCGACTCTGGAGCTTGGGCGTCCAAGGGCAAGCACCCGGATGCATAGTAGTAGCGGATGGGCTGAAGCGGCTTGGCCAAGAGTTGATTGCTTTTCTTGAGTACCATCGAAGGAGCCAACGTAAATCCACTCGATTCGCTGCGCTGGATCGTTCGCTGGACCGTCCAAGCACCGAGTTGGTCTTCAATGAGACTTTTGGCTGGAGAGAACGAGGGGTTACCGGCCAATTGGACCGCTTGGGTGGCCAGGGCCCCGTTGGCGCTTCGGAGCATATCCGAGGAGGATAGATCATCGACGAGCACGACATCGGGGCGGTGCAGGCGGATCTCTTGGACCATCCATCGAAGCAATGCATCGCTGGAACGTTGGTAGTAAGCCAGATCGTTGATCTTCGTGCCGTTGGGCAGATCGCTGATCGGCAATCCACGGTGGGTCGTCACATGATCCAAATGGATGCGTGATGCCAAGCATTCCAAAGCCGAGACGCGATCGAGCTGATGGTGGAGGTCTTCGGTGAAGCGCCGGTTATGAACGACCAACGCAGCGGCTTGATGCTGACCCTCATGAGCGATGTAAGCCAGAGCATCCCAGGGAATGCTCTGATCCGTCGCGCTGATGCTAAGCCCCAAAGTGCGCTGGGCCGAGGCATGGGTTTGCCGCCAAGATCGGCCGGAATTGCGCGATTGAAGAATCGTACCGAGCCGACCGCAAGCCATCAGGACTTGATCGTTCCAGGAATCCAAGCCCAGCAGCACGGTCGCGACGCCCGTTGGCTGTTGAATCCAGCTTGCACCGTGATCTTCCGAACACCAAATCAGGTTTCCGGGTTTTCCGACAATCCACATCCGATCGGTCCCCCCCTTCATCTGGACAAGATCCACTAGTGGGGCGTCCTCCTTGGCAATCGGCAGATCGATGCTCTGCCATCGCAGGCCGTCGATCGAGTGCCAGAGTTGGGCCGAATCTCCCCCCAACCACCATCCTTGGGGCTGGAGCTTGCAGAATCGGATAGGTCGAAATTGGTCGGTATCGATCGCAACGGATCGGAAATCGACACCATCGGCAGCAAAAAAGACGCGGCTGGCTCGGTCGACGATCAGGGCACTTCCTTCATCGCTGATGGCTACGGATTGAAGGTGTCCGCAAGGGATCGGGCGCGGGCTCCAGGACCTGCCTCCATCGATCGATTCGAAAAGCGCCGATCCGAAATGGTCCGACCAATCCCCCCAGGCGATCCAATGCCGATGCTTGATTCTCTGAAGGCCAATGAGTCGGGGTAGTCCTGGAATACCCGATGGGTTCCAGGTTTTTCCCTCGTCTTGCGTGATCAATACAATCCCGATGCTCCGTCCGGTCGCCGGCTCGATGGTCCCCCCGACGATCAGGCCGTTTCGATCCTCCATCCCGATGGCGTAGTAGTTGAACTCGCTACGGCCGGCCGAGAGGTTTTTCCATTGCTTGCCGCCGTCGTCGGTCATGAGGATAGCCCCGGCATCGCCGACGGCAAACGCTCGATCGATCGAGAGCATTCGGCAATCGTGAAGCTTTGCATCGACCAAGGATGCAACCGGCTCGGTTCGCTGAGAGTCGGTTCGCTGAGAGTCGGTTCGCTGAGAGTCGGGGCGTGCGGGGACTTGGGCAAACCCTGGGGTCCCGAGCAGCATGCTACCTAGGATTTGCAGAGCCAGCGCTAGTAAGAGTTCGACTCGATAATGTTCTTTTCTCTGAGCATCCATGCGCAGAAGAACCCACCCCTTTGTTCGACGCAATCCGTTGAGAACCGTCCGACTGCGGACCCCGCCTCGTTTGGCCAGGATACCCGAAAAGCGAGGTGACGATCCATAGAGGTTTGTGGGAAAAATCCGTAGAAGGATAGTTTGTGCCTCGCATCGGACTTCGTCGTACTCGTACTCGATGGCGGCTGTGTGAGCCTACCGTTGGGCTTGCCCGGCGGAGGCGTAACTTGCAGCTACAGAGTTGATCGAGGCGGTTTGGGGTAACTTTCGGACCAATGGGCCGGATGGCGATACTAGATCGCTTCGAGTACGAGTACGAGTACGAGCACGAGCACGGAGCACGAGAAGAACTACGAACAAAGCATTGGACCGAATTGCTCGATCGAGAGTTTTTTTGCGTGGCGTCTACTCCTCGCAATCGTTCGATGCACTCGTTCAATGCATTCTTTCGTCAGGGCGAATCGTTTACGTGATTTCCTCAACGGCGTATCCGGATCGGTATTCGCGTCGGATCAGCGCATTGCCTTGTTGGGCATAATCGCCTACGAAGCGGCCGGTTTTCGGATCGAGTTCCATCCAGTGGCTCATCCGGAGGGCTTGGTCCTCGGGATCGATTTGATGGGCGTTCAGGTGGCCGACCATCTGTTCGATGAGCTTTTGCCAGCCTGGGAAATCCCTGGCCGATTCGGCCTTGTCCTCGATGTGGCTCGAATCGCCAGCTTGGTAGCAAATATTCGCAAAATTGCACCAGCCGGTCGAGTCATGGCCGACTTGTACGTCTGCGTTGAGAAGCTCCGATTTGCGGGTCCTGACCCCTTCGATGAAGTTGGCTTGGTGGGCGCTTCCGCCATTGCCTTTGAACTCCTTGATCAGCTTGCCATCGATATCGTAAGCCTTGGCCGAGCCGCGTTGGCCTTCCAAGCGTCCGGCTTGGCAGTACACGACGTATCCGCTCCCGGGGCCTGGGAAGTCGGGGGATTTTTTGCCGTCGGGAGCATCGGGCAAGTTGCTCAGTCCGATCACGACCGGGAACGAGCCGGTGTCGAAGGCCACGGCATGGACGTTGGGGGATTGGCCCGCGTCGTTCCAGACCATCCGTCCTCCGCCGCCGAGGATCCTGCGTGGGACTTGGACGCTATCGCGGAACACGACGTTGCGGACATCGTCTAGAACATGAACGCCCCAGTTGCCCATCTCGCCCGAGCCGGTATTCCAGTCCCAGTGCCAGTCGTAGTGCCAAGCGTTCCGGAAGACAGGACGGTCGGCCGCTGGCCCGAGCCACAGGTCGTAATCGACGTTGGGGTCTTTGGGGAGCGGGTCTTTGCGTTTGCCGATTGGGCCGCGCACACCGAAGCGGTTGACTTGGACTCGCTGGATTTGGCCTAAGGCTTGCTGTTCATGGAGGAAAGCTTTGAGTTCCTTTTGCATCGGGTCGGAGCGTTGCTGGGTTCCGACTTGGCAGATCCTCTGATACTTGCGAGCAGCGGCGATCGTCTGTTCACCTTCCCACTGCGAATGGGAGAGCGGTTTCTCGACGTAAACGTCCTTGCCGGCTTGCATGGCCCAGATCGCCGCAAGGCAGTGCCAATGGTTGCAGGTCGCGACGACGACGGCGTCGATGTCGGGGTCTTCGATGAGTTTGCGAAGATCGGACGCTGTTTTGGCATCGGGAAATCGGGTTTTGGCTTTCGCAACGCGGGTCGAGTCCGGATCGGACAATCCGACAATCTTCACGCCGGGAACCTTGGAGAAACTCCCCATGAGTTCGTTGGCTCGTCCGCCGCAACTGAGGAATGCGAGTCGGATTTCGTCGTTGGCAGACGCATGGGCTCTGAGGCCACAGGCGAGTCCTGCGGTACCAAGGGCCGTCTGGGAGAGGAATTGGCGTCGAGCCAGTTTGGAGGATTTCATCGAGAGGAGTGCAATCGTGGGCAAAAGGGTTCAGGAGGGATGGGGCAGGGATCTGCCGAAGGCAGGTTCAGGTGATGGTTCCGGCCGAGGCCAGGAAGGTTTTCCAAGAACTGTAACGCGGATCCTTCAGAGTCACAGTGATCCCCGGGTTGGCCGATGGTCGGACCGGATCGCTCAGGAGTTTCATTCCGGCTTGGGTGGGCGTACGCCCACCTTTCTTGCTGTTGCAACCCACACACGAGCAAACGACATTTTCCCAAGTCGTCTTGCCACCTTGGGAGCGGGGCATGACGTGATCGAGGCTCAATTGGCTCATGGGTCGGGACTGACCGCAATACTGGCAGCGATGGGAGTCGCGGGCAAAGAGCGTTTTTCGGTTGAAACGGACGGTCGATTTCGGGACGCGATCGTAGAGAACGAGTCGGACGATTCGGGGTACTTGCAGTTCACGCGTCGGGGTTTTGATGTAATCTTCGCCGAGTTGTTTTTCCAACGAGTGCAGGTCAGAAAGCTCGCACCAATTTTCGAAATCGTAGTTGATGTACTGCTCGTCCTCGATCGTGATCACCTCGGCACAGCCGCGGTACAAGAGCGTCATGGCACGACGCACATCGACCACACGGATGGCCATATAAAATCGATTCAGAACCAACACACTGCAATCTAGGGAAGAGCTGCTGCTCATCGGTTCAACTCCCGAAACATCGACCTGGGCTAGGGTGAAAACCGCCATGTGGCATCGGATTTTAACCAATTTCAGGGTCCGGGTCCAACAGGCTCGCTGCAGAACCCGTCGGTTTGGATTATTGTAATCGGTTTTTTGGCTTGCCTGGAGCTTCGAAGGATGGCAAAGAAACTCGTGTTTGTCGTAGGCGCCGGCGGTCATGCCAAGATGGCGATCGAGACGCTCGCATCGATGGCTGAGTACCAAATCATCAGTTGCATGGATAAACACCCTTCGAGCGATCCGATTCTCGGCTACCCAGTCTTCCCCGAAAATTCACAAACTTTGGCCCAATTGCTTGAGGCCAAGGCGCTCGCATTGGTCGCCCTAGGAGACAATCGCTTGCGAGAGCAAGTGACCGAGAAGCTTCAGACTCTGGGTTTTCAATTCGCCACTGCCATCGCTCAATCGGCTTATGTCTCGCCCTCGGCACAGATCGGTCAGGGATCCGTGGTCATGCCCAGAGCCGTCGTCGGGGCGATGGCAAGAATCGGCCAAGGAGTCATTCTTAACACTTCCTGTTCGGTCGACCACGACTCGATCCTGGGAGATTTTGTCCACATCGCACCGGGTTGCCATTTGGCCGGCGGAGTGAGGGTCGACCAAGGAGCGATGCTCGGGATCGGAACCTGTGTGATCCCCAATCGCCATATCGGTGCTTGGTCGATCCTAGGCGCCAACTCGACGGTCGTCCGGGATATCCCCGCCCATGGCACTTATGTCGGGACTCCGGCCCGCGAGTTGCACAAGAATTGATAAGGATTGATTCGGTAGCCCATTGGCCGTTTGACAAGCCCGATAGCCTACGCGACCACAGGATCCTCTCGTGCTCGTGCTCGTGCTCGTGCTCGTAATCGAACGCTTCGCGTGCATGGCATCAATGCGACTTTCGTTACTGGCACCAAACCGCCGTTCCCCAACTCGCGGATCATGCTCTTTATCTCCATTATCCAATCCATTACCAAATTCCCGCCCGAGCAGCGTGTTGACCAGGATGGATTGATACAATCGCATGCTCGATCGATCGAGCACGAGCACGAGCACGAGCACGAGCACGAGCACGAGCACGAGCACGAGCACGAGCACGAAAAACAGCCAGAACAAAACCATGCACCGAAGTGGCCGGTCGGCCGCGCTCAATTTTAGAAACCACTTTGGCGGCCACTCGGTGATGGTAGCCCTTTGACCGTTTGACAAGGTACTTCAGTCCGACCATGACGATATCTCGATCGGTATTCATCAAACGCTATCGGATGCAAATCGAGCTTGCATCCTGCATGGACTGGATCTCCCAAGAGCTATCGACCGATCCTGCGATCGATTGGTTGGCTTGGCAGCCAAAACACGTCGGCTTGCATGCACAGGTCAAATGGGAGAGTTTCCGCCAAGAGATGGACGGCAACGTCTTTCCGTGCCTTGCGAATCGAGACGGGTGCAAAACCCTGATGCGAGAACTCTCCTCGAAGAGCAATTTCGTACCTGAAGCGACTTGGCTCGCCTGCCTGATCGACACTCAGGGCGAAAATAGCCCGGGGAGCGAACCGCTCGCGAGGGTCGGAGTCGGAACCATCCAGGGTTTGAGGGTAGGACCAGTCCATGGCGCGATCCAAAACATCGGGGTCGTCGAAGCTTGCCGGGGCCGGGGGATCGGCAAGGAGCTCATCCGAAGAGCCCTGCGCGGATTCTATCTCACGGGCTGCCGTGTGGTGAGCTTAGAAGTCACAACGCATAACTTTCGCGCGATCGAACTTTATCGCTCGGTAGGATTTCGCAATATCGAGACGGTCTATAAGTACAGTCTCTTTGGCGGTTGATTTACCCGAGTTTGAACAGCCGACGGATTGCCGTCGCGAGCGATTCGCGGTGATCCTCGTGGGGGGCTTCTCGAAGCGATTGCAGGGGGCCGTGCAAGAGTTTGTTGATCACCCGATCGACGGCCTGAAGGATTTCTTGGTGGGCCTCGGCATTGAGTTCCTGCATCGATTGTTTGGAAAACAAGCGAAGCAACTCCGAGTCGCGAATCAAGTCGGCTTGGTCTCTCAGAGCGCGGATGGTATCGCCCGACTGCCTGAGGTTCCAGTCGGCCAGGATTTTTTGGACCTCTTCGTCGATGATTTTGCGAGCTTTGGGAAGCTGCTGCTTTCGGAACGCTTCGTTGCGTTGGCAGACCGATTGCAGGTCGTCGACCGAGTAGAGATAGACGCTCGGTAGTCTGGCGATGGCCGGTTCGAAGTCTCTCGGGACAGCAAGGTCGAGGATCAGAAGGTTCGGGCGAGTCCGTTTGGCCAAGATCGGTTTAAGACGACTTTCGGTGACGATGGGTTCCGCAGCGCCGGTGGTGCTGACGACCAGGTCGGCCCAGGCCAAGAGTCGATCGAGGGCATCCCAGGGCTCGGCGCGGAGTTCGAACTGCGCTGCGGCACTCATTTGATCAGCGACACTCTGGGCTTTGTCCAGCGAACGATTGACGATCACGATGTTCCGAGCACCCGCATCGAGGAGGTACTGAAGGGTCTCGACCCCCATCTGACCGCTCCCGATGACCACGATGTTCTTGTCATCGAAGCGTTCGTAGAACTCCGAAGCCACTTCGCTGACTGCGACGCTCGGGACGCTGATTCGTCGGCGATGAATCTCCGTCTCGGTCGTGACTCTCTTGGACACTTGGTTGGCATGCTGAAAAAGCGAGTGCATCACGGCGCCTGCGGCACCCTCGAGCTTGGAGCGGTCGTAAGCCGAACGGACTTGAGCCGGTATCTGCGATTCGCCGACGACCAGAGAGTCGATGCTGCTTACGACGGTAAAGAGGTGCTCGACGGCTTGGCCATCGTGGCGGACTTTGAAGTGCTCTTGGATCGTCCGCAGACCGACGCGATGGAACTCCGAGAGGAACCGCTCGATGGCCTCTTGTGTTGCGATCTTGTCCTCGTGACTTGCCCCCCAATAGAGTTCCACTCGATTGCAGGTGTTGAGCAAGACCGCCTCGGTGTCGGGAAACTGCTCCTTCAAACTCCAGAGGGCTTGGGTGATCTGCTCGGAACTAAATGCCACTTGCTCGCGGATTTCCAGCGGCGTGTCATGGTGGCTGCAACCGATCATTCGCAGCTTCATGCATCCCCCCAGTTGCTCACGCCGTGAGGAGCCGTAACGACGGCAGCCAGGGTAGCTACGACGATGGCAAACGAGAGAATGTTCAGTGCGGCAGTCCACTCACCCTTGCCACGGTTGGTGGAGATTCTCTGCGCCAGCGCTGCGATACAAAGCCAGACGAACAAGGCCGTCGTCAGTAGGATTCCGCGATCGGTCCAAGCGACAAAGCCATCGCGGGTGAAATTCATAATGGCTCCAGAGACGACCCCAAAACCGATCGCCGCGGCGCTGCCGAGCGTGCAGCTTTGCCCCAACTGCTGGAGATACTCAAGCGACGGCAATCGAAATGACCATCGCATGTTCAAACGATTCTTGAGCTTCCGCGCATGGACGAAGTACATCACCCCGGAGGCGAACCCCAAGGCCACGAGGATCGTTCCGATGAGCATGGCCATCGAATGGACCATCCGCCAAAAGGAGACCGTCGAAGTGGACTTGCCGATCGGACTATCCGAAGGAAACACAACGGCAAGAGCCACAAGCAAGAGGATCAGCGGAAGCAAGAACAGACCGATCTGCTTGTCGCTCCGACGGTAAAGCATCACGCAATAGGCAAGTGCCAGGACCCAAGCCGCGGCGATCGACCAATCCCCCCAGGTTTTTAAATACCTGAATCCTTGCTCGTACCAGATGCCTTGGATCACCAAATCCGCCAGGTACAGCGTGTGGGTCAAGAAGGCCAGAAGGAACATCCCGAGGGAGACTCGGGTAAGCCACTGTCGAAGGGACTCTCCGGAGATCACAAAGCGGACCGACTCGATGACAAGCACCAGAAGGTATGCGATCAGAAAGCAGGTAGCGTTTGGCATCTTTGGACACTCCCGAGCAGTCAGCCCGGCGCAGAGTACTCAACGAAGGAACATCGACTGCAAAGAAAAAATCCCTGTGCGGGTATCGCACAGGGATAGTCTATACCTTTTTGGCCAAAACGCTAACGATCGCTCGGAGTCCGATCAGTCCCAATCTTCCTCGTCGTCTTCTTCTTCCTCATCGTCATCGTCGTCATCCCAATCGTCTTCTTCCTCATCGAACTCGTCGAGTTCTTCTTCCTCGTCATCATCCTCGTCGTCATCGTCATCGTCATCCTCGTCGTCGTCGTCCTCGACTTCCTCCCACTCTCCATCCTCTTCTTCCTCTTCGAATTCCTCTTCTTCGTCGTCTTCTTCTTCGTCTTCGTCCTGCTCGTCCTCGAACTCGTCTTCCTCGTCCTCAAACTCGTCTTCTTCTTCGTCCTCGTCCTCGTCCTCATCGGCCATGACGATCGAGTGAGAGACATCCCCGAACGTTTGGATCGCATCCAACGAGTCGTTCAGCCATTCGATGTCACGCGTCGCGGTTGCGGAAATCATCTCTTTGCGGGGGAATATTTTCTTCACAGTGGGCACCCTTAGCTTCTTTCGAGGTTCTTTCGTGGGTTTGGTGACGACCAAGTTTGGCATGCCCCATCGGGTTAGCGATGGAGCAAAACCGTTCCGATGGGGCAATCTAGCCACCTACCCATCGGACTTCAATATGCGGAATCAAAAAAATCAACCGGAAAATACCAACCGGCTGATTTAACTCTCAGACGCTTGGTCGGTCAATGTGTTGCGAATCCTGGAAGCAATTTCGGACTCTGCTTGAAGAATCTTTTGGAAGCGTGGGAGATTTTCGATCGATTGGAGCCCAAAGACCTTCAAAAACGTCTTCGTCGTCTCGTACAAAAAGGGTCTTCCAAGGTCCTCGTCTCTGCCGCAAACCCGCACGAAATCCCGTTGGATCAATTGTCGCAGGACCTCGTCGCAACCGACACCTCGGATCGCCTCGAGTTCGGCCCGGACGACCGGTTGGCGGTAAGCGATGATCGCTAGCGTTTCGAGCATTCCCGAGCTGAGAATCTGCTCGGTAGGGACCGACCCTGTCCTGCGTAACCAAAGCGCAAACTGTTTGCGAGTAAGGATTTGCAGTCCGCCTGCGACCTCCTCGATCCGATAAGCCCGAGCGGCCTGATCGTAACGCCCATTGAGCTCGATGACGGCGGTTCGGACGGCCGTCGGGTCTGGAAACCCAAGCAAACCAGCAAGATGCCGCGCAGAAATCGGTTCGTTTACCACCATCAAAACTGCTTCTAAAAGCCGAAGCTGCTCGGAAGGCTCCATCCGATCGGCCAAAGCATCGCTGGGACCGCCGGATTTCTGGTCCCCGGATTTTGGGCTCGAATCCTCTTTCCTGCGTTTCCACCAAGCCACGGGAGCCTCCCTGCGAATAACCTTTTGTCGGCCTGCAACGCTTCGGGTGCTATAATCCAAGCCGATCCAAACGCCGATACCTTAGCGAATCGGATCCCACATTACCAATTCAGCTTCTAAAAAAATCCATGAGCTCTGCGAACGGACCGACTCCCCCAAAGCCATCGCAAGGAACGACTCCCCAAGGAAAAAAAAAGGGACGTCTGGCTCTCTATCTAGGGATCTTGGCAGGACTCTTGGTTTCACTCATTTTTCTTTTGCCGCTGTGCCGGACCACGGGCCAGGAGTTTTCACCAACTCGGTTCCAGACACGCCAATTCTACCTCTACAGGATCCCGGGTACCGATCTGCAATTCCTGCCCACCTTTCAATCGAGCATGCCCAACGATACTCCAGCGGCGATTCTCAAGGACCTCAGGACCTACGGCTCGAATGACAGCTCGAATGACACCTGGCACATGCTCAAGGCCGACTCCCGAGGAGGTGATTCCTTCCCCGCCAATCTCCTGGTCACCTCGCTCATGCGTTGCAACGTCGAAAACCAACCCTACTGGGGAGCTTGGTCGAGCAAACACCAAGGGTACGCTGCGACCCTCTGGCCGATCATCCAGGCGATGGCCATGAGCAACCTCTACCATGAAATACCCGAGGTGCTTCGGTTCGCCGAAGCCTACAGCGGCCCGGAAAATGATTTCGCTCATGAACTGCTCAAGACCATTCATGAAAAGATCCAGCAGCGCAAGGATCGCTACGGCTTGGCAGGATCGGACATTCCGACCGGCAAGCAAGCCGAGTCCGAGGGGATCGTCGATTGGGAGCAAGCAGCACAATGGCTCAAGGACCACCCCATCCCAGCCAAAAGTCCTTGAATCGTAATCTCTAGGCCCTCGGCTTGGGCTATCGCGAGCTTTGCAGGAGAAACGCCATCAGGTCCCTGACCTCCCGGTCGCTCATCGTATCGAGCAGACCCGTGGGCATGAGCGAAGACCGCAGTTCCTTTCGGTCCTGAATCTCGGACTTTTGAAACGTCACTTCTTGCCCAAAACCGTTGCGGTAGACTTCGTTGCTCGATGAGCGAAGCAAAATCCCAGTGAAGTCTGAACCGTCGGTTAGCTCCAGATGCGTGGTGTAAAACTGAGGCGCAACCTCCCGATTCGGTTCCAGGATCGACTCAAGGATCTCTCGAGCGGTTCCCTGCTTGGCAATCAAACTCAAATCGGGGCCGACGACATTCCCCCGACCTTCGTGTCGATGGCACTGCGAACAAGCAGCCCCGGCGACATGGAAGAAGATTCTCCGACCGGCTTGTGGATCCGGAGCCCCGTCGAGCCCCCCGAGGGCCTCGAGCCATTGGTCCAAATTCCTCGGCTGGCGGCTCGTCGAACCGACAGACGGAACCTCAGGATCCAGTCCGCTTTGACGCATGACCCGCTGTGCCTCCCGGGCCAACGAGCCCTCAGGACCTTTGGCCAGAGATTCCACCAAGGCTTTTTCCGTCGGTTGGCTCGTTCCGATCAATCCGGCCAAGGCATCGAGCCGAAACAATTCGTCCATCGATGCGTCCCGGGCGATTTTTCCCAGGAGCTCTTGCGATTCTTGGTCCTTTCGCAAGGCCAGGGAACGGACGACCTCGCGTGTCAAATCCGGATCGTTACGATCGAGCAAATGTTTCAACTCAACGATCCCTAACCCCTGGTGCTCGATAGGTGCCAATCGCATCGCATAAGCAGCAATTCGCGCCGGAGTGTTCGGGTGGGTAATCCGCTCGACGAGCATCTTCGCATCGGTGACCCCTTGGCTCGGATCGCCCCTGAGTGTGTTGGTCGTCGCAAGGGCCGCTTCGAACAAGCGATACTCGAGCGCGGGGTCATCGAGCATTTTCTGGACCTCTGGCAAGTACTCTTTCCATACCCCGTCGGCGATCCAACGCAGGGCTTCGAATCGGATCTCTGGGTCTGGATCCGACCAGAGCATTCGAACCCATCGAGGATTCTGGAAATCATCCTTTCGCATCGCAACCAACGCACCGACGCGGCGCTCCGAGGGCAATGCTCGCCACTGGGCTTGCGACCAATCGCGAGCGATTCTTGCAAGCTCCCGCTGAGCCGCGTCGGCCAAGAAAGGGTCGGACCCTTGCACCCATCCAAACAATGCTTCGAGCGATCGCTCCGCATCGCTAAGCCCCAAACCCGAACGCAAACGCTCGGCGAGTTGGGCTTCGGGGGTCCATTCCTGCGACTCCTTGACAAGCCAATCGGCGCGCTCGGGATCGATCGTAAGTTTCCAAAGTCGCCCCATGCCATGGAGTTCATAGGAAGGGGATACCCAATCGGCAAAGTAATACTCGCGGTCGTTCTTGCGCACCATTCCGGTCGGTCGAAACATGTCACTGCCGCGAAGTAGCTCGATACGCTGGGCTTGGAGCGTGGCTCCTTGCCATCGCAACGGGTAGTAATCGATGCAATGGTTGCTCCAAGATGGGATCATCACCCCACCTCCGAGGCCGACGACTGCGCAAGGTCCTTCGCCACTCGGGTGGATCATCCCAAGGGTGCCTCGCAGTTGGCCCTCCCAACAAACAAAGGGATGCACCGGAGCACTTCCATAGACATACTGAAAGCCATAATCGCCCCCTTCGACCACATGGAGCAGTCGGCAAGGAGGCCGGCTACCTGGGTCATTCTCGGCCGCAAACAAAACCCCATCGCTGCGCATCCACAATCCAAATGGATTCCAAAACCCTTTGGCGATCCGGCGGATATCCCCCCCGGCTTTGGTGCAGTGAAATACGCCCCCCTCGCCCCGACCCAAAAGGGACTTGCCATCGCTACCACGGAGCGTCCAGTCTTTGCCAAAGTTCTCGCCGAGCGAGAAAATCAACCCACCATCGGTATGCCAAGTCATCCCGCTCAAACCATTGTGCGGATAGTCGGCCAATGTATCGAGCCCTGCGATCGTCTCCTCGGTATCCCCCACCCCATCGTTGTCGGAATCCTTAACCCTCAAGATCCGATCGCGTTGGGCGACATAAAGCCAACCGTCTGGCCCCCAGAGCAACTGCATCGTCGCTTTGGTCTTGTTGTAAAACACCCTTCGGTTTTTTCCTTCGGAGTCAAAAACCAAAATCTCATCAAACTCCGGTCCTTGATAACTCGAAGGTCGAAAATGGGTATGGCTGGAAACCACCCAAATGTTCCCCTGAGAGTCCAAGTCGATCCCGGTGGGGGTGACCAAATCCGGATGCTCGGCCAACCGTTCGACAGCTACCCCTGGTACCCATGCCTGAACCTTCGAGGCCGTCTTGTCAGGAGACTCCTGGGCCGAGGTTACCTCATAGGCTAAAGCCAAAAACAACCAAGAGATCCAACCTACTAATCCGAACGAAATCGGGAGACTAGACATAAGGGAACCTGCTCAAAGCGAAGGCCTTCTAGCACAAAGGTTTGCGAGAATCGCAGACCGAAAAGAAAACTACCCCGCTAGGACTCGAACCTAGAATAAAGGAACCAAAATCCCTTGTGTTGCCAATTACACCACGGGGCAATGAGAAAAGAGTGCGAGAAGTGTAGCCAGAATCGTCTCGCGTGGCAACTGGAAACCAAACCAAATCAACGAACTCTCGCAACCTCAGGGGTCATCGCAACCATCAACTGCTGTCGCTTGCGAATCACATAGTATTTCGATGGGGTCGATTGCTTGAAATTCGGGCTCGCAAGAATCCACTGCAGATTATCCATGCTGACGGTTTGCCATTCCATGATCCCAACAATGATGTCTCCGACCATCAAACGGTTGCGAGCCGCAGGACTCCCAGGACGCACCTCGGTGATCCTAAGCCCCCCTCGATAATCTTCGTTAATACTAGAGACCTCCGAAAGGGGGGCGGGTGCCAAACGGATCCCGATCTGCTCCCAAGCCATCTTCGCGACGCTGGCTTCGGAATTGCTAGGACCTGCGCCCTGAAGTTGCAGGGTTTGGGTTTTGGTGGTCCCGGCACGAGCGATCGAGAGCTCTGCGGAGTCCCCGGGCCGACTCTCGAGAAGTGCCAACTCCACATCGAGGCGAGTCTGGACCGGCATTCCATTGACTTTTTCGACGATATCGCAGGCATAGAGGGCTTGGGAGTTGGAGTCCTCGCCCCGATCGCTCCGGAGAATCAATTTGCCCTGGCCGTTCTCAAACGACCTAGTCAGTTCCATCCCCAATTCGATCGGTTCGCGGCGGATCGAGGCGACGAGGTTGGCCATGACCTCAAGGGCCGAGTCGATCGGAATCGCAAATCCAATTCCCTGGGCCCCGACGCGGACCGCGACGTTGATGCCGATGACATCGCCGTCTAGGTTCAACAAGGGTCCGCCGGAATTTCCTGGATTGATATCCGCATTGGTTTGAATCAGATCTTTGTACTCTTGGGTACCGTTGACCGGAATGTCTCGGTGCAAGGCGCTGACGATCCCCTGGGTCACGGTGTTTTGATAACCGAAGGGATTGCCGATGGCCACGACGGTCTCGCCGCGCATGAGATCCGAAGAGGTGCCGAACTGGATGGTGGGAAGTTCCTTGACCGCAGGGATTTTGATCAAGGCCAAGTCGGTCGATGGGTCATAGTTCAGCAATTTTGCAATGGCCGTTGAACCATCCGACAGGGTCACTTCGATGCGTCCTACATCTTCGACCACGTGAAGATTGGTGATGATGTAGCCGCGGCGATCGATGATCACCCCAGTCCCCATCCCGTTGACTTCCTGCTTGGATCCCGCTCCGCTTGCCGACGCTGTTGCGATCACCTTGTTGCCCTGGATACTTACGACCGCTGCTTCTGCGCGTTGGATGGCACGCACGATCGGACTTACCCTGGCACTAGGATCGGTGGCTTGTGCCGATACGATACCGAGAGATAGGCTCAAACCCATTGCCAAGCTCGAGAGCTTGAGCAACGACTGGCTTGTTTTTACAAGACGAAAACTCATTCTGGGCCCGGGTTTCTGCTCGGGGAATCAGTGCAACTTCGACGTCTAGCTTTGCAGGAATTGCGGGTCCCACCGCCAGTTTCGACGACGCCGTTAGCATCGGATTTTCCGCTTGTCGGGCATGATGTAGATCCCATTCGAGTTAACAATCATCCCACAAGGATGAGTTCCCCTAGGCCTCCAATCTTACCTAGACTCACAGACCCGGCCGGTCCTCATCAACACATCAAGACCAAGCTTCCCAATCGTGATTCTTCTCGTACTCGTGCTCAGTCCGCCGCGGCGGACGGTACTCGTACTCGTACTCGAAGGGATCTAGCGTAGCAATCCGGCCCATAGGTCTGCAATTTCTAGCGAACCGCCTCGATCGACGATCGGCATCGCCGCAATCAAAAACAGCCATCGAGTACGAGTACGAGTACCGTTTCACTGAGTACCGTTTCACTGAGTACGATTACGAAGAAATCCGATGCGATCCACGGATCAATCGTCAAGGCAATCGTGATTCTTCTCGTACTCGTGCTCGGTCCGCCGCGGCGGACGGTACTCGTACTCGTACTCGTACTCGAAGGGATCTA
>QWPJ01000032.1 GCA_003671195.1 Planctomycetota bacterium
AACACCAACCGATGCACCTGGGATCAAGCGTGTGTCCCTTTCGAATGACACCGGCTCCTCCCCGAGCGATCGTGTCACCTGGGACGAACGGCTCGAAGTAGCGATCGATGGAAAATTGCTAGAGGGTCGCTTGCAAACCGAATTCGATTGGTCCGGTGATTTTATTCCAGAGACCAGCTATTGGGTCGATCAAAGCCCTTCGTCCTTCGCACTCGACCCTTGGGAAATCGACCCGAGACTTGCCGAAGTACTCGGCACACGCGTCGTTCGGTATCGCGCGAACTGGTATACCAAGGACGATGTCTTGATTCAGCAATCCCCTTGGGAAGACTTTACCTACCGAGTCGTAGAGAAACCGGACTCAGGACCCTTGCGATTGAGCGATTTGCGGCTCAAGATCGATACTGGAAATCCCACCGATCGGATAACGAGCGATCCCTCCGTTGTTGTATCTATCCTAGGCCAGTATCCCAAGTCCCAGTCGGAACTCTCGACGATTCGGATCGAATGGGACCAGACCGATGATGGCCGTGCTGACCATTCGGTTCTGCTAGGGATGGATCAACGCAGCGTCGAGTTCGACCCTCGCACTTTGGATGCAGCGTTTGCTCGGATTCCAGGACCTCGAACCCTTCGCGCCAGGCTCGTAGACGGTACGACGCATGAACCTCTAGGCTCCTGGGAGACCCTCGAGCTGATCATCCCGAATACGCCGATCCTACCTTGGATCGTCGCGGAGATCACCCACAGGCCTCTTGGGCTTTTGCAAGGACGTCTGATCGATCCGAGTTTGACGGTCATCAACCCCAGCTCCGATCCGCCCTACTCGGATTTTTCGGTGCAGATCGCCAGGGGGCCCGACGAGCGATCGATCGCCACCATTCCTGTCGAACAAGATTTCTCCTTCGAAACGAACATCGGGAACTTATCTCCCGGAACCCATACCCTAAGGCTCCGAGCGCAGCGGTGGTCGAGCGAACTGAGTATGTTTTTGAAAGGCAATTGGACCGAGTACCGATTGGTCGTCTCGACGAGTGAACCCCCTTCGATCCCCATGCCTCGGCTTCGCAATGACACCGGATTCTCGAGCATCGATCGATCGTCGAGTGATCCGACGATTTTAGTCGACTTGGTTTCCAATGCAGCCTCGCATGAGTTTGTGTTTCTTGATGTCGATACGAACTCCGATGCCCAAGTCGACCGTTCCATCCGCGTCAGTCGCAATGGGGAGTCCGACTCTAGCCTCATCGTCTATCACAACGATACCCTCGTAGTCGGTCCCCAGCACTACCGTTTTCGTTCTCGGATCATCGATTCGCTTACAGATTGGGAAACGGCCGGGGAATGGACCGATTTCCACTGGACTTATTCTGCATTGAAAGCCCCCTCGATGTCCATCGCACTGCTGCGCGACGATGGCGTCTTGAGCACCGACCGGATCACCTCGATCTCTACGTTGGTAGGACAGTTCATCCCCGGTGAAGATGGGATCGACCCAGAGTCCTCGCTGATCCAGGTCGATTGGGATTCCGATGGCAGGATCGATCAGACGCTCCGCCCGGAACCCGACGGTAGCTTTACAATCCGCCCTTCCCGGACTCCTGCAGGTCCTCGGCGTGTTGCGACCCGGATCGAATGGACAGATCCCTTTCGAAACGCGATCCATTTGAGCCCCTGGACATCCATCGACTTCCAACTGACCGAACCATCGGAGTCGGCGTTTGGCATTGAAAACATGCGACTGCTTTTCGATACCGGGATCGACTCGACGGATCGTATCAGCAGCATCTCGACGATCACCGGGACGGTTCCCGACGAGCATCGCTTCGGTGAAGCGGTACTCGGCCAAGTCGTCGAGGTCGATCGCAACGGCGATGGACTAACCGAAGAGCAAGTTTCCATCGATCCCTCGGGACGCTTCTACTACTCCCCGATGGGGCTCCCTTTGGGTGCTCACGGGATGTCCTTTCGTAGCCGAGGTCCCAAATCGGACCTGACCGGTTTCACAAGCAGTCCCTGGCAGATGTTCGACTTCACCTATGTCGCCTCGACGCTAGAACCCTTGGTGATCGATTCGATCGGACTGGTCAATGATTCGGGTATCGCGAACGATCTGCGAAGCGAGCAAGGAGCCATCGCAGGCCGAGTATCGAGCCCATCGGGCATAGCGGGCTCTGTCGTGTTGGTCGATCGTGATCAAGACCGCTTAGCGGATCACACCATTGCCGTGGACTCCCAAGGGCGATTCCTCTTTGATCCAAAGCTCACGTCGAGCGGTCAGTCAACATTTGCGTTCAAGCCCATGCGACTCTACGACACAGAGGGGGGCCTATCCGCGACGAGCCGATGGACGGATTTCACGCTGGTGATCGAAGATCAACCCGATGCATCCCCTGAACTCGACGGTTTGCTCTTTGTCCCAAGCGATCTTATTGGAGACGCAAAGATCGTTGGCAAAGTCCGCTCCCAGAGTTCCGTCGAAGCGATACGAATCGAGATAGACACCGATCGAGATGGCCGTGCTGACCGCACGGCAGCTTTGACCCCCTACGGTGATTTCTCGATAAGCCTCGACGATCTAGCGCCGGGGGGGCATGCCTATCGGCTTCGCGCCGTGTCGACCAAGGGCTTGAGTTCCTCGCTCCAGGTGGGAGCATGGCAATCGCTGGATTTTGAATTGCGCGTCCCACCGACGAGTCCGTCGCAAATCGCAGAGCTCAAGCTCCGAGTCGACGATGGATTTGATCACTCGGACCGAATGACCAGTGACCCGAGCTTGGTCGGTCGGGTCACTCGCCCCTCAGCCCATGGGATGCTTGTCATCGAGTTTGATACCGATGGAGATGGACTGGCCGATGACCGCTCGATCGCCGCCGAGGATCTTGTTTTTCAATACACCCCAACGCAGCTTGCGCCTGGAGTGTTCCATATTCGTGCCCGGACGGTCGAGTTCATGCACACAGGAAATGTATTGCGTAGCGAATGGTCGGAACTTCGAGGTACCCTGGTATCGAAAAACGGGGGCGCGTTGCAGATCGATTCGATCGAATTGCTGGGAGATTTGGGGCTTGCTCCTGACGACCGACGTTCAAGCCAACCGATGATCATCGGCTTTGTTGGCCATGCGTTCCAAGGAGCCAGTCAGTGGGTTTTGGACATCGATCTTGACCGTGACGGAACGAGCGATCAAAGCGAGTTGTTTTGGGGAAACCGGTTCAGCATCGTGCCTAAGATCCCCCATTATGGAATGGTGGATATGGGACTGCGGATCCGTTCGAACGACTCGACCCTGGCGAGTGCATGGCATTCCTTGAACTTCCTTTACCATCCCGAGCCCAGGAGTCAGGAAGCAAACCTTTGGGTGTCGACCTACCGGTCGATCACGTCGGCGATGAACCAGGGGAACTCGCAGCATGTCCAGGGACTAGCCGCAGCGATATCGCAGCTTGCACTCGACAGGCAAACGGCCACCAGCGAGCGAGAGGTCCGCAATGAGGCTTCGGTCAGCCATCGGCTCCTGGCGATGCGGGAATCGGCAAGAGGATATTGGACTCAGATCGCCGATGCTCAGGTACAGTTGAGCCAAAGCCAACGCGAGGCTCTCGATTCGCTTCAGGAGCGATTAAGATCGCCCGGTTCGCCTGAGATGAATTTGCCGTTGCCCGAGGAACTAGCGATTCAATGGCCCTCGGAGCAACTTGTCTTGCTCCCATACCTCGAGAGCGATTGGGCCCCTGCCGAGGAAACGCTTGCTCGCGCTCCGGTCCTTGAACCACAAGATCCAGGTGAGCCCAGCGTTGCGAGGGTCTCTCGGAGCATCAAGCTCTCGGATGCACTCTACCGTGACGACCTGAGCGATATCGGTGTCGACTTGACCGATCACGAGCTTTATCAGTCCGAATTGCAGACGCTTCGCTCGAAACTGAACACCGACTACCGGACCCTCCGATCGCAATCCAATGAGAGGATTGCGCAAGCGCAGGAACTTTACGACCTTGTCCTGACCGAGGCGGAATCTGCCTATCGGCAGGCGATGCGAGAAACCGGGATGGCCATGGATGGCATTTCCGCCGAAGACTACGCTCCTATTTATCAGCGATTCGCGCAGGAATCCCTCTTGGCCCAGGAGTCTTTTCAGACAAAGCGCAAGGCGATCAACGATCGGTATGAAGCCGCATCAACATCGATCCGCCAATCGCATGCCGAGCAAATGCGGACCGCTGCCAGGAATCGCGATACGAGTTTCGAAGCAGCGATCCGAGAATTGGCCGCCGTGCTCAATAGGTTGCCACCTCCGGAATGGCCGGTCGTCAAGTCCGCGATCATCAAGCACGCGCAGTCGCGATTCGATGCAGAGCATCTGTATGACCAGACGATCCTGAGCCTACAAGTCGCGGAGCAGGAAGCTTCTTTCAAGCTCCAGCGGGAACAGTTCACAGAGATCGCTCAAGCGCAACGCCAATTCGAAATCGAAACCTCGGAGATCCAGCGAGTTAGAGATGCGGCACTGGCCGAGCAAAAACTCCAGTTTTCTCGTCGTCGGGCCGATGCAGCAGAGCGCATAGATCGCGCTATGGAATTGGCAAGTTATGATCTCAAGGTAGCTCGCGATCGAGCTTGGGCGGAACTCGAACAAGCGAGGATTGAAGTCGAACACGATCGACGAATCGGTTTCGATGGACTGATGCGACGATTCGACTTGGAACGAGCCACTGCGCTGGTCTCGACCCTTACGCAGATCGATCGGGCCCTTGCGACTCCAGACTCCCGCTCGAACCTGAGGAAAGCCAGTAGTCGATTGGAACTGCTCAACGCGTGGAATACCACGTTAGAGCAAAACAGCATCGCCCAAGCCGACCTGTGGATAGAGTCTGCTTCTGCGAAAACACAAGCCGAGTTGAAGAAGCGCCTTGGGGATCTGGCCGATGAGCATGCGCAAACACTCGAGCGACTCGCGGCGACCTGGACTTTTCGAAAAGAGCATGCTGCCTTGGTCCAATCCCACGCCAATGACTTGGCCCAACTCAATCACGACACACGGTCCGCGCACGTCGAGGCGGAACATCTCCAATCGCTCGATGCGGGGCTCATGGGGATCTCTTTCATGCAAGGGGAATCCTCCTTAGGGAACGAGTTCAGCCAACGCCGTCTCGATGCGATGATCTACACACCGCCGGAGCCCCTTAATTGGCTAGGAGGTTGGGGGTGGATCAACGGCGATTTCTTGATCGCCGCGTCTGGGAGTGTCAACATTCCGGCTGAGACGGGATTCCAGTTGGACCACGATCGATCCGTAGCGACCGCCGAGCTGATCTATCGCACCGAATCGAGTCGCATCGCGAACGATCATCGGTACTTTCAGCAACGCGATACGATCGAGGCGGGTTTCTTGCAGCAGGCCGAGTCGCTCCGCGCAGGGAGTTTAGGGTCCGAGGTGCAATTACAACGCCGTTTTCATCTGGCAGTCGCTCAGGCGGACCGCAAACGCTCTGTTGACCAAATCGATCGGAAGGTCGATTTTGAACTGGAGATTGCGACCGCGGAAAAGGACTACCGCATCGCCGGGAATGACTCGATTCTGAGGTTTGAGCAGGAGCTGTCCTCTGACCTCAACACGTACCGACGTAGCATGCATAGGATCCAATTGGATCGATCCATCGAGGAGTGGGATGCTTATCTCTCGAGTATTCAACGATGGCGAAACAACGATCCGACCGATTGGACCGACTATATCCTGGCCGAAGCGACCGCAGCGCGTCGTCGGGGGGTCGAGGAAGCGCAGTTGATCATCGGACCGGCCGATTCGCTTGCCGAGCGAAGAGCGATCGATGACTTCAAAACCCTTCGTATCGATCGATGGGCAGATACCGAAAACGCAACGAGCGAGTTCGAGTACCAACGATCCAAGCTCACGGCAGAGCGAGAACTGGGCCGAGCGATCGCCGATGCTCAATTCCATTGGGCCGAACAAACTGCAGGGATATCGCAGGAGTCCGGTTCGAACTTTGCAGTCCGGACCTATTCGACTCCGACACAGCTCGAGTTGCGTCGCAAGGCGGCGATGGTGACCGAACAAGCCGACCGGCTCGATGCGCAGGCACAGCTTCAAGCGAGCAAGCGGCGGGCCGACGCCCAACGGAGCCATTCACGGGGGATTTATCAGCTTCATTCAGAGCTTGTTGCAAGCGGTTTCCAATGGGACCAGTATCAACGGGGACTTGAACTGCTCGATCGACTCTTCCGTGAGAGCTTGCAGCACATTGAGACCGAACTAGTCCAGGCACAGAGTCAATCGAACCGAGATCTTCGGGAGCAAAGAGCCGAAATCGTGCGGCAAGCGCAGGTGGAACTCGCGAGCGTTCCAACGACCGATGCCAGATGGGCTTGGAGGGAAGATATCCCACGATTCGTCGAGTATCGTTCCTCGGAGCTCGAATTGGCTCAGAGAATCCAAGTTGCAGAAGACCGATTTACCCAGCAGATCGCCTCATTGCAAACCGCTCGGTCCGAATCGACGGCGCGGACCGAAATGCGACAAGGGATCGATGCACGCGCAGTGCATTACGATGCGATGGAAAACGAAAGCAACCTCGGGGCCCATCGTGAATCGTCGCTGCACGAGGCCGTCGAAACTTATGGATCGCAGGTGCTCGAATCGAAGAACACTTACCAAAAGCGGAGTTCCGATCGGCGGGCGATCGCTCTGGAAAAGCTCTACACTACTCTCGATTCGCAAACCCAGCAACACTTGAAACAGCAGGTTTCGGGTTTGCTTTTGAAGCAAGCGGCAATTGGCGAAGCCAGCGCGTGGAAATATCAAAACGAGTCGATCATGCGTCGATCCGATGCGTTGGATCGATCGAGAATCGAGCGGGAGTCTCAACGGAGAATCCAGGATGCCCAAGAGCGATTCGAGGACCAAAGCGCAGAGCTCCAACGGACCAAAGCCGTCGAGCGGGCACGTTTGCAAGGGGTATGGAAAGTGGCCAGCCAACAGGCGACAACAGCATTCCAGAGGGCTGAAACGACTCTCGAGTCGTTCTATGAACAGCAGTCTCAAGAAGCGCTCGAGGCGATGAATCGGAGAAATCACGAGCAGCGATTGCTCGATGCAGAGCAAATCGGCGAGGCTTGGAAATCGTACTACTTGGCTATCCATCCGGAGTCCGGTCCTGTTTTCGTCCCACTTCGAAGAGAGGTCGATGGATGGTTCGGATTGCGTGTGAGCTCGAACTTGGCCGTACCCACGCTGTGGCGATCGCAGACCATGGCCTTCGGTGGACTTGCGGATCTTGGCAATCATAACGCTGCGGACTTGCTCCAGGAAAAGCTCGAAACGCTCGGATGGGTCGAGCAATCCAATCGTACCGAATACCAGGTGGACTTCGCACTCAGGATTTCCGAAGCAAAAGTCCAGCGGATCGACACGCGAGCTCAAGCCCAGCGAGAGCGACTCCTAGCGACCAGCAATGCCGATCGCCAGCATGCTCAACGAGAGCATGAATCGTTGGTCCGCGTCGAAAATGAACTCGCCGAGTTGCACGCCGACTGGGCCTTGCGAAGAGATCAAATGCAAGTCGAATCGGTTCAATCGATTCAAAACCGTACAGCGCAGACGGCTGAGCAAGCCGAAGCGATCGAACGAAAATTTCTCGAAGATTCGCATCGAGCCGCCCTCGGATACGAGCGTCATTGGGCAATAGTCCAAGCCGATGCCCATCGCGTCATGGCTCGCAAGCAAAGCGATTTGCACGAGCGAGCTGCGAACGAGGATTTAAGATCGCAGGCATTGGCGGCCCATGCCAAAGGCTACGCACAATGGATCGACGATGTCTCATCCGACTATGTCGCTTGGGTGGAGGCACGATGGAACCATCAATCGTTCGATCAGCTTGCAGATCGAGACGCTCAGTACCGCAGAGCGATTGCGGAACGTCTCGCTCAAGACGGTTTGGCAAGGCAAAGCGATGCACGCGTTCGCGCATCGGAGCGGGAGCGAACCGAGCTTGAGTACCTCGCAGCCCGTGAACAAACTGCAGCCGAGCACCAAGCGGTCCAAGAGCGACGTCAAATCGATCTGGAGTATCAGCTAGCGGTGCTCTCGAACCAAGCGGTATATCAGCAGGCGACCGAACGATCCGAGGGGGTCGCTCAGGTTATGAAACTGCGAGGGTATCCAGCAATGAACCAAATGCGGGAAAAGAGTTTGCTTGTCGCCGAGGCTCTTTATACCCAGCAGCGCGCAGAGGCCGATGCGTTGAAGGTCTGGCAGCAGCAGGCAGCCATCGAGTCCCTGCGGATGCATCTAGAGGATTCCCAGCGGACCGACCGGCTCAGCACGGCACTTCGCCGTATTGAGCACCAACGCGATGTGAGCCTCCTGGGGTTCGAGCAAGAGCATTCCGATGCGATGGCTCAAGCTCGTTACGATCACCAAATCCGAACCATTCAGTCCGAGAGCGAATTGGCTCGACGGCAGGGCCAAGTACATGCGCAATGGCTTTTGGCTACCTCCGAAGCGAGGATCGTCGCGAGGGAAACACTCCAGGATACCGTTCCGGGAGCTTGGTCCGATTTCCTAGTCGGACTAGCCGAGCACGAATACAGAATGCTAGAGGACTGGAATGCGGCCGAGCGACGTTGGATCGATAGCCGCAGTCGTTCGGATCACCAGTACCAACAGGAGATCGGCCAAGCTCAACTCGATCGATCGCTCAGGCTGAGCCGAGCGCAGAATGGAACCAAGGCATTCGAAAAGCAACAAGAGCAAGCTCACTTCGAATCCAAAAGCCAAGCATTGGTTGCATTCCTCCAGGAGTTGGAGTCTCCGGCCCAACGGTACATCGAGCAAGTCACCTCGGTGGAAAACGCCTTTACCCAATCCATCGCGTTGGCTCAAAGAGATTGGACTGTGGATCTCGACGCGTTGAGATACCAACAGAGGCTCGACCAAGCCCGTCGAATCCGAGGTTCCGAGCTCGAGCGTTTGGCTCGAACTTGGAATCGCGACTATGCAAATGCGATGGCAAACCGTCGGACGACTCAAGCCGATGCGGAGCGAGCGACCCGAGTCTCGCGGATCGAAAACGAGTTTCGCAACGCACAACAAACGCGAGATGCGGCCAAGGAGTTGATCGAAAAAGAGGCTGATGCGTATTGGAATTCCGAACGCAACTGGGCTATGGCTGAGCGGGATTATGCGCAGAGCACTGCGGATCTGCAACGAGGACTTTCCGAGCGAATCGATCGGGAGCAAGACAGCCCGTGGAGCGAATTCTTCCTGGATATCACCAGGGCTAAGGCCGACTCGATCGAGCAGACTGCATTGGCGATCGAAAGAAAGGCCGTTGAAGAATCCCAAGAACAAACCGAGCATGAGAAACACCAGGGGGGGGTGGAGTGGGGTTGGGATCTGGCCGAGTGGACGGCAAGCGACCTGGCGCGTCGATCCGTCGTCGAGTTGGACTGGAGGCTTGAGGGGACCAGGATCCAAGCGATGCGAGCTTTGGCACAAGCGATGCTTTCGAATCAGAGCACGCTTGCGATCCCCGAACCCGATTCCGCGCTCTTGGATCGGTCGGTGTTCCGGCAAGTTGCGCCCGCAGATCGCCGGTACGAATTGCTCTTCGGACCGCAATCAGGTCTGAATCAGGCCCCATGGAATTGGCAAGAGACCGGATTCTTGCAATGGATCCGCTCGCCCCAGGAGCAGTTTGCCCAGTCGTACTGGTCGCTCGAAGCGATCGTTGAGCATCGAAGCGAATCGATGGATTCCCTAAGGGTCGAACCGGTGCAGATGCCTGAGGGTTTCCTAGAACATGGGGGTGATCTCGATGGAGTTTTTTCGAAAATCACAACACCGACGATCCGCATGATGCCGTCGGCAGACTCGACACAACAGTCACTGATTCGATCGGCTCGCGAGTTATCCGAAAGTCAGATCGCTTGGTTGGATTCTCACGGAAGGGTGTTAGGGGCCATGGAGCGGCCCGATTTTACCGAGTTATTTGCCGATCGAACGATCGTCTGGGATCTTCAGATCGCTCCGAATCCCATAGGGGACCAAGTGCCCGAATCGCAGGAACGTTTCTTCATCGCTGACCAGGACCAATGGAGCGAATTTATACGTTTAGCGAATTATTCTTATAAAGGTCCCTCGGCGGTTGCTACCAGTCCTCAGGTGCGCAGTTGGCTGAGCAAATATCAGAAGCATGTTGGAGGGGAGTTCGATGCAGCAAGTGAAAAACTGCGCAACGGGTACGATCCAACGAAAACGATCGAGCTATACGATCGGGTGATCGAGGTCCAAGGGGTCGCCTATTGGCAGCACACCGTCGGGATCGAACCGAGTCGAATCGAAGGTCACCTCGCGATGAAATCGGTGAGGACCAAGATAGGGATGATCGATCGCCATGGTTGGGTTTATCTACCTTCAGGCCAGCGGGTGCTCTACAGCGCGTTGGTCAAATGGGCCGACGAGTTGATCATGGGAAGTTCGCAGGAGATCGGCCGACTGATCGACGGATTGATATCCCCATTTGCGATCGAAACCGAGTCGAGGCAGTATGGGATTTTCATCGGTGGGACGGGGATGCACATGTTCGGACTGGGCAACGTCGAGCGGCTATACAACATGTACCACGGGACTAAATTCTACTATGGTGGGGTTGGTAATCCGGCGGAGTACGAATCGAGGAATCGGGTGTTTGCCGACAATGGCGCCGGTTATGGATGGACGAAGATTCTCGATCGCATCGAAGCCGATGTTCTGTCTCACTATCGCGGTTGGCAGAAGCTCCATGTTTTTGGTTGGAGTCGGGGGGCGGCCATGGGGATCGAGTTTGCAAGGAGAATGGGCCGATATGGAATCGAGGTTGAGTTTTTGGGATTGTTCGATCCGGTCTATTCCTATGTTGCACCCGGCCAAAGCTCCTGGCTGATTGACTGGAGTTCCCAAGGTCGGCAGGGCAATTACGTCTCGGCGATCCCGACGACGAATGTGAAAGCCATCGGTGCGTTGTATGCGATCCATGAGGATCGGAGTTTCTTTCCCGCAACGAAGTTGACTCAGGACGGAATGACCCGATTGAAGTTGATGAAGTCGCCCGGAGCACACGGAGAGATCGGAGGGCATTTCCTGAGCAATCTTTCTCTGCAGCGATTGAATCTCCGAGCGATGGTCGAATTGGCGATGCTCGATGGAAACGTCCGTTTTGCATTTCGGGGGATCGAGCAGGATTTGGTACAGATTTACTCCTCACCGGTGACCAAGAAACTGCAGATCCAAGAGATCCTCAAGCCGGTGAATCTGATCGAAGGGCGAGGAAAGGCGTTGGCGGCATCGGAGCTCTCGAGTTGGCAGGCGATGCGAGCCGAAGAGTACTACAAAGAGCTCATCGAGTGCTCCTTTCAGGGTTGGAAGCCCAGCGGTTATGGTTTTCAGAAAGGGAGTTGGACTGGAGCGATCGCTTACGGACTCGAGTGGGTTCACGAGGTTTATCCTCCCTCGATTTTGCCGGGCCGGCAGAGCTTAGGGCCGATCCGTCAGACCCCTTATTCGCACTATCGCCGGGAGCTCGATTGGTGCGAGTTGGAGTTGTGGGATTTGGAATTCATGCAGGAGCCTTCGGGGGGGAATCGGCTCACGGAGCGCCAGAAGGAACGGGTGCGATTTTTCTATCAGCTCAAGATCGACCCTAGGACCGGCGGTTGGTTGTTCAACGGCAGGCCGGTAGACAGCTTTGACGCTATGGCTAGCAGAGATGCTATTTCCAGCAGAGGCCCTCGTGGAGGGCATTGAGATTGATGCATCCGGACTCGGTGACGACGACCATGTCTTCGACGCGAATTCCGCCGAGGGCTTTGCAGTAAAGCCCCGGTTCGATGGTCACCACATCGCCTGCGATCAATTCCGGACCGCCTGCGGCCAGCAAGGGTGGCTCGTGGACCTCGAGCCCAAGTCCATGTCCGGTTCCGTGGGTCATGCTGGTAAACGAGTCGGGTGCATCTTGGGCAGGCAGCCCCATTTGGTACCCTGCGCTCAGGATCGATTGCATGGTGGCTTCGTGGACCGCTTGGCCGGTCACTCCGGCGCGAACGGCTCGGGTCGCAGCGAGTTTCGATGCGACGACGGCGCGGTGCATCGATTCGAGTTCTGGTGACACAGCACCGTGGACCACCGTGCGGGTGCAATCGCCGTTGTAGAGGTTGGATTTGACTCTCGGAAAGATATCGACGATCACGGGCTGTTCGGTGAACAAAGGGCCGTGACCATGGTCGTGGCAATCGGCACCGATGGGACCGCAAGCGACGATCGCCCCCGGGTTCGAGCAGTCGCGTTCCAGGAGCCACACATCGATCATCGTCCGCATGCGTTCGCTCGTCAAAGGAGCCCCTTGATGATGCAAGACGCCTTGGGCATCGGCACTGGCACGAGCGATTGTCGAGCAGGCAAGCTCCATGACTTGTTCGGTGATCTTTTGGGCTTGGCGGATCATTTCGATCTCTTGAGCGTCTTTGCAGCGTCGTTCCATCACCCCCCATTGGGTGTCGCATTCGATACCAATGCCGGCCCTTTGAAGCATTTCTGCGTAGATCATCGGTAGCGATCGATCGACGACGACATTGGCAAACCCCAGACGTCGGAGCATTTCGGCAGCCGACTGAGCCGTGGCCGTTTCGCGATCCCCCGAAAGGCCCTCGGCGGGTGTGAAGTCGGCTGGACAGTGGACTAGGTCGACGGCTGCATTTTGCCGGGCACGGCCCATTTCGATATCGCGGCACAGGAGCACCCGTTGGGTGCTTGCGTCGCTCTGCGGCACTTGCAGATAGACCACGGGGTCGCCGACGAGGAAACGGATACTGCGGTAGAGGCTAGCGTTTAGGGTCGGAATCCCGGCCATCATTCGCGGAGTCGCCGGGGAGTTTATCGCTGGATTGCTCATGGTTTATCTTTCGTCGTCGCCTTGAAGAGTCAGGACCAAGGTCCTTGGGGTCGCATAGTTGCGGTGTTCGCACAGGTAGATGCCTTGCCAGGTCCCCAGGGCCAAGGCCCCGGCCGATACGGGGATCATCAAGCTGGCACCGAGTAAGGAGCTTTTGACGTGCGCGGGCATGTCGTCGGGACCTTCGATCGTGTGGACAAAGGGCTGGTTTTCTGGAACTAGACGGTTCAAAGCCGTTTCCATATCGGTACGGACATCCGGGTCGGCATTTTCATTGATCGTAAGGCTCGCCGAGGTGTGTTGCAAGAAAACCTGGAGGATCCCGATTCGAACGTTCTGGAGTTCGGGGACTGCCGAAATGACCTCGCGGGTAATCAGATGAAAACCGCGTGGGTAAGGACCAATCCGGATCGTTTTTTGGGACCAAAACATTCAGAACTTTTCTCACTTTGCATCCGCCAGAAGGCCTCAGCGTCCGGTTGGCGGTTCAAGTAGCCTTTGATTCAAATGAATTCGACGAACTCCGAGCGACCTCGGGCCGGGGCCAGGAGGGCAATTGTCCAGCAAATCTGTAGAACCCGCAAGATACGGGTTCTTGACGGGTCGCTGAGCTTGGAGATACTTCGAGCTTCCGTCTGACTCTGAATCCGCATTTTATATCAAATTGCATCGAACCCTACGAACTGAAATTTTGAAAAGGCGACCCTAGCATGCGACGAGCGAAAATCAGTATTATTGGAGCTGGAAACGTAGGGGCGACCTGTGCCCATTGGTGCGCTGCAGGAGAACTCGGGGATGTGATCCTGCTGGATGTTCCTCAAACCGAAAACATGCCCAAAGGCAAGGCGCTCGACCTGATGCAAGCCTCGCCGATCATGGGCTACGATAGTGCCTTGAGCGGTACAAACGACTATGCCGATACGGCCAATAGCGATGTGGTCGTCATCACTGCGGGGATCGCCAGAAAACCTGGAATGAGCCGCGATGATCTGCTGAGCACCAACGCCAAAATCGTCACGAGCGTCGCCGAGAATGTCAAATCGACCAGTCCCAACGCGGTGGTGATTGTCGTGAGCAACCCCCTCGATGCGATGGTGCAACGGGCCTTCCAGGTCCTCGGTTTCCCTTCCCATCGCGTCATCGGCCAGGCAGGTGTGCTCGATACGGCCCGCTTTCGAGCCTTCATCGCTATGGAGCTCGGTGTGAGCGTCGAAGACGTCTCGGCGATGCTCATGGGCGGTCACGGCGATACGATGGTCCCAATCGCCAGTTGCACCAGCGTCGGTGGAATCCCCGTCTCTCATCTGATTCCCGATGACCGCATGGCACAGATCGTACAGCGCACGCGCGACGGGGGTGCCGAAATCGTTTCGCTTCTGAAAACCGGGTCGGCCTACTATGCCCCAGCGGCCGCTACGGCCCAGATGGTCGAAGCCATCGTGCGAGACAAGAAGCGGCTCATTCCCGTCGCTGCCCTTTGCGACAAGGAATATGGCGTTGGGGGCTACTACGTCGGTGTGCCGGTGATCCTCGGGAGCAACGGCGTCGAGAAGATCATCGAACTGTCGTTGACGAGTTCCGAGCAAGCTGCTTTCCAGAAGAGCGTCGATGCGGTCAAGTCGCTCGTTGCGACGATGGAAACACTCCTCAAAAGCTAATCAACGCCCAAGGATCGCCTTGACCTGATAGGGCTAGCCTCGAGCGGTTCTCGAGAGGCTAGCCGGATTGGATTGCGGACAAGGCTCTGAAGTCCGCCCCCCCGCACCAATCCCCTAACTTATCAGGTTGGAATTGCTAGCAATTTCGTTTTTGGCAAACTTTCTTAGAAGTTCGCCTCAAGTCTCGGTGACGGGATTGACTCACTGCCTGTAGCTATCCTAAAAAACGGATTCCCAAATTGGGAGTCTCTTGTCTTTCAAGGAACATCGAAATGAGCCGATTGCATAGCTATATGTCCACGAGCACGGCCAGGGCAGGGGAGCTTAGCGACCGCGATGCGACAAGGGGTACGGATCCGTTGACCGAGCCGGTGTCGATCGGTTTTCCGCACCGGATCTTCGTTCCTGAGCATTACGAAAGTGGCTATGCCTATCCGCTGTTGGTTTGGCTTCACAGCGATCACAGCAGCGAATACGAGATCGATCAAGTCATGCCCGCCTTGAGCGTGAGGAACTATGCAGGAGTAGCATTGCGGGGCAATCGGTTGTCGAATCGCTCCTCGCAGCTTTTCCGTTGGGGGAGCACCTCGACCGATTACGCTTTGAACGAAGAGTGTATTTTTCATGCCGTCGAGGAGCTCTGCGAGGCGATGTCGATCGATGCATCGAGGGTTTTCTTGGGCGGGTTTGGCAAAGGTGCAACGCTGGCCCAGTGGGTCGCATTGCGCAATCCCGAACGATTCGCTGGCGTCGTCGCGTGCAATGGACCTTTCCCAACCCACAAAAAAGCGTTGGCACGGTGGAAAAACGCTCGGAGTTTGCCTGTGCTGGCCATGCAGTCGGCCGATTCGAAACGGTTTGGAGTCGACCAACTGATCGACATGATGAAAACCGCACATCTTGCGGGGTTGAATTATCGCTTGATGCGATTTTCGGCCACGTCTTCCGAGCCGACTCCCGCGGCATTGCTGGAGAATCCATCGGGCAACGACGAGTCATTCGAAGGCTCTCTTGAGGTCGAGATGCTCAAGGCTGCCAACCGATTCATGATGGGGATCGTCACGGGAACTCCGCTATCGCTCGGTTGCGAACCCCAAGTACTCGATCACGTACCCTGGCCCCAATGAGCCCTGGTGCTTTGACTCGAATCGAACTGACAACTCCCGATGCAACGCTTCGATTCGACCGACAGGCCGACCGCTATTCGCATTGCCTAGTGGTTCATTCCATAGATCAGATGCAAGTCGTTCTCCAAAGCGTCCTGGCCGATCCGAACGCGCCTTGGCCTAGCGATCCACCGTTGCAGCAACTGGTGCTCGAGCCCCTCGGAGATCAGGAATTCCCCAACGTGGCCTTAGGTGTCGGGATGTCCGGACATGGCCACTGGTCGCTTGCGGCCCAATGGCTCAGAAACCCTGTGACGGCTAACCCTGTGACGGCAAACTCTGGGTCGGCTAACTCTGGGAAGGGCTCACTGGCACTTGAGTTCGATTATGCGTGCAAGATGCGGCCGCCTGTTGGATTTTTGGGCAGTACGTATCGGGTTATTCCGCAGCGTTCTTTGTCGGGTGGAACGTCTGGTTTGGAATGGATGCGAGTGGAGTTTGGGCCGCAACACTGGACGGGTTGGTTTAAGGAATCGACATCTGCGAATTCCATCCCTAGCAACAAACTGTCCATCGCGGTCCTGGCCGGAGAGCTACAATGGGATGCCGATTCGCAAGAGATCACGGTGCGACCGGTAGGATCTTTGGAAAATCCGGCAACATTGCGTTGGTGCTATCGGGTCGCTTGGATAGCATGCGATGAATGAGCAATCCGAAGCGAACGGTATTCCGAGCCGAGCAACTGACAAAGTCCTATGCGATGGGAGATGTGCAGGTCCATGCGCTGCGAGGGGTGGATCTGGACCTCGACGCCGGTGAGTTCATCGTCATCCTGGGAGCATCGGGCAGTGGTAAATCGACGCTGCTGAATATTCTAGGGGGGCTCGATACTCCGAGTTCCGGCTCGGTGAGGTTCGAGGATCATGAGCTAACAGGTGCGAGCGAATCGCAGTTGACGCAGTACCGACGTGAGCATGTCGGCTTTGTGTTTCAGTTTTATAACCTTGTCGCTGGTTTGACGGCTCTGGAAAACGTGCGTTTGGTCACCGATATCGCTCGAGATCCGATGGGAGCGTCGGAGGCTTTGGCATTGGTCGGTTTGCGAGAACGCGAATCGTTTTATCCAGCCCAGTTGTCTGGGGGTGAGCAGCAGCGAGTCGCGATTGCAAGAGCGATCAGCAAACGACCTGATGTATTGCTGTGCGATGAGCCGACCGGAGCGTTGGATGTCAAAACCGGATCGATCGTGCTTACGGCGATCGCGAAGATCAATCGCGAGCTTGGGACTCTCGTCGTCGTGATCACTCACAATGCGGCCATCGCAGCGATGGCCAATCGTGTGATTTACTTGTCCGATGGTCAGATTTCCAAAATCCAAACCAATGCGAGCGTGATCTGCGCTAGCGAACTTGTCTGGTAACTCATCGATTCGTCGGGCAGCAAGGGAACGAACGATGCGTGCGATGAGCAAACTCTTAGGGGCCGACCTGGCGAGCCACTGGAAACAGGGAGTGGCGATTGTCGTTTTGCTTATGTGCGGCGTGGCGACTTTGATCATGTCGATCTCGACGATCCGATCGCTTGAGGCTAGCCAAGATCAGTACTATTCGCGGTATGCCTTTGCACACCTATGGGCTCCTTTGGTTCGGGCACCCGAAGTGTTGCTCGAGAGCCTAGCCCAGATTCCGGGGGTCGTACGCGTCTCGGGCCGGGTCGAGAAGCACGCGCTGTTGGACTTTCCCGACATGCTCGAGCCGGCCTCGGCAAGGCTGATCTCAATCGATCACGATCCGCAGTCTGAAATCAACGGTTTGGTCCTTCGAAGCGGTCGATTGCCCATCGTTTGCGATCAAACCGAAGTGGTCGTCAGCGAACTTTTTGCCCAGGAACATCGGCTCGAGCTCGGGGATCGAATCGGAGCGAACCTCGAGGGCAAGCGTGAGGATTTGGTCGTTGTTGGAGTCGGTTTGTCCCCAGACTCGATTTACCTGGTGCAGCCTGGGATGCTCCTACCGAACAATCGTTTGTACGGGATCTTTTGGGCTCGAAAAGAAAAGCTATCGGCTGCATTCCAAATGCAAGGGGCTTTCAATCAAGTCGCCTTGAGGGTGTCGCCCGAAGCGAACTTGGACAATCTGAAAAAGCAAATCGATGCGATCCTTGAACCCTACGGCTGCACGGGGGTTTACGATCGCCAGGAGCAAGAGTCTCACGCCCGCTTGCGCGATGAGATGCGGGAATTGCGGACGATGGCGTTTTTGAGTCCGGCGATTTTTTTGAGCGTATCCGCTTTTTTGGTTCACATGGTGTTTTCCAGATTGATCGCCATGCAGACCGAGCAGATCGCAACCTTGCGGGCTTTCGGTTATAGCGCTCTGGAAATTGGGGTGCACTATGGTCGTCTGGTCTCGGTGTGGATCACGCTCGGAGTGGTCTTGGGGATCGGATGCGGACTGCTCCTGGCCGTTTGGCTCAGCGAAATCTACAGGATGTTCTTTCGATTCCCAGAGATCCTCATGATTTGGTTTGGGTGGGAGTGGATCTTGGCCGTCTCCTTGGGCGTCGCCGTGGCCGTCTTGGGGGCGATTTCGGGGATCGTCCGCGCGATGCAATTGCCACCGGCGGTCGCCATGCGCTCGGCGGGCAGCCAGAGCGCTCCGACCAAGTCCGTGACGCAATTGCGTCTGTTGGGTTACCTGCGTCCGATCGGTCGCATGGTGATGGTCCGAATGCTAGGAAATCCTTGGCTTACCTTCTTCTCGATCCTCGGGATGGGTTTGGGAATGTCGCTTTTGATCTTGAGCTCGTTCATGGAAAAGACGATCGAGTACGTGTTGGATCATCAGTTCTCAAGGTCCCAACGTCAGGACCTGCAACTGGCATTCTACGAGCCTAGGACCCAAAGTGGCCTTCATGAAGTTCAGCAATGGCCTGGAGTCCGAAGGGTCGAAGGCTACCGCTCGGTACCGATCCGCATGCGAAATGGGCTCAAAACCGACCGCTTGGTTCTGCTTGGTTTAGAGCCAGCTCCCGAGCTCTTTCGCGTGCTCGACCAAGCCGATCGACCGATTGATTTCCCTTTGGGAAGTGGCCTGACGATTACCGGCAAACTCGCCGAAAAACTGCAATTGAGGGTAGGCGACCACGTTGAAATCGATTGGCTCGAGGGCCAAAATCGTTCCATCGCATTGCAGGTCGAGCGGATCTACTCCAACTACACGGGTCCAGCAGCGTTCCTTCCCAAAGCCACCTTGCATGAACTCCTTCGGGAAGGGGACAGGATCAGTGGCCTTTTTCTTTCGATCGAGCCTAAAGATCGCCAGCAGATTTACCGACGGATCCAAGAAACCCCTGCGATAGCCGGGGTTACGGATAAACAGGCTGCGCTTGTGAATTTCCGAGATTTAATCGCCAAGAGCACCGGCTGGATGCGTCTGATCAATGGGATTTTCGCAACGCTCATCACCATCGCAGTGGCCTACAACTCCGCGTTGATCACTTTTAGCGAACGGGCTCGAGACCTGGCCACCATGCGAGTCCTGGGATATCGTGGATCAGAGGTCCATCGAATATTGCTGCTGGAACTCTTCTGGACGATGCTTCTGGCAATCCCCGTCGGTGTGCCCCTGGGTTATCTGTTCGCCTATGCGCTCGTCGAGCGCCTGGACACGCAGAGCCATCGTTTCCCGTTTGTCATCGATCCGCGTACGATCGCCTATGCGATAACCGTTATGCTGGCTGCAACACTGGTATGTGGCTGGATGGTCATTCGCATGACCAAGAGGTTGCAATTGATTTCTGTGCTCAAGGTGCGAGAGTGAATAAAGCTACAAGTCCTTTCCTCAAGTGGATGATCGTTGTGGCATGTGGGGCCGGTCTAGCCTTCTTCGTGGCTTTGGCTCTTCGTCCCGAGCGAATTCCCGTCGAGGTAACGAAGGTTCAACGCGGGCAGGTTCTCGTCGGTGTTACCGACGATGGCTATGCGCGCGTCCGCGAACGCTACACTGTCTATGCGCCTATGCATGGGAATCTACGTCGTTTGAAGGTCCACGCCGGAGACTCCGTCTGGCGTCGCGGCGACCCAATCGTGATCCTTGACCCGTCGGATTCGGAGCTATTGGACCCCAAGACCAAGCTGGAGACCGAAGCGAAGGTCAAGGCGGCCGAGTCCTCGATTTCCCGAGCCGAGGAGCTGCGAACGGTCGCTCTCGAATCGCTCGAACTGGCAGAGCATGAGTACCAACGGGCACTGGAACTGCGGCCATCGAATGCGGTGTCCCAAGCCGAATTCGATACCGCTGAGCATCGCTTTCGAATCACCCGAGCCGAAGTTCGCGCTTCGGAGTTCCTCCGTTCGCTCGCGGTGCATGAGCTCGAGGTGGCCCAAGCGGTTTTAAAGGCTAGCCAATCGCCGCCAGGTCAGCCCATGCCCATCGGCTCGCCAAGCGATGGAGTGGTATTGCGAGTCCTGCGTGAAGATGCCGGTTATGTCGCCGCAGGAACCCCTCTGCTTGAAATCGGCGACCCGAAAGATCTTGAAATCCAAATCGATGTTCTATCGACTGCGGCTGTCGCGATTCAACCCGGAAACCGGGTTGAAATTCGAGGGGGGAATTCCGAGAGTTTGCTCTATGGAAAAGTTCGCCTAGTCGAACCTTCTGCATTCCTAAAAATCTCCGCTCTAGGGGTCGAAGAACGCCGTGTTTTAGTCCTCGTCGATGTCGATGAATCCACGCAAGGCCAGAGCAAACTCAGCGATGGCTACCGTGTCGATGCGACCATCATTGTCGATTCGAGCGATCCAAAGAGCCTGATCGTCCCGACAGCAGCCCTGGAATCCTCGATGGGTAAATTCTACGCGTATCGAGTCGAACCTACACGATTCGGAGAACATCGTGTGGTGCGAGTGGAAGTCCAGTTAGGCAAGAAAGATCGCAAGCACTCCGAGGTCCTCTCGGGACTCGAACTCGATGAGATCGTGGTGACCTACCCACCCGAGAAGCTCCAACATGCAAGCCGAGTGAGATTCGATGCAAAGACCCCTCGGCGATAGTAATCCCCTCCCAGGTTCCTCAGGTTTTTGAAACACAGAGGCACTGAGGACACGGAGCTTTGATCGAGGCTCCCTTCTTCTTTGTGCCCTTTGTGCCTCTGTGTTTTTATTCTTCGAATCCCCCTTCCAAGTCCCTCAGGATTTCTTTGAAACACAGAGGCACTGAGGACACGGAGGTTTGATCGAGTTTCCCTTCTTCTTTGTGCCCTTTGTGCCTCTGTGTTTTTATTCTTCGAATCCCCTTCCAGGTCCCTCAAGACTTTTGAAACACAGAGGCACTGAGAGCACGGAGGTTTGATGGGGGCTCACGCAGCTACCGGTCCTGTCTTGACCGGGTAATTTTTCCGCAAGCCTGCGTCTTTGGAAAGCTGATTTCCGCTGGGAAACCTGCTAAAATGCAAGACTGCTTGATCCCCGCCTCGGAAGTGTCGTATCGTCGGAGTTCGTATGAAATTGCTCGTTGCCCTCGCTTTTCGACTCAGCCTTGCACTGCCCGTAGTCTTGATCGGCCATCGGTGCTCTGCCCAGACCCAATTGGCCCCCGAAGCGTTGGCCTTCAATCGCGATATCCGACCGATTCTCTCGGAGCATTGCTTCCAATGCCACGGACCGGACGCTCAGCAACGGCAAGGTGACTTGAGACTGGATCTTTACCAAGACGCCCTGCAGGCTGGCCAGAGCGGTAGCTTGGCCATCGTTCCGGGACAAGCATCCAAGAGCGAAGTCTGGGCCCGTATCCACAGCCAAGATCCCGAATTGGTCATGCCCCCGCCGCAGACGGGAAAACCGCTGACCCCAGGGCAAATCGAACGCATCGGCAAGTGGATCGATCAAGGAGCAGCCTACCAGGGGCATTGGGCCTTTATCCCACCGACACGACCCTCGGTCCCATTGGCCGATCTGGCCGAGAACTACCCCAATCCGATCGACCGCTTCCTCCTGGAGAAACTCCGCGCTCAGGGCTTTGAGTTCTCTGTGCAAGCCTCCAAAGAAACCCTCCTGCGGCGTGTGACGCTCGACCTGATCGGACTTGCTCCGACCCTCGAGCAAATCGATGCGTTCTTGGCCGACACCTCGGAGGATGCCTATGCCAAAGTGGTCGATCGACTCTTGAGTTCCCCGCACTACGGCGAACGTATGGCGATCGGTTGGCTAGACCTTGCGCGATACGCCGATAGCAACGGTTTCCAAATTGATTCCTCCAGGCAGCAATGGCCATGGCGCGATTGGGTGATCGATGCCTTCAACAACAACATGCCCTACGATCAATTCACGATCGAACAGATCGCCGGAGATATGCTCCCGGAGGCTTCTCTATCCCAACGCGTCGCAAGCGGCTTTAATCGCAATCACAGGCTCAATGGAGAAGGTGGCATCATTGCCGAAGAATGGCGGGTCGAGACGGTCATCGATCGGGTCGAAACGACAGGAACGACTTGGCTGGCTCTGACGCTCAATTGCTGCCGATGCCACGACCACAAATACGACCCGATCTCCCAGAAGGAATTTTATTCCCTCTTTTCCTACTTCAACAACGTCGCTGAGAGCGGGACACTCCAAGGCGAATCTCGCAACACCGATCCGGTTCTTTCGGTTCCAACCTCCGAGCAGCAGCATCAAGTGGCGGGCTATGAGAAGCAGATCCAGCAGGCCCAAGAGTCACTCGCGCAGGCCGAAGCCAACATCGCAAGTCTGATCGAGCCTTGGGAAACCGAGTTCAAAAAAACCATCGCATCCAATCAGCCGACCTGGAATACCCTTGACCCCTCAAGCGCCAAAGCTCGAAGCCAAGCGGTACTGACCCGACAACCCGATGGGGCCTTTTTAGTCAGCGGTGAAAATCCAAACTTCGATGTCTACGAAATCCAAGCACCGCTTGCGGCTGGCCCTCTGACCGGGATCCTGCTCGAGTGCTTTACCGACCCTAGCCTACCCCAGCAAAGCCTCGGCCGTTATTCCAACGGCAACTTTGTCCTGACCCGCATCGAAGCGATCGTTACTACCCCCGCAAATGCCTCAGCAAATACTGCAGGTATCACCGCCAAGATCTCCGAGGCAAAAGCCGACTACTCCCAGAAAGACTGGGACATCTCCAATACCGTCCAAGGCAATGCCGGGCGAGGTTGGGCCGTCGATGGCCCAACCCGAAAGGAGACCTGCCGCGCGATGTTTCTTTTGGACTCACCGATCGAGGTCCCTGAGAATTCCACCATCACCATCCGGTTGGTCCAGGAAACTCTAGGTCAGCACAACATCGGACGCTTTCGACTCGCCACGACCGGATTGGCCAAATCTACCGTTGCGATCACCGGCACCCAGATCCCCGATTCGATCCAAACCACCCTCGCGACCCCTCGAACTGAGCGCTCTGAAGAGCAACGCAAAGAGCTCGAAAACTACTATCGCAAGGCCGCCGAGGGTCCGATCCAACAAGCCCTCCGCGCTGTCGAAGAGACCAAGAAAAAACTCGCCGACTTCAAAGCCTCCTGGCCGACGGTCATGGTCATGCAGGAGATCCCCAAACCCCGCGAGGCCTTTGTGTTGGTCCGAGGCGAATACGACAAACGGGGCGATCGAGTCGATGCGAGCTTACCCAAAGCGCTCCCGGCCATGCCAGCCGATCAACCCAACAATCGGCTCGGACTCGCTCGCTGGATCGCTAGCCCCGAGAACCCCCTGACGACTCGCGTTTGGGTCAACCGCATGTGGGAAAAGTTCATGGGCCATGGAATCGTCAAAACCACCGAGAACTTCGGCTCCCAAGCCGATTGGCCTAGCCATCCGGAGTTGCTCGATTGGCTTGCCATCGAGTGGACAAACCCTACGGTAATCCAAGAGGTCGCAGGAAAACCCGTCCATGCTTGGGATATCAAGGGACTCCAAAAACTCATCGTCATGAGTCGCGCTTACCAACAGTCGACGAGTCTCATCGGCAAAGAGAAACTCTACGAAGCCGACCCCGAGAACCGCTGGCTCGGCCGTGGACCACGCTTCCGACTCTCCGGCGAGATCCTCAGAGATCAAGCCCTCCAAGCCAGCGGACTCCTGACCCCGAAAATCGGCGGGCCGAGCGTCAAGCCCTACATGCCCGATGGGGTTTGGGATGAAACGAGCGTCTATGGCGATCTGCGCAACTACAAACACGATACCGACGATCGCCTCTATCGCCGCAGCCTGTATACCGTCTGGAAGCGGACAGCCGCTCCGCCGACAATGCTCCTGTTCGATGCCCCCAGCCGCGAAATCTGCATCGTCAAACGATCCCGGACCAACACGCCCCTCCAAGCCCTATCGCTACTGAACGAAGTGACCTACGTCGAGGCGGCCAGGAAACTCGCCGAGCGCATGGTGCGTCACTCCGAAACTACTGTCGCCGAAAAATTGAAATTCGGCTTCCGAACCGTCACTGGCCGAACCCCTTCGGATCTTGAACTCAAACTCTTAGAAGAAAGCTGGAACGAAGATCGAGCTTACTACGGCGCGAACCTTCAGCAAGCCGAACAACTGACCCAAATCGGGGAGTCCAAGTCCCAAGTCGAATCGATTGCCGATTTGGCCGCATACACCCTCGCAGGAAACGTGCTGCTAAACCTCGACGAAGTCATCACACGCGAGTGAACGAAAGAAAAACCATGCATATCAACCGACAGACTTTTTTGAAAAGCTCCGCCGGGAGTCTCTGGCTCTCGGCCATGATGTCCCTCGGACGCAGCGAATCCGACTCCCAAACGGCCCTCTCAAGCGGGATCCATCATCCGGCCAAAGCCAAGCGAATCATCTACCTGTTCCAATCCGGGGCACCCTCGCAGATGGATCTTTTCGATCCCAAGCCCGATCTGGAAAACCGACGCGGAGAGGACCTCCCAGAATCGATTCGGCAAGGCCAAAGGCTCACGACCATGACCTCCGGGCAAAGCAAATTCCCGGTCGCTCCCTCCATGTTCAAATTCGCTCAGCACGGTAAGTCCGGCATGTGGTTCAGCGAACTCATGCCCCACATGGCAAGCCTCTCCGATGACTGGTGCCAAATCCGATCGATGCACACCGAAGCGATCAACCACGACCCGGCCATCACCTTCTGCCAAACCGGCTCCCAACTCGCCGGTCGTCCAAGCATCGGCTCATGGATCAGCTACGGCCTCGGGAGTCAAAACAAAGATCTGCCCGCCTACGTCGTTTTGACTTCGTTTGGTACCGGGCGGCCCGACGACCAACCCTTGTACGACCGACTTTGGGGAGCAGGTTTTTTGCCATCGCAGCACCAAGGGGTCAAATTCCGAAACAAAGGAGATGCCGTCTTGTACCTGTCCAACCCCCAAGGGATGGACAGCCAACGCCGACGACGGACCCTCGACCGTCTCGATAAACTCAATCGCCAACACTTCGACCAACTCGGGGACCCGGAGATCCAAACACGCATCAGCCAATACGAGATGGCCTTTCGCATGCAGAGCAGCGTTCCGGACCTGCTCAGCGTGGCGGATGAACCGGCCCATGTGCTCGAGAAATACGGGCCGGATGTCCAACGCCCCGGGTCCTATGCAGCCAACTGCTTGTTAGCACGAAGACTCGCTGAACGCGATGTCCGATTCATTCAGCTTTTTCACATGGGCTGGGACCATCATGGAGGATTGCCCAACGCGATCAAACTCCAGTGCCGTGACACCGATCAACCCACCAGAGCCTTGATCGAAGACCTCAAAGAACGAGGCTTGTTCGACGATACTCTCATCGTCTGGGGAGGCGAGTTCGGCAGGACCGTCTATTCGCAAGGTGCTCTGTCTGCCGACAACTACGGCCGGGATCACCACCCGAGGTGCTTTACCACACTGATCACCGGAGCCGGGGTTCGAGGTGGACATGTCCACGGCCAGACCGATGAATACGGCTACAACATCACCCAGGATCCCGTGCATGTGCACGATCTAAACGCGACGATCCTGCACTTGCTGGGGATCGACCACACCCGACTGACCTATCGCTTCCAAGGCCGCGACTATCGGCTGACGGACATCCACGGAAATCGCGTCGACTCGATCCTTAGCTAGGCCTTGCGACAGCCTTTCGACACCGTTGCCGATGGCGAATCGTCTTTAACTAAGCCCAATCATAAGCTTAGCGAATAGAACAGATGGGGTTTTAGGTGGTTTGGAGCGGTTTTTCCGATTTGCAGGTTGGATTTCGCTCTTTTTTCATTACTATTGCTGTCATTCACTGAGCAGCAATTGCCTGGCTACCTTGGGTGGTAGTTTCCTCCTCGAAGATCGACGTACCTAGATACAGAATGAGCTTGTTTCGATGAGATACGTAACAGCGCGTTTAACCCAAGTCTTCTTTGCTGGCGCAATGCTGGCAATGGCAAGCATAAGCCAGGTTCGAGCCGACTTGGTCGCTGGCTGGGACTTTCAGACCACCACCAACGGCGGGACGGCGACGGCCGCATCGCCGAACACCCCCAAGCAGTACACGGCCAACTTTGGTTCCGGTGGACTGTTCCTTGATGGGCAAAATGGATCGAGCGATTGGTTCGTGCCGGCGACGGGGTCAACCAATACAGAATTGAACGCGTTTAGTGGAACCGCGATCAACGCAGGGACGGGGTTCTCAACAACCACGGGTGGTGCGGCTGCACTGGCGCTGATCAATCAGACGGCCAACAGCAAATCGGCGGTCTTTCGATTTTCGATGGCTGGGTTTCAGGAACTGGTGGTCAGTTATGCTTCCCAGCGAACGAACTCTGGATTTACTTCGCAGGCGTGGTCTTATAGCACCGATGGGGTCAACTGGACGGATCACCAAACGGTTAGCAATTTGCCACTCGCCTTCGCAACACAGACGTTGGGAGCCATCACGGGCTTGGATGGTGCGACGGACGCTTACCTTCGATTGACTTTAGCGGGTGCGTCCTCGGCTACGGGCAACAACCGTATCGACAACATTCAGTTCAACGCGACGGCGGTACCTGAGCCGACTTCGATGCTGTTGGCAGGGAGTGTCGCCTTAGGCGGGGTCTTCTTGCGATTGCGCCGCAAGCGTTAGGCCTGGGTCGATTTAAAGACTGATTTTTTTAAAGCCGTCGTTCACGACGGCTTTTTTTATGGTAGATCGATTGCCCCCAATCGATCGGCGCCTGAAGCCACCGCAACC
>QWPJ01000210.1 GCA_003671195.1 Planctomycetota bacterium
CCAAAGAGGACCTGATCCCGGCTTTGGTCCACCGTTGGGAATGGTACTTGGGCCTCGAAACGATCGCCAAGCATCCGGTGATGCGCCTTTGGACCGAACTGTCGAAGCTTCCCGAGACCGATTTTCCAACCCGCGCTGCCGAAGTGCTCGCGAAGCTACGAGAACAACCTGGCGCTTGCCATCCTGAAGTTCTCCAAGCCTTTGATACTCCGCCGAGGAGTATTCGAGAAGCTGCGGATCGCTACGGAGCCTTGGTCGAAAATGCATCGGTACGCTGGCGAGCCGAATTGGCACAAGCCGAATTGGTACAAGCCGAACTGGCACAAGCTGAATTCGTACAACCCGGTAGCCATCCAGAGCGATCCCAAGACCCATTGCTCGAGCCCTTGCGGGCCATGCTCCTGGACCGCGATTCTGCCTTTTACATCCCCGACGAACCGATCGACAGTACCGAATGGCTCTGGGACAACGGGACTTGCGTCGAGATTTGGAAAGCCCAGGCCGATATCGATCAATGGCTCATGCAAGCCAACGAGTTCCCTCCCGAGCTTGGGGTTCTCCGCGACCGCTCCGTGGTCAGCGATGCGAGGATCCTTCGACGGGGCAACGCCAATCTCAAGGCCGAGTCGGTTCCCCGAGGCTTCTTCGAGTTCTTCGAATCCGCCCCCCCTGCCCCGTTTCAAAACGGAAGCGGTCGATTGGAATTGGCCCGGCGCATCGCCTCGAACGACAACCCTCTGACGGCTCGCGTCTGGGTCAACCGTATATGGCAAGAGGTCTTCGGCGAAGGACTAGTCCAGAGCGCGAGCGATTTCGGATTGCGTTCCGATCCACCCTCGCACCCGGAGCTTCTCGACGCGCTGGCCCTAGCATTCATCGAGCATGGTTGGAGTACCCGGTGGCTGATCCGCGAACTGGTCACGACCGAAGCGTTCCGCAGGAAATCCTTCGGCCAGAACCTTCGAGCGCAGGAAATCGATCCTGCGAATAGAAGTCTTTGGCGAATGAATCGCCATCGGCTCACTTGGGAGGAATCCCGCGATGCGTTTTCGGCACTCAGCGGAATGATGATCCAACGGATCGGCGGAAAGTCGGTCGATCCACTAGCGAGCGACCAAGCCTCCTTGGCCCGACGTTCCCTCTACACGACCATCGACCGCCAGTACTTGCCGATGACTCTGCAAAACTTCGATTTCGCCAACCCCGATATGCACAACCCCAAACGATCCGAGACCGTCGTACCCCAACAGGCTCTCTTTTTGCTCAATCATCCGTTGCCAGCCCAAGCGGCCCGAAGTCTCGTCGGACTGATCGAACGCTCCGAAGGGATGGAAGCGTCGAAACCCTCGGAATCTTCCCGACTCAGCGATGAGGATTTCATTACCGCCCTGCACCGACGGGTTTTGCAGCGCACGCCTAGCTTGTATGAAATGGAACTGGCTCTGGAGTTCCTACGACAAGAAAATCAGCACTCCGATCCGAAAGTCCTCACGCCGCGCGATCAATTGGCCCAAGTCCTCTTGATCGGCAACGAGACGATCTACATCGACTAAACGGCATCGACAAAACAACATCGACTCACACCTCACAGGCCCCTTTATGGACCCCAGAGCCCCTCTCCAGATGCTTACTTCACGACGCGACCTGCTCCGATCCTCAGGCATGGGATTGGGGATACTCGGACTGGCTCCATTGCTCAACGAATTCTCGTTTGGACAGGATCCCTCTGTACCCAATGGGGCATTGCAGGGTGGGCCGGAAGCGCAAACGACCGGCAATTCGCTCCGGGTTCGTGCGCCGCACTTTGCGCCGAAAGCCAAGCGAATGGTCCATTTCTTTCTCAACGGGGGGCCTTCGCATGTCGATACCTTCGACCCGAAACCCAAACTCCTTGAGTATGCCGGTAAGCCACTTCCGACGAGTTACCTGACCGAGCGTCGTACCGGAGGCGCCTTACCGAGTCCCTTTGCGTTCAAGAAGTACGGGCAAAGCGGTTTGGAGATCAGCGAACTTTTTCAAAAGACCGCTGAGCATGCAGACAACATCGCGGTGATTCGATCGATGGTTGCCCAGGTTCCCAACCACGAGCCATCGCTGATGCTCATGAACTGCGGCGACTCGGTGCAGTCTCGCCCGAGCCTAGGCTCTTGGTTGATGTATGGTCTAGGTACTGAAAACCAAAACTTGCCAGGATTCCTCGCGATGTGTCCGGGTGGTTATCCGATCAAGGATACCGCCAACTGGCAGAGCGGTTTTTTGCCGGGTGCGTTCCAAGGCACGTTCGTCGACCCCAAGCACACCGAGGTCGAGAAACTGATCGAGAACATTCGAAGTCCCCATGCGAACTTGGACGCTCAAGCTCGTCAATTGAAATTGCTTCGGCAACTGGCCATGCAAAATGCGGCAGCCTCGGTCGACTCGCGACTTGAATCCCGGATCGAGTCCTTTGAACTCGCCTTCCGGATGCAGACACAAGCTTCCGAGGCGTTCGATGTTTCCAGGGAACCCAAGGAGATCCGTGAGCTCTATGGAGATACCGTCCATGGACGCCAGACCTTGATGGCTCGACGGCTTCTGGAGCGAGGAGTGCGCTACGTGCAACTGTGGCATGGGGCTGGCCAACCCTGGGACCATCATGGCGACATCGAGAAAAACCTGAGGACCAACTGTGGCGAGATCGACCAACCCATCAGCGCATTCCTGACCGATCTCAAACGGCTCGGCATGCTCGAGGATACGTTAGTGCTTTGGGGGGGCGAGTTCGGACGCACCCCGGTATCCGAAGGGGGTTCGGGGCGAGACCACAACCACTGGGGTTTTTCCGTGTGGCTTGCCGGTGGCGGAATTCGCGGCGGATGCGTGCATGGGGCGACCGATGAGTTTGGCTTCCGAGCCCAAGAGTCCCCTACGAGTGTCCACGATCTCCATGCGACGATCCTACACCTGATGGGTTTCGATCATGAGAAGCTGACTTACCGGTACGCGGGCCGAGACTTTCGGCTTACCGATGTTCACGGCCGAGTGGTTCGAGAGATCCTCGCTTGAATTCCGGACCATTCATCGAGGGAGGCTTGTTCGGTGGCCAATCGATGGGCATCGAGCGCCGATTCGGCATGTTCGATTAGTTTCTCGACCTGTTTGAGTTCCAGCTCGTGTTCCAAAAGAACGGCTCGCTGATGCTCGAGTTTTACTTGGACGACGGCCAATTGTTCGACCAGTGTCCGCTTTTGATCCAGCAAGCCGTTTCGATAGAGTTCGTTCTCCCGCCATTGCTCAAGTTTGACGACCCCTGCCTGCAATTTTCTGCGAGCTTGGCTCCACTGGGTGATCGATTCGCTCAAGGCGTCGATTCGCTCAGCAAGCATTTGTATTTCTCTCTGGGTGCTCTGGACCGACGCAACGGATTGATCCCTCTGCCATCGGCGGATCTTGAGCAGACCGGAATGTGGGTTTTCACGAGGCATCGATTCGAGTTGGGTTAACTGCCGACGAGGATCCGCAGTCTTTCCCACGAATCATCCCAGGGCATGATCGCATCGCGGGATTGCGCTAGGAACCCGTCGATCCGTGGTTTGATCGCAATCGCGCGATCGATTTGAGGGTTGGAGCCCGAGCGATAGGCCCCGATCTGAATGAGTTCTCGATGCTCATCGTAGATCGAGAGCCATTTGCGCAGTTCGTTTGCCAGAGCGATTTGGTGAGGGTCGAGCAACTGGTGCTGGAGTCGGCTCAGGCTTCTCAAAACATCGATGGCTGGATATTGCCCACCATCGGCAAGCGACTTGGAAAGGACGATATGCCCGTCGAGGAATCCTCGGACGGCATCGCTGATCGGTTCGTTGTTGTCGTCCCCTTCGACCAAAACGGTGTAAATCGCCGTGATCGAACCTCGAGCGCTGTTGCCAGCGCGTTCGACCAAATGCGACAGGGACGAGAAGACGCTCGTCGGGTATCCGCGGGTCGTGGGTGCCTCGCCGGCGGCAAGACCGATCTCGCGTTGGGCCGTGGCAAAGCGTGTCAGGGAGTCCATGAGCAACAGGACCGACTTGCCTTGATCCCGAAGCGACTCGGCGATCGCCGTTGCTGTCTTGGCAGCGAGGATTCGTTTCGATGCCGATTGGTCGCTTGTAGCGACGACCGTAATCGAACGCGCCTGGCCCTGGGGCCCTAAATCGTTTTCCAAAAAATCGCGGACTTCCCTGCCCCGCTCTCCGATCAATCCGATGACCACATAGTCCGCCTGGGTCCCGCGTGCGAGCATCCCAAGGAGGGTGCTTTTGCCTACTCCGGCAGCCGAGAAGATCCCTAAGCGTTGGCCTTGGCCGATGCTCAGGAGCGTATCGATGGCCCGAACACCGGTAGATAATCCGGTGCGGATAGGCTTTCTGGATAAAGGACTCACTGGGGGAGCTTCGCAAAAGACGCGCCTGCCAGAGCCCATCGATCCTGCGTGGTCGATCGGGGTTCCTGTTGCGTCCAAGACCCGACCGCACAATTCCTCGGAGACTTTGATCGATCGGCAGGATTGCGTGAGCTCCACGGGATCCCCGGCGCGGACTCCTTCGAGGGAATCCAAGGCAGCCAGGAGTGTCCGCCCCTTATCGAATCCGATGACCTCGGCCTCCAAAGGGCTGTGCCCCTGGCGTAGGATCCGGGTTACCGATCCGATGGCTAGCGGCAATCCATCGACTGCGATGATCCCGCCTTGGAGCAAGCAGACACGGCCCTGGACACGGTAGGGAATGAAACGCTGGATGGCACCGTTCCAATCGGTGCTTTTCGCAAGACTCGGGAGCCTCGATGCAATTTCGGCAAAGGGTGTTTGGGTCACTTAGGCTAGCTCCTGCTCCAGGCGTTCGAGCTGCGTGCGGAGCGAACGATCCAGAGTGGTATCCGGAGTCTGCAAAACCACGCTGCAGTCCTCCAAGTTCGGATCGTCAATGATCTGGAATTCCATCCCAGGGGATAATCGTTCGATCAAGGCGGGCAAGGCTTCGGATAACTTCATCGCATCGGCCGAGCTGAGTTTGATCGTCATTCGGCGTTGGCTCTGGACCAATCGGACCATCTCTTCGATCCATTGAAGCAGGATTGTCGGATCGCTTTCGATCTGACGGACAAGCAGTTTTTCTGAGATCTTGATCGCCAGAGAGACCGTCTCGTGCTGCCATTCGCGAAGCCATTGTTGGGTGGCGTTTTCGAGGGCCAAGCAGATCGAATCGACCCGTGCGACGATATCGGAGATCCGTTCTTCAACGAGGATCTCTGCGCGCTGTTTGGCCAGTTGATCGATCACCGCCCTACCCTCCTCGACGGCCTCCCTTCGGGTGGTTTCACGCAATTGCTCGCAATCCCTTTGGCACTGTTCGAGAATCGCGCGGGCTTGGGCGATCATCGGCTCAGAAGAGCTTGCGAGAGCCCCGGGGTTCTTCGGATTGGGGCTGGCGTTTTGCGAGCCGATTGCCGGGACGATCGCTTCGGTTTCGGCGGCTGTCGTCCTGGGTCCGAAAAACGATTTAGGTTTGAGGATCGATGCCATGCCGAATACTTAAGTCCTGCGAGAAAAGGTTCAAAGGGGTATGCGGACGGATAGGTAGGCTGCTAGGCTGGTATTCGCAGCGATGGCTCGGGCTGCAATTCATGGGCGGTCTGTTCCATTCGGCCAGCGATTTCCCGCCAGGTTTTTTCTTCGACGATCGGCACGGTCGCCAGTTCGCGCCGGAGCCGTTTCAGAGCGTTTGGAGGGGTGAGCTTTTCGATCCGCGACCGCATCGCCTTATTGGCTCCTGCGAGAAATCGCTTCACATCGTCGACGCTATGGCTGTAGAGGACTCGCAGCAAATCCAAATCGTCGAGGCCCAAGAGTTGAGCGAGCAATTCCTCGCGATCCGTTTTGCGATGCAGCGGAATCACGAAAGCTGTTGCGGGGTCTGTGGAGACCGGGCCGGTGGTCGATGGTGCCAAGTACGCTTGAGGGATCGCGCTGATGCTAGGGCTGCTGGTCGGTCCGTTCATCTCTTCGAAATTCAACGTCGGGACTTCTTCGGAGACCTTGAGCACCGAGAGCAACTCACGCATCTTCTCGTCTCCTTGGTCCCGACTCTCATTGGCGCTGCGGAGTTGAAGGACTTGCGATTCGATCCCTGAAAGAACCTCATCGAGTACCAACTCCGGTGTCGGAGACAACTTGGGGATCCATTCCAAGGCTGCCTTAGCCAATCCGATTTCGAGCCGTTGAACGATCGACTGCCCGAGTCGGCTCGGGACATGCCTCAGGACCGTCGCGATGATGATGGGTCTCTGTTCGCTCAGAACACTTGCAACCACCTCGATCGGTTGGGATTCGAGCAGGAGCGATCGCGGGACTGAGTCGTTCGAAGCTAGTCGGTCGACTTTTGTGGATGCTGATTGTTGCGGAAGCTCTCTCGAATCGACATCGGCAGCATGGAGCTCGGCAGCATGGAGCTCGGCAACATGGAACGCAGAGCGATTTTGGTTTTCTGTCGTCGCGGGGGGTTCGGACTCGGCGTATTCGGTCTCGGGGGGGGCGGACTCAGGCACCGAGGCCATCAGACCTTCGATCGTTTCGATCGCCAATCGGCGTTCGTGTGGGGAGATTTCTCCAAGTTCTTTGAGCGACTGACCGACCCGAGTGGAGATCGACTCGGGCAAGCACTCGAGCAGCAGCGCAGCATCGACCGAATCCAACCCTTCGATGGCGATTGCAAGCAGGCGAATTCGATGTTCGGTCGAAGCTTCCATCAGCGACTTGCCATCATTGCTCGTAGGGGGGATCAAAAAAAGACTTCACATCGGGTTGTAGCGGAAATCCGTTCCGAAACGCTAGAGGGAAACTCGTTATGCTAGCGTTCGAGTTTTCGATTGGGGTTGCGAAGGGTTTGGAATTGTTGCTATGCAAGTGCATGGCAAGAAACCAATGCGATTTACAGCGAGCCGAGATAGCAAGTGGCCCGGATGCCAATCGGGTTCGCGTTGCGGTTTTTTCTTGTATGCTTTTTCTGTGCATGTCTGGATGGCTCGGTTGCCAGAAGAGCCAACCTTACTTGCTCGGATCTGCTCCGAGTTACCTGCGTCCTTATAGTCCTGGCGCACCGATAGTCCCTCCTGAGGGAGCCGCGTCCGGACCCTCTGCACCGTACTCTGGGGCTCCTTACTCTGGATCCCCGCAAGCAGTAGCCCCGCAGGCAGCAGCAACGCAGGCAGCGACACCATCCGCTGGTACTTCATCGATCGCATCGGCGTTTGGGTTCCCGAGCGGACCTGCCAATCCGGCTAGTGATCCGACAGGCTTTGGATATGCGGCGCAGATTTCCGAACTGGAGCGAAGGGCCAAATTGCTCGATGAGAACAACCGACAGCTTCATAGCCAGCTTGCCCAGTCCCAGCAGCAGGTTCAGACTTATCGTGAGCGATCCGACTTGATGCAACAGCAGCTCGGGGATATGTCTGCGCAGTTGCAGCAAGCTAGGATCGCCGCAGCGCGACCGGCTCCTTCGAGTTCGCCGATTGCGGGTCCACCGGCGTTGGCTGGGGTGAGTTCATTAGCCACATCGTCCCCGGCTCTGCCTTCGCCTTCTTCAGTTCCACCGAAAAGCTCGCTTCAAAATCCGTCTCAAAACCCGTCGCAACGCAGCGGTGCTCGGCTCACGGCCAATACGAGTCGACCCCCCAGTTCGGGCGGTACGGGCAGCACGGGCGGTTCGGGCAGTTCGGTCAGTTTGGGGGGTGCTTCGTCGATCGAACCGCTTCGATCCTTGGGCTACCCGGTCGAAACCAATGGGACGAGTTTGCGTGTTCGGATTCCGGCCGACCAGTTGTTTCAACCGGGCAGTTCGCAGTGGACGTCCAGTGCAGGATCGCTTTTGGAGCGAGTCAGCAATGCCCTGCGCACCGCATCGCCCAACGCGCAGCTTCTGATCGACTCCTACACCGACAACTCGACGACGGCCCTTGCGACGGCAGGCAGTGCGGAGCAATTGACATCCCAGCAAGCCGATTCGGTGATGCGATATTTCGTGTCGCGTGGTGGTTGGAATTCCAGCAGCGTGACGATTCGCTCGAACGGTTCGGAGGGACCGCTGATGGACAACCAGTCGCCGAGCGGTCGGGCGGCCAACCGACGCATCGAATTCATCTTAACCGAGCCTCTTTAGAGTGCTGACCGCTCACCTTTGAGAAGTGCCGAATGGAACCTAAGACCCCAGAGATCGACGCTTCGGGCTCGAAAGCATGCGGCCAATATCAAGGCGCAGCCGACGAACGCACCTGCGGTAAGCTCTACGATTTCGTTTCGATCGGCGAGACGATGCTTCGCTTTTCCCCACCGATTCCTCTTCGGCTCGAGCAAGCCAACCTGATGGAACTGCATATCGGTGGAAGCGAATCGAACACGCTCGTCGGATTATCCCGCCTGGGTGCTAGGGCATGCTGGATCTCTCGCCTTCCCGACCACAGCTTGGGGCAGCAAGTCGCCCGGCTCATCGCCATGCATGG
>QWPJ01000123.1 GCA_003671195.1 Planctomycetota bacterium
GGCAGCGTCAAGATGGCGTTGAGCAGGCTGATCAAAGACACCTTGTTCTCGGGGGAGCCAAACGTTTTCTTGAACGCAAAATCGTTAGTAGGACGGATACCAATCGGCTGCATCTGGCAATCTCCCTTCTCAGGCCAAGAAATGTTTCATGCGTCTTTGCTGGACAGGTTTAGGCCATGTTTCCAAGGGTTGCCATGTGGCTTTGAAGTTGCGATGTTCGCATGTTTCGAAGTTTTAATCGATGTTTTCCCTGGCTTTTCGTACTCGTACTCCGCGTAAGCAGTACTCGTACTCGTGCTCGAAGATACGGCATCGAGTACGAGTACCATTTCATTGAGTACGAGTACGATAAAAGCCAAAACAGTACAACTTCAAAACCATGTGGATTGGGTCGCTAAGGAAACTATGTCATCCGTTTTCGCAATTGTGCTTTGAGTTCGCCTTCCTCAAGGCCTTCACGGCGAGCGGCATTCAAGATCCATTGCTGGTCGCGGATGGCTTTTTCACGTGTGTCGTACATCGCTTTATCCTCGGTCCTCTTGGCTATCCGGTCAATCGATTCGGTCGCCTGGAGATTATACCATCCAAGCTTAAGCGTGTGAATTTCTAACCGTTCTTCGTTTGGCGCGAGCCGCTGGAAGTGGACTGGCAACGATTTGCTATCACGAAAGAATCCGGGGGGCCGTATGGGCTTGGTAAACTCAGGAAACCAAGAGGATAGTCAGCCGCTTTCAAGCATCGATTGGATCGCTTTGAGATTGAGTTCAGCACCGCTTTTAACCCCGAGCTTTTTCTTCAAATTCTCGCGATGAGTGTCGACAGTGTGGGTACTCACAAAAAGCTGATGAGCAATCTCGCTGGTGCTTAAACCCGAACCAATAAGCCTGAAGATCTCCAATTCGCGATCGGTTAACGCCGCGAGTGGATCGTTGGCTAGCGGTTTCTTTCCCAAAACCTTGGAGACGAGTCGTTGCGTTGTATCTGGACTTACGAAGGTTTCTCCCCGCAAAACGGTTCGTATCGCTTCGATCAGCTTTTCATTCGTTTCCTGCTTGTTCAGGTATCCAAGTGCTCCTGCTCGCAGCGCGCGTTCCGCGTAGAGCGATTCTTGGAACGCGGAAACAATTAGCATTTTGGTAGTTGCATTGAATAGCCGGATGCGCTTGACCAGTTCGATTCCATTTCCACTTTTCAGTGAGATATCGATAAGAACAAGATCCGGATTGGAATCCTTGACGAGCTCGAGCGCCTCGTCTTGGGTTGCTGCTTGTCCGCAAACATCAAGGTCGCTTTGAGAGAGGATTCGCATTGTCAGCCCATCCCTCATCATGGGATGATCATCAACGATTACGATTTTCGCTTTCGCGATCTGATTGGTCATGCTGTAGTTCCCAATATTGGTATGATGCAACGTACCGTCGTGCCGTTATTACTATTTCTGCCAACGTGCAATTCGCCATCTATAGCGTTCGCTCGGTATCTCATAATGTGAAGTCCGAGTCCACTTCCTTCCGATGTCCCAGTATTTTTTCGCATGTCGAAGCCAATTCCATTGTCAGAGACCTCAAGAATGGTTTGGTGCGAGTCCTGAGCAAGCGATATGCGTATATTACTCGAAAGACCGTGCTTCAGAGCGTTGGTGACTGACTCCTGAGCAATTCGGTAAAGCTGCGTTGCGACGAAATTGCTTCGAATGAAACACGCTCCATGAAAAACGAAGTTGCAAGTGACTTTAGAGGTGTTCATGGTCGCAGCAAGCTCGGATAAAGCGGACCGAAGACCTTCAGCATCGATCTGGACAGGCATGATTCCACGCGAAAGCTGGTGAATGTGTTGGTTGGTTTCAATCAATCCGGAAGTAAGCTTCGCGAGCGTCTGCTTGATCTGCTGGAAGTCGTTATCTCGAAGTCGCCACTCGAGCGATTCGTTACCTGTTTTCCGAGTTGCTTTATCGAGAATATCGTTGATGGCGCCGGCGAAGAGTGTCAGTCCGGTCAATTCCTGCTGCGTTCCGTCGTGGAGCTCTTGACCGATGCGTGTTTGCTCATTCGTGGCAATCTCCAAAATCTGGGTTTGCAGTTGCTTGCGAAGCGTGATGTCTCGCAGGATGCCCATGTAGAGACCCAATTGGTCTAACCTGCTCAAAAAAAGGTCTACCGGGAATGCGGACCCATCTCTACGATGCGCTTGAACCTCAACATGACCTCCCACGAGACGAATCAATCGATCCGCTACTGTCTTGGATGCTTCTTGATCTTCATCTTTATCCGTGCTTTCCAAAAATGGCATCAACAAGGCTATGTTCTTACCAATCAATTCGTCGCAGGGGTATTGAAAGAGCCCCTCTGTTGCTCGATTGCTACTTTCGATGTTTCCTTGAAGGTCGATAGTGACAATCGCATCGGCAACTGCATTGTGAATGGCCCGCAGTCTTTCTGCCACCTCATAAAGCTCTGCAAAATGCTTCGCATCTGTTTGCCGTTGGACTTCTTCCGCATTCCTCCTCTGGGTCAAGTCGATGAAGGTAATCACAACTCCATTGATGTTGTTGTTCGTCATGCGATAGGGCAAGATGCGACGTAGGTAGTACTTGAGATCCTCGGTTTTGACCTCTCGCTCGAGCGGTTTAGCTGTCTCAAGCACTTCACGGCATTCCTGCAACATCGAGTCGTCTACAAACTTCGGAGCTATATCCTTCAAAGGTCGGCCGACGTCGCTAGAAAGCAAATTCAACAAGGACCTCATTGGAGGGGTAAAGAGCTTGATGTGCAAGTTTTGATCTAGGAAGACTGTCCCGATTTCGCTACTTGTCATCAGATTCATCAGATCCTCTCTAGATCGCTTCAGCTCCTTGACCTTCTCTTGTAGCTGGCCGTTGAGGGTAGTTAGCTCCTCATTCAGAGATTGCAATTCCTCCTTCGACGATTCCAATTCCTCGTTGATCGATTGGAACTCCTCATTGACGGACATGATCTCTTCATTCGAGGTTTTGAGTTCCTCGTTCGAGCTTTCCACCTCCTCAATCGTGCTCCGTAGTTCCTCGCTCATTGACTTGAGTTCGATTTCAAGCTGCTGAGCCAATTGCGAATCCTCTTCCCGTGCGGTTTGATTGCCAATCGAAGCGGTGGCCGAGCCAGCGATAGGATCCGAACCATGGGATGGTGTGGACTCGTAAAACAAGACCAATAGCAAACCAGCAAATTCTTTCGTTTCAACGAGAGGTCGAACCATGACCGTACACTTGAAGTACTGGCCACCGCGTTTGATTCGGATATCTTTCGCAACCATCGCCTTGCCTTCTCGGATTGCATTGCGGCAAGTCGCCCGTAACTTGGTACGCAAGCCTGGTCTGGCCATCGCCAAAATGTCCTTGGTCGGCTCGCCCCTAGGAAACTCCAGAAAATCGACCAAGGGACCAGTTACATAGAGAACCTCCAGCGATTGGTTGCAGAGCGCAGCCGCTGGTGCGTATTCGTTTAGAATCAGTTGCTCTGTGATCTCTTTCAAACCTTTAGGATTGGCTGCGAAAGCCGAATAGGAAACATTTGGCTGGTCGGGTTCGGCTGATCTCCCGAAAGGGATGTTGATCACATCTCTTTTTACCGATTTGAGCCTTCGATAGAGTCGCCATTTCTTGGAGATCGGCTCAAACAAATCACTAGATCTACCTATGGTCTCCGATGGACCTAGGAAGAGGTAACCACCTTCCGCCAGTGCGAAGTGAAAGAGGGTGATCACATTTTTCTGCATCTTTAATTCTAGGTAAATCAGCAAATTGCGACACGAGATCAAATCAATCTTCGAGAAGGGAGCGTCGCCAATAAGATTTTGAAGCGAGAAGACGACGATTTCTCGAACCCTCTTGGTGACCTGATAGTGATGCTCATCGAGCATCACAAAAAACTTTCGGAGTCTTTCTGGAGAAATATCCTCTGCGATGCTGGCTGGATAAATACCAGCACGCGCCACTTCAATTGCATTTCGATCGATATCGCTCGCGAATATCTGAATCCTTATCGACGACTTTGCGTTATCAATCGCTTCGATCAGCAGCATTGCAATGGAGTACGCTTCTTCGCCGCTGGCACAAGCAGCGACCCATACGCGAATCGGCAGGTCGCTTTTATGCTTGGCAATCAGTGCCGGTATAACCTCCTGCTCGAGAACTTGATAAGCGTCAGCATCTCGAAAAAACGCAGTCACACTAATTAAGAGGTCTTTGCATAGCGCCGTAGCTTCCTCCGGGTGATCTCTGAGAAACTCTAAGTATTGGGAAAGATTGTCGATCTGCAGAATTCCCATGCGACGTTGGAGCCTGCGAAGCAACATCGGCTTGCGGTATTGACAAAAATCGTACTTCGATTGGGACTGCAACAAAACCAAAATTCGGTTGAGCAAATCAGTTTCCTGCTCAACAATCTCCATTTCATGGCTATCTTGTCGCAGATAGGGTTGCTTAAGGTAACTTAAAAGTGCCGCGGGCATCTGCTCTGGGGGTAGCACATAATCGATGACTCCAGTGCTAATCGCATGGATCGGCATCTGGTCGTATTCCGCCGTGTCGGGCTTTTGTGCCATTACCATTCCCCCCGAATGCTTGATCTCACGAATACCAAGCGATCCATGACTACCGGTGCCCGAGAGAACAATGCCGATCGCTAGCTCGCCCTGATCCTGCGCAAGCGATCGCAGAAAGTAGTCCATGGAAGTTCTCCAACCCCGGCCCTCAGGTGGCGGACTCAACTGAAGCACCCCTTGGGAAATCGATAAGAACTGGTTTGGTGGAATGATGTAGATGCAGTTTGAAAGAACGGCCATTCCTTGCTCGGCTTCGATGACAAGCATGGGGGTCCATTTGCCGAGCAAGTCAACCATCATGCTTTCATGAGAAGGATCCAGATGCGGCACAAGTACGAAGGCAAGTCCGCTGTCGGCAGGCATCGCGGAAAAAAACTTTTTGAAAGAGTCCAACCCTCCAGCCGACGCGACAATTCCAACGATGGGGTGCGAAATCGACGAACTTTTCTTCATGCTTCAATTCCGCTCATCGCTGGTTTCTCTGTGGTAAGACGTACAAGGCGGACCTTTATGTCGAAGGTGTTCCATGAACTTGGGGCAGGTTAAGCCCTTTTGGTTGAATCCGCCATGTCTCTTTGAAAAAATCGATCGATAGATCGCTTCGGTCACTCTCCTTGCATCGATCTCGAGCAAAAAATCTATCAATTCCTTACAAATGGTGTTTTCCGCCATGTGTATCTAGGGATTCCCTCGATGGTCAGATCCTCAAGCCCTCCTAGGATTGAGTTTCAAAGACAAGACGTGGTCGACTCAATCGTCTCCGAATCCTCGTATCGCCTTTCAAACCCAAGGGTTTTCCCAAATGCTTCAAACCATTTTGATCGTTTTACTCATCCTCTTAAAATAAGAGCCTATCGATCAGCCTTTTGGGTCGCTTAATGTTCATGGCTCCGTGTCCGTCTGAGTCAAAAGCAGAACTCCGTTAGCGAACCGTTCCAACAGGATCGTGAATCGACCATGTGGTCAAGAGCTGCTTTTTCGACGCGAAGGTGCATCGCGGTTCTCCTGAACCGTCGGTGCCGTATCGTCCCACTCCTTGGTCATCGCCTTGCCATCCGCATCGACACTCTGCAATTGCGCGATCCGCCGACGAGCCCCCTCCAACTGCCGATGACAAACCTGAACGTATTCGACAGCCTTGGCATACTCCGAGAGCATCTGCTCCAAGGGCAACGAACCGCTCTCAAGCTTGCGGACAACCTGCTCCAAGGATGCCATGGCACCCTCGAAACTCATGCTCGAGTCGTCTTGATCGGCACTCTTGGATTTAGCCATAACCTGTTTGCCTCTGAGGGTCGTGAGTATTCTTAAGGGGACTCGAGCGTGTAGTATACCGCAGGAGGCAATGCAAACTTGGCCGGAAGCGGCAGATTCGTATCACCAAGATCCGAAGGAGACTTGATCTGCCATCGCCCCGATAACGCTACGGATCCTGTGGGTCCACGTACCATCGGGCCAGAATCCGCTTCTGGGACCTGCGGAGTCTGTGAAACTGGCGAAGAATCTATCTCCAGAACCAAAACATTCGCATCATCGTTACCAAAGGTATGTGCAAAGTCGATCGCGAAGGTTTTCGGCACGCTCTGACCCTCTGCATTCTCCATCGGATGGCCGTTTAACCACGCTTTTCGGATCCGAGGGTGACTCAGGACGATCGGTCCGGAAAACAACTCAGGGGGTATGCGGAGCGAACAACGGACCAAGGGCCTTTTGGCGCCTTGCGAAAACGGGTGCTCGAAGACTCCCTTCCAAGACGTCAAACCCCAAGGAACTGGCGAGTCCTTGGGCATCGGGACCTCGGAAGGTAGCAAATCCTTTTTCGCCCGTAGATCCCGTGAAAATGCAACAGGCTTGCCCCCGTGGATCTGATCGCTGCGGATCGTCGGACAGATGTACTGCTCCAAATAAGCGATCATCAGATCGTTTCCTGAAAAGTGATCGATGTAGGGCCACTGCTTGGGGTTGTACATGCAGTCGGTCAAGTCTCGCACCAACACGACCTTCATTCCGTTGCTCACAAGCTGCCTAAGCCCAAAGGGCCTTCCAAGAACGCACATGTTGGTATGCACGCCGATCATGATGACCTGTTCGATCTTCCTGCTCTTTAAGATCGCCCAAACCTCATCTCCTTGGTCGCTGATGTAGTCTTTGCCCGAATCGATGAAGATCCCAGGGTTTTGATTTTTCCACGGCAGATCCGAATTGCGCCCGAGCGCCTTGAGCTTCTCGGCCCATAAACGATGCTCTTGAGGCTCGTCGTCCTGGCCTCCGTCACTTTGATCCAGTGGGTATTCCCCTAAATCCTCCTTAATCGTTTTGCAATTCCACGAAGCGATGTTCCGAGGAAGATCGACTTTGGGAGCATCGATCGCTCGCAACCTCGCAGGATGCTCAGCATATTGGGGCATGCAATCGCTCGGTGCGTGAATGATGACCGAACCCGATTGCCTCGCGGTTTGCAACAGTTTGTCCATGCTCGGCAACATCTCCTCGAGCCGCCGTACGGCATTGACCGAGTGATGGTAGTCCCAAACGTCGCAGACGATCACCGCAGTCCTAGCCGCATCCCAACTCGTCACCTCCTCGGTGCGTCCGATTCGCTCTCCTTGCTGGACGATCGAACGTTCAGTTAGCCGATACTCCGAAGTCGATTGACCTAACACCGTTGGCACGCTGATCTCCCCTAGAACTATGAGCAACATAATCACCTTCGAGAGGACCCCGCGGCCGATCGAGTCGGCTGGATTGAGAATCGCCGGTTTGTTTTCGATTGGAAATCGACTCATCATCTTGGCTCGGTGGATGTGACTAAATGGAATCGTTCTGGAATCGTTCTGGGGATCACTACGGATCACTACCCTCATTCCAATGCCTAGTATAAGCGTTCAGCAACCGATGAGGATTCACGAACGATCTGAAATCTGGCCGCCCCGAGGAACTCGGAGCCACGCAAGACTCGATAGAGCTCCAAAAAACGCAAGAACGACGGCCAACCCCGCTTCGCGATTCTTCGTCCCATAATGCAGCAAGTCGAACATCCGCATCGCGACGGTCGTGACCCCAGGAGGCTGCACCAACAGATAGCTCGCAAGATCCCCAAATGCAATCGAAAATCCGATCCAAAACGCGATGATCCAACCTCGCTGCACAAACCGCATCCACGCATAAAACCGCATGCGATAAGGTAGCCCTGCTTCCAATGCGAGCAACTCTCCATAGCGGTGCAGATACTGTTGCTGTGCGACCCAAATCAATCCAAAAACCACCGGCAAAACCCGGAACTGCAACGCCAGGATCGGGCCTAACAACGTCTGATCCGCAAGAAAACTCCATGAGTCGGGCAAGCATCGATTCAAAAACTGACCGATGAGCAAATTGATCAATGGTCCAGGCGTCGCGAGCATACAACCGAGAACCCCAAAAAACCATGCAGCTCGATATCGATTACCACTCCATGGAATCATCGATGCGGTCAGAAATAGGCTAAGCCCCACGGTCCACAAGCTCAACTGCAAACTCCATCCAAACTCCGCTCGAAAATCCGCTACATGCCCAAACGCAGCGACAACTTCGCTCAAACTCCAACTTCGAACACCTCGACCCTCGACGAGAACCGAACTCCATCCCATGCGGGAAATCAAATTCATCCAAGGTACCATGCAACAAACGGTCAACACTCCCCAGACCGATAGCGTCAGCCATGCATACCAAGGTCGAGCTATCGCGGCATCGAATCGGTCAGATCCCGCTGAGTCCACGGGCGATCGGTCCGCTTGCGTTGCACCCTGCCACATCGAGAAAAACACACTCAGCGCCAGCGCAAGCCCGCAAAGAATCGAGATCGCCCAAGCGATGAGAATCGGAACACTGCGCAACTTCCCGAATTGAACCTGCTGGTATACGCTCTCGCACAACGTAGGCGTCTGGAACAGATTGGTCACGACCATGTCGTATTGCACGCAAGCAAAAGCCCACAAAAAAGCCCCCAGGAGCCAAGGCCCTAGCCTCGGGAGTATCTGCCATCGCAAGGCGAACGATGGTCCAAACTCAACCAACGCTTGATCGACCCGCGCATCGTGGATCCGTCGGAGCCCAAGCGAAACGATCCAAAAGCAATACGGCAATGCCGCACAAGCATGAATCCAAACGACGCTCGCTACACCCATCCACGGCGACTTGGCCGCATCGACTTGGCTGAGCCTGAGCCAACCGTTGGAACCAAACCCCGCACTCCACGCGGTGGCTTGAACATATACCGGAACAAGCAGAAAACTGGATACAAGCCCAACGGCGAACCGCCAACCTGCAATCCGAAACCAGAATGCCCCAAGGCTCACAAGGAGAGCCAGCACAGTTGCGAGCGTCCCTACAGAAAGCCCAACAAGGAATGTCAGCAGCGTCGCTTGGCCAACCGATACATCCCATTGCACTCGAGTGTCTCCTTCGGCGCGCGAGCAAATCGCTTATTGAATCGGAGGAGGGGACATTTGAATCGCGTTGGGGTCTACCCCTGCATACTTGGGAATCGCAGGTTCCTTAAGGTCCTTGAGCAACCGATGGATGATTTTATCGGTCGTCATTCCCTCGGCTTGGGCTTGGAAGTTCGTACTCAGTCGGTGACGCAGTACGGGTACTGCGATCCGCTTGATATCTTCGATCGCTATGTTGAATCGACCGTCCATGGCAGCCATCGCTTTGCCAGCTTGGATCAGAAATTGACCTGCTCGCGGTCCTGCTCCAAAGTCGAGCAGTTCCTTGACTACCTCCGGTGCATCGGACTCACCGGGCCGAGTCGCACGGACCAAAGCTACGACGTACTTGATCACAAACGGGCTCACGGCTACGGAATTGATAAGTTTCTGAATGTTCAGAATCGCCCTGGCCGAAAGCACCTTGGCAATCTCAGGTTTTTCACCCCGGGTGGTCGTCGTGAGAATCCGCTCCTCTTCGTCGGCCGTGGGATAACCGACTTTGATGTTGAACATAAAACGGTCTAGCTGAGCTTCTGGAAGTGGATAAGTCCCTTCCTGCTCAATGGGATTTTGTGTCGCAATGGTAAAGAATGGGTCCGGCAGAGAGTAGGTCTGTCGTCCAATGCTGATCTCGCGCTCCTGCATCGCTTGCAAAAGCGCCGCTTGGGTCTTGGGAGGCGTGCGGTTGATCTCGTCTGCAAGCAGGATATTGGTGAAGATCGGGCCCTCGACGAATCGGAACTCCCGTCGCCCCTGGGCGTCTTCCTCAAGTACATTCGTCCCTGTAATGTCCGAGGGCATCAGGTCAGGTGTGAACTGAATCCGCTTGAAGTTCACATCTAAAATTTTCGCAAGCGACGACACCATCAAGGTTTTCGCCAAACCCGGAACCCCCTCAAGCAGACAATGCCCTCGGGTGAAGACGGCGGCAAAAAGCTGCTCGACGACCTCCTCTTGTCCGACGATCGCTTTTCCCAACTCGATTTTCATCTGCTCATGGTGTTCGCGAAATTCGCGGAGCAAATCACCGATGCTACGAGGGGTTTTGCCACTGGGACCGCTGGCGTTGCTCACAATAGTTTCCGTGCGAAAATGCTTAGGTAGATCGATCCGAAACGAGACGGTATCATACCATCTTTCCAATCGTTTTGGTCTCAGGAGCCTACCACCAACATGTCAGAACAAAAAGTCGATGTCGTCGCCCACCTGAACGCAAAACCAGGTTGCGAGGATCAACTGCGCCGAGTCCTCGAGTCGTTCGTCGGACCGACTCGCCAAGAGGACGGTTGCATCCGCTACGACCTGTTTGTCGACCTGGATCACCCCAATCGATTCACCTTCATCGAGGAATGGGCCAGTCGCAACGCATTGGAAAAGCATGGACAGTCGGCTCACATCCAAGAAGGTCGCAAGCACTTTCCCGATCTTCTCGGCGATCCGGCCTGGGTCCAAGTCGCCGTGCGGATTCTATGATCCGAAAAGATCCGCAAATGCCTCGGGCGTAATTCTCTTGGTTTGACCCTAAATCCATGAACCCATCCAACAGACTAGAGCCCTTGCTCGCTCCCCGTTCGGTGGCCGTCGTCGGTGCGAGCGATTCACCGGGCAAGGTCGGTACGAGCATCTTCCAGAACCTGCTCGAACATCGCTTTACCGGTACGGTTTATCCGGTGAACGTAAAGAGCAAGACTGTGGCTGCTCAGCGGGCCTACGGTTCGCTGTCCGATTTGCCCGAGCGGGTCGATCTAGCGGTACTGTGCACCCCCGCAACGACGATCCCCAACCTCGTCGAACAATGCGGCAATTTGGGGATCCCGGCGGCCTTGGTGATCACGGCTGGCTTCCAAGAGATCGGCTCTGCAGGCTTAGCCCTCCAACTGGAACTCATCAGAGCGATTTCCAAATATCCAGCCCTGAGAGTCCTTGGCCCGAATTGCCTCGGGCTCATTCACCCCGAATCGCGCCTGAGCGCCAGCTTCGCTCGCGGAATGCCCAAGGCCGGTGGCCTCGCCTTCGTCTCTCAATCCGGAGCCCTATGCACCGCGTTCCTCGACTGGTCGATCCGAGAAGGGATCGGTTTTTCGAACTTCGTGTCATTGGGCAACCAAATCGACGTCGGCTTTTCCGACCTTCTGGAATATCTTGCCGACGATCCCAAAACCACCGCGGCGATTCTGTACATCGAATCGATCACTAAACCCAAAGCGTTTATTCAAGCCGCAAAACGATTTAGCTTGAGCAAGCCACTTATCGCATACAAAGCAGGGCGATTCGCAGCCTCGGCCCAAGCCGCCGCTTCCCACACCGGTTCGCTCGCTGGACTCGACGAGGTCTACCAAGCCGTCATGGAGCAATGCGGAATCGTCCGCGTTTATGACATGGATTCCATGGTCCAATGCGCTGAACTCCTCTCGCAAACGTCTTTGTCGGGACCTGATACCATCGGCGAACGCATCGCCATCGTTACCAATGCGGGTGGACCAGGGGTCATGGCCAGCGACACTCTGCTCGAACACGACGGATGCCTTACCCAACTCGGTCCTTCGACGATCGCACAACTCAATGAATGCCTTCCACCCAACTGGTCCAAAGGTAACCCCATCGATGTGATCGGCGATGCGACTCCAGAACGGTTTGCCAACGCACTGCGGATTGTCCTGTCCGATTCGAACGTCGATACGGTCCTTGCCATTCTCTCTCCACAAGCGATGACCAACCCGACGCAGACGGCCCAGCAAGTCTCGCAAATCCCTATCCCCCCCTCGAAACGGTTGGTCGCAGCTTGGATGGGTGGTCTATCGATGCAAGCAGGAATCGAAATACTCCAGTCGAACGGAATCCGAAATTTCGATACTCCCGAACAGGCAATTCGCGGCCTGCTTCGTTTGATCGAATACAAGAGGAGCAATCGACGGCTTCGAACGCCAGAACCGCTCGATGCAACCGGATCGCTCCGAACTTGCAACCAGGAACCAAACGGCTCTGAGCAAGCTTCCGAGCGACTCGAACGAAAACGCTTCCTGGAAACCCTCGGTCCCATCGCCCCAGAAGACCGCTCGCCAAAAACCGTCCTCTCGGAGGTCGATTCGAAGCGATTGCTGAACCTCTATCGAATTCCTACCACCCCGATCGAAATCGCTTCGAATGCAGACCAAGCCGTCGCACTGGCTGATGCCATGGGGTATCCGGTCGTACTCAAAATCCACTCGCCTCAAATCACCCACAAAACCGATGTGGGTGGAGTGCTGCTTTCCCTCCAAAATCCAGAAGCGGTCGCAAACGCGTTTCGCAGCATCGAACGAAGCGTATCGAAAGCGAGGCCCGATGCGAAGATCCAGGGAATCACAGTCCAACCCATGATCCATTGGACTCACTGCGTCGAGCTGATCTTTGGATCAAAACTCGACCCTGTTTTTGGACCTGTCATCCTTGTAGGGTTCGGTGGAGTGACTGCCGAACTCTTCAAAGACCGAGCCATCGGTTTGCCTCCGATTACCCCCGAACGATTGATGGCGATGTTGAAGTCCTTGCAGTGCTGGCCACTTCTGGATGGATATCGACAACGGCCCAAAGCCAACATCGAAGCTTTGGTGGATGTGATGACCCGTTACTCAGAGCTGATCTCCGAACAGGATTGGATCCAGGAATCGGATCTCAATCCGGTGCTAGTCAACGATCGCCAAGCGATCGTGCTCGATGCGAGGTTCATCGGATAGCTGCCAAAGCAAGAAGCTTGCTTAGGGTTTTCGCTCCGTCAGCAAAAACTCCGCTTGCTCGTCGGCCAGTCGAGCTTCTCTCATCGCTCCGCGACGGCGATACAGCTCCGCGAGATTCCGCCATGAATAAGGGGTCGGCCCCGCATCGAGAGCCTGCTTGAGCGCTTTGGACGCATCCTCAAGCGAGCCGGTATGCAAATAACTGTAACCCAGTTGATTGGCGATGTATCCTCGCGATGGAGCCACCCGAAGCGCAACTTTGTAACATTCGACCGATTGCAAACGCAGAATATCTAGCTGCTTAGGGGAGTACTCCAATTCCCGTTCGTAGGTCTTGCCCATCGCATACCAAAGATCCGCTGCCCAAGGATGGTTCAAGCACGCCTGAGGTACCAAGTCCGAGAAGGTCTGCAAGGCAGTAGGAAGGTCGGCGGAGTTGGCGTAATTGCACTCGTCGAGTTCTCGCAAGGCGTGTTGCAATGCCGATTCATGCGGCATCGATTTGCGGATCGCGGACTTGCGCTGACCTGCGGTGTTGCTCGGACCTGCAAGCTGATCGAGCTTGCGAGCCAGAGCCAACAGCCCCATGCGAATCTCATCGCGAGCGCTGTAGACACTACCCTTACGCAAAAGTGCATCGCACGCTTGAAGTCGAGACATAAGCCGAGGTCGCAACTCATCCCAAGCCGCATCAGCCGAGATCTCGAAAGCTGACGCCGCTTCCTTGCCATCGGCTGCACGACTGGGAATCCACTGATCATTCAGAAATTGGAACAAGCCAGGATCGGTCGCATCGAGAAGAAAATCCCTGGGAAAGGATCCCACGAGCCGACGCTGCTGCATCTGGCGCTGCCGATCGGCCTTCTTCTGGGAACTTCGTAAGCCCCCCTCAACACCTTCCTGCTCGACACCCTCCTGCTCATCACCCTCCTGCTCGTCGTCAGAATCCCCCATCCCTTCGAGGGTCTCGTGCTCGATCAAGGCCGAGCCTGAGTCGGATACCAACTCGGATCGCAAAGACTTTCCCTCGTTGATTTCCCTGTCGGGTAACCCGCCTGGAATCTTGCTCCCAAAACGACTGGCTACCGGGCTCTTGCCCGAACCTGACGACTGGAATGGAGACGCAGGATCAGCCGCATCCAACGCTTCGTGCGCCCCAGGATCCAAGACAATCCCCTCGGCAGGAATCTGACTCCATCGCTGAGGTGGAATCACGCGCTGGGGAATCGCCTCAGGTGCACCCTTGGGTGGGAAAAGCTTGATCGGCTCGCTCGGAGCACGGATCGACTGGGCTGCGACCTGTTGGGTGTCCACGATAAGCGATGCCAGCAGGCCAAACCCGATCCCAAAGACGAACTGGACGCAACGGTACCCCCCAAATCGCTTGACTCCAGGGTCGGCGCGGTAAGGTCTAGAGTTTTGGCAACATTCGCTTCGGATCGGATCCATACCAAGACAGATCGGAGCCGAAGCGATACGCCGTTGAGTTTGGATCCGACAGGAGAGCCAAGCGGCGCCCATCCAAGCGTTTTTCTAGGCATGAAACGAAGAGTCCCCGCAGCTTAACACGAATTTGAGTGTCAAGATGCGAGGACTTTAAGCTTCGCAACGCTTGTAGCAGCGTGTTGTCGGCGCGCTACTTATCGGCCTGCTACTTATCGGCCTACTACTTATCGTCTGCGATCTGAGGATAAGCGACCCCGGCGAGGAAAGCGCCAAGGATTGGAGCGGCCCAGAAAAGCCAAACTTGGCCAACGGCAGACATATCACTACCGAAAATTCCCAGGACCAAGGCAGGTCCGGTGCTGCGTGCAGGGTTGACCGAAAGATTGGTCACTGGGATTCCGATCAGGTGGATCAAAGTCAAACCCAATCCGATCGCGATCGGAGCGAATCCGGCCGGAGCTCGCTTGTCGGTCGCTCCTAGAATGATCATCAAGAAGAAGAACGTCAGGACGACTTCCGCAATGAAAGCCGAAACCATGTTGTACTTGCCCGGCGAAAATTCTTCGTATCCGTTCGTCGCAAATCGACCTGCAAGACTGAAGTCCGGATTTCCCGACGCGATGAAATACAAGACAAAGGCTCCCAACGTTCCGCCGATCACCTGAGCGATGATGTAGGGGACCAAATCCTTCGATGGGAAGCGCTTGGCGATCATCAACCCGACGCTCACTGCGGGATTCAGGTGACAGCCGGAGATATGACCGATGGCATAGGCCATCGTCAAGACCGTCAAACCGAAGGCCAGAGAAACACCGACAAAACCGATCCCGAGATTCAACGGGGTAGCGTTTTCCATAGCTACAAACTTCGCCGCCAGCACCGCGCTGCCGCAACCCCCGAAAACCAACCAAAACGTGCCGAGAGCTTCGGCCGCACATCGTTTACCAAGATTCATCGTATTCTCCTAAAAACCATAAAACAGTCCGGTTCGCCCAAGCGATTGGGAAAGAGTCCGACTCAGACATTCCGATCGCTTGCATACCCAAAAACCGCGAATAGGTACAAGACGGATCGTACCGCATTTTCTCAGGTTGCCTATCACAGGTCGTGCTCCCAAGAGCCCCCCCTGAGTAAAGTCCCTCAATCTTGTTTTGCCCCGTTAGGGAGTTTTCCCCGAACTTTTTTGCCGCTCGATGATCTAACTCCGCGAGCCATAGAGATTCGGTTCTATGCTCATTTTTTGGTAGGGTCCCATTTTGGATGGAAAGTCGCACTAGGGATGATTCAAGACTTTTGGCAGTACTTAGCTAACCTCCTGCAGAACAACCAAATCTTCAGCGGCGGATTGGTGCTCATGGTCGGCGGTGCGCTCCTGGCGTATTTCCGTCAAGTACCCGCGCAGATCTATCAGTTCATCCGCCGAAGAGTGATCACCGAAATCGATATTCTAGACCGGGATCCGGCGTTTCAATGGATCGAAAAATGGCTGGCCCAACATTCCTATGCGAAAAACCGAGCCCGGTCCCTGACGGTCAAAACCGAATCGATCGATTACGACGAACGGCGCGACAATCCAAATATCGACCCTCGACCGCGCATTCTCTTTACCCCAGCCCCCGGCGTCCACTGGCTCTTCTTCCGCAATCGTCTGATCTGCCTGCATCGTGAACGCCCAAAACCCAACGAAGGTTCCGGACAACAGATCAACGTGCGCGAGTGCTTCAATATCACCATTTTCTCACGTGACCGAAAACTCGCTCAGCAACTTGTCGAAGAAGCTCGCGATGTGGCTATTCCAAAATCCGAACTGCGTCTGACGGTCCACCGCGCCGGACAAGGTTATTGGATGGAGCAGATGAAGCGGCTGCCTCGTCCACTCGATTCGGTGATCTTGGCCAATGGACTCATGGACGATTTGCTCGAGGATTCCAAAACGTTCCTGGCTCGCCGTGAATGGTATGTCCAACGCGGGATTCCTTACCGAAGAGGCTACTTGCTCCACGGCCCTCCAGGCACCGGAAAAAGCTCCGCCGTCGTCGCTCTTGCATCCGCTCTCCAAATGGATATCGCCGTGCTGAGCCTCGGGGATTCGAACCTCGACGACAACAGCGTCTCGGAACTCTTTAGCTCGATCCCAATCAACAGCATCGTTCTGATGGAAGACATCGACTGCGCTTTCCTCGAACGCAAAGAAGGGGACGACAAGCGGAGCAAAGTCACCTTCAGCGGACTCCTCAATGCCATCGATGGTGTGGCCGCCGGAGAAGGCCGCTTGCTCTTTGCAACGACCAACCACATCGCTCGTCTCGACCCGGCCCTGATCCGACCAGGACGTATCGACCGTAAACTCTACATCGGACCTGCCAATCGCGAACAAGCCCAACGGCTTTTCCTGCGGTTCTTCCCCCACGCATCCGAACAGACCGCTCAGGCTTTCGCCGAAAGTATCCCGCTTGGCAAAGTCACGATGTCTGCACTCCAGACCCATTTGCTGATGTACGCCGACGACATCGACGGTGCGGTCGCTCAAATCGACGATATGCTCGAGGCTCTTGAGTACCAGCTCCCATGCGCTAAGATTGCAGACGAATCTTGACGCTTTCTCGGTGGGCAGTTAAACCCTCTTTGTCTGCCAACTGACTGACGCATGGCTCGATGTTTCGCAAGGCCTCAAGGCTAAATTCGACCTCACTGTAAGACCTCAAGAAGTGATTGGCCGACAAGCCTGAGGCCCAACGCGCAGTCCCCCCAGTCGGCAAAACATGCGAGGGCCCTGCGGCGTAATCCCCCAACGCCACAGGCGAATAGTGCCCCTTGAAAATCGCGCCCGCATTGCGAATCCGACTCGAAAACGTATCGGGATGATCGACCGAGATCTGAAGGTGCTCGGGAGCAAGTCGATCGCAGATCTCAATGACCTCCTGGTCGGTCCTGCATCGAATCCTGGCCCCAAACTCAATCAATGAGGCACGTGCCAAATCCGCCCGCTGGAGTGTTTGAAGCTGACTCTCAAGCTCCCGGTCGATCGCGTCGAGCACCTCCCCATGGGCCGATAAAACAATGCTCGATCCGGGCGAATGCTCCGCTTGAGCAATCAAATCCGAAGCCGCATAACGGGGCTTGGTGCTCCGATCGGCGATGACGACCACCTCGCTCGGTCCCGCAATCGAATCGATCGCCACAGTCCCATAGACCAATCGCTTCGCCAAAGCCACAAACAAATTCCCTGGCCCAACGATCATGTCGACTGCGGGAATCTCCGGAATGCCGTATGCCAAACTCGCAATCCCCTGCGCTCCCCCAACGGCATACACCTCCTGGATTCCAAGCTCATGGCAAGTCGCCAGGACTTCAGGATTGTAAGCTCCAAACGGGGTAGGGGGGGCCATGACCGCTATCTCCCGAACACCTGCGACCAACGCCGGAACGGCCGTCATGAGGACCGTCGATGGATAGGCAGCAGCCCCGCCAGGCACGCAGATCCCAATACGTGCCAAGGGTGTATATCGCTGCTTGAGCAACGAACCGTTCCCATCCGAGACCTCGACGTCCTTGTGCAAGATCGCTCGCTGGAAACGTTCGACGTTAGCTCGGATCTGCCGCACCGATCGAAGAAACTCCTCAGAGACCGATCCGTGCGCTGCGGCCATCCGATCGCGAGGAACCCTCAAGCGTTCGGCGACAATGTTCGGATCGTCCAACACCCTGGCATACTTGAGAACCGCTTGGGTTTTGCCTTTTTGTACGTCCTGGCAAATCCGCTCGACTACCTCTTGGGGACTGAGCGCCTGACCAAACAAAGACATCGTCAGCTTTGTCGATCGCTCCGAGACGACCGTCCCGTCTGGACTGAGCTTCTTGCGCAACTCTTCGAGCCGCTCTTGAAAATCCGAAGCCGTCGTATCGAGTCGCGTTAGCATCCATCCACTCGGAGGGTCTGAGGAAACCTAAGATTGCAAAGACTGCAGTTGCTCGGCAGTAAAGTTCACGTTCGTCGCTACCGATTGAACATCGTCATGATCTTCAAGCTTGTCGAGCAACTTCATGACCGATACGGCCGTATCGGAGTCGACTTCAACCGTCAAATTCGGAACTCGGGTCACTTGCTTGGATTCCAACGCAATCTGCGCCGACTCAAGGGCATCGACAAGCTCGGTATAGACGTCGGTCTGACAGGTGACCTCAAAGCCCGACTCGCTTTCGGTGACGTCGTCAGCACCGTTCTCCAAAGCCAACTCCATGAGCTTCTCCAAATCGACGGCCGTCTTGCTGATCGATATGAGACCCTTGCGTTCAAACAGGTAAGCCACGCAATTGGTCGACCCAAGATTCCCGCCGTGGTTTTCAAAGAGCTTACGCACCTCAGGTGCGGTGCGATTGCGATTGTCAGTCATGATATCGCAAAGAATGGCGACTCCACCGGGACCATACCCCTCATAGAGCACCTCTTCGACATCCCCACCCTCGATCTCTCCGGTTCCCTTCTTGATCGCCCGGTCGATATTGTCCTTGGGCAACGATACTGCCTTGGCGTCAAGGATCGCTGTCCGCAAACGGATGTTGTTTGCAGGATCCCCACCCCCTAACTTCGCGGCAACAATGATCGCCTTAGAGAGCTTGCTCCATAACTTGCTGCGCTTGCTGTCAACCAACGCCTTGCGATGCTTGATGTTGGCCCACTGTGAATGTCCTGCCATGGCAGATCCCTCTGAATGTTTTTGTGTTGTCTGTGTTTCTTGGATTCAATGACCAGATTTCCAAATCACTGACCTGCGAAATGCAAACCCTAGCGATTCGTGCAGTTCGCAGAACCCAACAATTTTCGTTGCAACTTTACCTAGGTTTTTTCTTCGATAGGCTCGAACCGACCGAACTCTGGTTGCCCTTGCTGCTCGCCTTGCCGGAATCCTTGACGTCCTTCTTGGACGCCTTGGATGGGTCCGTCTTGCTCTTATCTACCTTGCCCTTATCGGATTTGCCTTGGTCCGTACCGGTTTTCTCAGGCTTTGAACTTTTCGCGGGCACGGAGCTTTTCTCAGGCTTTGAGCTTTTCTCAGGCTTTGAGCTTTTCTCAGGCTTTGAGCTTTTCTCAGGCTTTGAGCTAGCTGGTTTGCTGCCGGCTGACTTGATGTCGGCTGGCTTGCTGCTGACAACCGGCTTACCGCTCGAAGGCTTACTGCCCGCCGGATTACTGCTAGCCGGCTTGCCGTTTGCTGGCTTGCCGCTAGCCGACTTGCCCGAGCCCGGCACACTCTCAGGAGCTTTGGCGGGCTTGCTGATCGCTTTGGATATATGGGCCGCAAGAGGCTTGCTTGGCGTCTTGGTGTCTTTGACCTCTTGCTTGGACACAGGTTTTGCAGGTTGGGCTTTCTCGGGCTTCTCGGCTTTCTCGGCTTTCTCGGCTTTCTCGGGCTTCTGACCCGACGAGGGCTTGGCCGATGCAACAGCACTCGGTGCTACCTTGGGTGCAGGAGCAGTGGTCGGTTTCGACCCGGGCTCCTTCGCCGATTCGGCAGGTGGCTTGACTGCAGGCGGCTTGACTGCAGGCGTCTTGACGGGAGGCGTCTTGATGGGAGGCGTCGGTTTGGTTGGCAATGGCTTGGCCGTCGACCCTTTGGATTTCGACTCCTTGGGCTCCTCGACGGGCTTGGGCTTGGACTTGTAACTCGCACCCATGTCCTTGAGGACGGCCACAGGCCCTGCACTCTTGGGATGGTGGTAAAGGTCGGTAGCAAATTGATGCATCAGCCCAGCAAACTCAATCCCCTTGGTCTTGGGGATCGCCCGCTCAATTCCTGGCAACGCATTCTTGGGAATCTCCAGGAGCGTGAGAATCTCGCACTGCCACATCGCATCACAAATCAAGTTGCTCGGAGGGATCGAATGACCTCCAAGAGCGTGCTGGGAGACATAAGCGACCGTGAACGGGGACATGCCTTTCCAAGCCTCGAGTTCGGCCGTAGCTTTGCCCAAATTGGCTTTCTTCATGTCGTCGATATCGTACTGATACCGAGTCTCGAATATCGACTGCAAGCATTGCTTGATCCGCGATGCGGCTTGCATCGGAAAGGGCAAGGCCTTGAGCGCCTCGGCCAACTCCGCGACGGTCGTCACCCTGACTTCGTTCCAATCGAAATAGGTCTGCTGCAACTTGGCGAACCCCTCATCGGCTTGCTCGACTCGAGCATCCTCTAGGCAGCAAGCGTAGAGAAGATGTTCAAGCACCGACCTTTCGGGCGGATCGGCAAGGGGCTTGTAATGTTTCCTGAGGGCCTTCAGTAGGTTTTCGTATTTAACCGTGCGGTTACCGGAACTCATCGACCGTTCCTTTTCCTTTCAATCGCTCTTGCTCAAGTTCGTCAAAGCTGTGTCTAGGCGGCTCTCTAGGGATTGCCGCCAGAGTCGTTGGAAGTTTCACTCTCGACCTGCTCATGGAGCGCATCGGAGGAATCGACCGGTGGATCGACTTTAAGGCTGGTCGGAGTCGACTCGCGCTCTTTGGAGATCTGTTCGAGGATTTGTTGGACCGCTACCGACTTTTTCACCCCCTCGTCCATCACAAAGGTCAAGCGGGGGATGTAGCGAGTCTCGATCCGATCTGCAATCTTGGACTGCAAAAAACCCACGGAGTTTTGCAATCCCTTCAAAACCGTCCGTTGCTGAGCGTCATTGCCCATGACACTCACGAGCACCTTGGCCTCGCGCATGTCGGGGGTGACCTCCACGCCAACGACGGTCACGTTCTGGACGCGTGGATCGCGTAATTCGGTAAGGATGGCCATCGAAACGACTCCTCGAATCGCTTCGGCAGCCTTGAGCAACCTGCGTGTACTCATGATTTGGACGATTCCAGTGTTCTAGCCACTTGCTCGACTTTGTAGGCTTCCAGAACGTCATCGACCTTCACGTCATTAAAGCCCGCGAGCTTGATACCGCATTCCATGCCGCGGTTGACTTCCTTGACGTCGTCTTTGACTCGCCGGAGCGTATCGAGTTGATAATCGCCAATCTTGCGACCTTCGCGGTGGACCCGAATGCGACAACCCCGTTCGATGGTCCCTTGTGCCACAAAGCATCCGGCAATCGTTCCGACGCGAGATACGGTAAAGACCGCTTTGACAAACGCTCGTCCGAGTTCGACAACCTTCTCTTCGGGCTTCAATCGCCCTTCGACCAACGCGCGGATGTCCTGAGCCAACTTGTAAATAATGTCGTAACGACGAATTTCAACGTTCTTGCTGTCGGCCAAAATTCTCGCCGACTCATCCGGTATGACGTTAAAGCCAACCACGACGGCTTGCGAGGCACTCGCGAGCGTGACGTCCGCGACGGAAATCCCACCGACAGACTTCTGCAAAATCCGGATATCGACCTCAGGGTGATCGAGTTTCGAAAGCTCCTTTTCGATCGCCTCGAGGGACCCTCGAACGTCGGCTCGGATGATCAAATTCAAGATCACGCGATCTTCCTTAGCTCCAAGCTTGCCCGACTGAAGCAATTCCTGGAATGTCTCAAAGGAGACCTTCGGCGAAGAGCCCGAGAGGGATGTGGCTCTGGAATCTTGCTCGCGCCGAGCTGCCAATTGACGCGCTTGGCCAATCTCGTCGATGACGTAGAACTTCTCACCCGCCTCGGGTGGATGATCCAAGCCCGTAATGTTGACCGGCATCGATGGCCCAGCCTCAGTCATTTGCTTACTGCGTTTGAGCGTATCGTGGATCGCTTTGACCCGACCAAATGTCGTTCCGCACACGACGATATCGCCGACTCGCAACGTTCCAGTCTGAACCATGACCTTGGCGATCACACCCCGATCGGCCGACTGCTCGCTTTCCAAACAAACTCCCTTCGCCGCCCGTTTCGGGTTGGCTCGATAGTCGTTGAGCTCCGCGACGGTCAAGACCGTCTCGAGCAAAGCGTCCATCCCCTCGCCGGTTATCGCACTTGTCGGGACCACTTCGACATCCCCACCCCAAGCGCTCGGAGTTAGCCCATGTTCGGTCATCTGCGTCATGACGCGATTGATGTCAGCCCCTGGCAAATCGCATTTGTTGGCAGCGACGACAATCGGTACACCTGCAGCCTTGGCATGCGATATGGCCTCTTCGGTCTGCGGCATGATGCCGTCGTCGGCCGCGACAACCAAGATCGCAATGTCAGTCACGTTGGCACCACGGGCTCGCATCTCGGTGAAAGCCTCGTGACCCGGCGTATCGACAAACGATACGGCCCGACCATCCTTCTTGACCTGATAAGCTCGAATATGCTGGGTGATCCCACCGGCTTCGCCCGTGACGATCTTCGTACCAATCAAATAATCCAACAGCGACGTCTTGCCGTGGTCGACGTGCCCGAGGAACGTGACGATCGGCGGTCGAGGAACCAGATCCTCTGCACTGTCGACAAAATCATCAAGCTTGGCAATCACACTCGTCTCGAGCGTCTCGGCTTGCTTGAACTCCAGGTCGACTCCCAAATCCACGGCGAGCATCTCGGCTTGCTCTTGATTCAACGTCGCATTGATGTTGGTCATCGCACCCATCATCATGAGCGATCGCAAAACACGCGCCGCAGGAACCCCTGCGGCCTCAGAGAAACTTCGAACGGTACAAGGCAAAGCCAGCTCGACTTTTTCCTTGCGTTCAGTATTCAACTGCTGCTTTTTCTTGTGGCGATGACCGCCGAGCCTTCGATCTTCCTCTTCTTCGACACGCGCTAGGTCCCTGGTCGTTTGAATCCGATTCGGAACTCGCAACTTGCTTCGCTCGGCTCGGCTGGCCTCGAGACTGGCCAAGCCCTTCTTGCGGGCTGGTTCCTCGACGTCTGTTGTCGGCTTGCGACTCTTTTGGTTGAGCTTGTTCTCTGCCGCCTGCTTGAACTCGGTGAGCCCAGCGTGCTGGGTCTGGCTCGGCGCAGTGGCCCTACCAGCCCCCGTTCCAGACTTGGCCGCACCCACCCCAGCCTTATCCTGGGCTCCTGGTTGCTTATCCAGCTTTTGCTGCTGCACTCCCTTGAGCACCTCCGGAGTAAGCTTGACCAAAGGCTTCAGGGTCGCAGGCTCCTGGGCTCTCGCTACGGGCGTCGGCGCCGCAGACTTCGGGATCTTCGCTAGATTGATCACCGGCTCGCGCGGCTTGCGAACCCCCTTGGCCCCATCGCCTGCCCCGACAGGCTTGGCTCCATCGACTGGCTTGGTCCGCCCAATGACCCGCACCTTTCCAGGCACGTTCATCGATGTGAAACCTCGACTAGGCTCAGCCACTCGCGAATCGCGAGACACGGCCACCGCAGGCACCGCCCCTGGCGAATCCCCCTTCGGGACATTCGACGAATCGCTCTCATCGGATTCGGCCGCTTCTACACCCTCAGACACAAGCTCTTTCGCGACAGCAGGGACGCGTCCAACGCGAATCCCAGGGGCATCGCCGTCGGCAATCTCCTGATCGGACCCCTCGGATTCTTGATCTCCTTGATCCTCCGTTGGAGCCGTTGACGACTCGGGGTGCGAATCGACTTCCAAGGATGGCACTTGATCCACCCCCGAAGAAACCTCAGTATCCAAAACCTCGGATGCCTGAGCCACAGCTCCGCCCACAGCCTCACCAACCCCCGCCGGCCGTCGGATCTGACCGATCTCTCGCTTGGCCGTAACCGGTCTGCCCAAATCCCGGATCGGAGCGTCTTTGACTGGCTCTCGCTGAGGCTTGGGCGTCTCCTTGGCCACCTCCGGAGCAGGTGCGGACTTCTCCGCAAGATGATTCTTGATCTTGGCAATCTCATCGTTCTCGAGACTCGCCAGCGCACTTCCCTTGCCCTGTATCCCTATGCGCGCACACAAATCGACTAGCTCTTTGCTGTCGATACCCAAATCTTTTGCAAGCGAATAAATTCGAACTGCCACTGAGCAAAAATCCCCGGGGCCTGGGCCCACGATTTGTCAGGCGAGATTCCGACATCAAATTCGGACATCTTCGCTCGCCTTTTTGTTCTATTGAATTATCTCATTGAACGCCCCTTCGCTTTGCCAGCACACCCATCTTGTGACTCCTCATTTTGCGATTCTTTCACAAGCTAAATATGCCTCTTGGCGGCATCCCTCTTTGACCAAAGACGGGAGGACCAAGCGGTCGCGACATGCAATCCATCGAAACGGTAAGTGGTGTAGTTTAACGCAAGAGCTATGGATTCGTCAGGGATCAGAGCCCCTAAAATCGGTTTTTTCTGAACGGAACCGAACGCTTTCGATCCGTTAGCCCTCGACTCGAGGCTCGCCGGGCTGCTCAAGGGACTCTGCACCCGACTCAAGGGCAGGGGCGGGGGCCGGGTCAGCGGCAGCCTCCTCTTGGGGCTGGTCGATCGGCACCTGGGCTTCTTCGACCGATGCTTCAGACTGATCGGCAACCACTGGAACCTTCCCGGCCGCTTCGAGCTTCTCTAACCTGTCGAGCTCCTCAGATGCCCGACGCTCTTTGTCAAGCTTGTCCTGCCGCTTGCGGGCTTCCTCCTCCGCTTCTTGCTCAGAAGCTCGATCCTCGGCCTGCTCGACGATCGAATTGACCTGGTCCTCGCTGTAACCACCCATCTCGATCAAGGCCTCCGGCTCGATGACCGAAAGATCATCGAACGACAAGTAACCTTGCTCGACGAGCTGCTGGGCGACTTCCTCGGTCATCCCGTCAATCTGCATGAACGCTTCCATCGCTCGCTCAATCTGACGCTCCAACTCCGGTGCGGTCATGATCTCGATGTCCCAGCCGCACAACTTGCTGGCCAACCGAACGTTCTGCCCAAAACGCCCGATGGCCTGGGACAAATGCTCGTCGTTGACTAGCGCGATGGCCCGGCCAATCATGTCGCACAATAAAACCTGCTCGACCTGCGCCGGTTGCAGTGCATTAGGGATCAAAACCATCGGATCATCGCTCCAACGGACAATGTCGATCCTCTCGCCAGCCAACTCGCTGGTCACGTTTTTAATCCGGTTGCCTCGCATGCCCACACAAGCCCCAACGCAATCGATGCGCTGATCGGTGCTGCTGACGGCTACCTTGCTTCGATACCCGGGCTCTCGGCTGATCGCGTTGATCTTGATAACCCCTTCGGCAATCTCGGGAACCTCCTGCTCGAACAACCGCTGGACCAATGTCCCCTTGGTCCTCGAAAGGATGATCTTCACGCGGTTTCCCGCCGCCTTGACTTCGTAAATTACCGCGCGCACCCGGGAACCGTTGTGATAAGCTTCCCCAGGGATCTGCTCGCTTTTAGGCAAAATCGCTTCGACATTCCCTAGCTGGACGATCGTAAGCCCCTTTTCGGTCCGCTGCACGATGCCGGTAATCAACTGCCCGACCTGCTCATGAAACTCCTCGAGTCTCGCGTCGCGCTCGGCCTCTTTGAGCTTCTGAATAATCACTTGCTTGGCCGTCTGAGCACCGATCCGACCGATCTCGTCTTGGCTAAGCGTCTTTCCATCGACCGTCGCGTTGATCGCTCCGACCCCGCGCACGATATGGATGTCGACCTCGGCCTCCTCACCAAACTGTCGCTTCGCGGCGGTGATCAATGCCGCCTCGATCGCCTGCATGACCAATTCCGGGTCGATTTGCTTTTCTCGATGCAAGGAATCGACAATTCGAAGCAAATCTTGGGGATTCATGCTGTTTTTTTCATGCTAATGGTGGAGGTTTGGCGTCCCAAGTCTGCCTGGCCGATCAGGGAGTCGGTACCAGGATTCCTTGGGAGTTTGTGAATCGGGCAAGGCTACCCGCAAACTACCGTAATGTCAAGTTCCTACAAGTCCGATCCGACTGATCCGACTGATCCGACTGATCCGACCGATCCGACCGATCCGACCGATCCGACCGATCCGACCGATCCGACCGATCCGACCGATCCGACCGATCCGACCGATCCGACTGATCCGACTGATCCGACCGATCCGACCGATCCGACCGATCCGACCGATCTTTTTTCTTGGCGCTGGGGCTAGTCAATCGGGCAACCTGTGCCGATACTACCTAAGTCCGTCGGTGTTCGCACTGACGGTTCATCGGGGGCGAATTGGAATCGACCGGATGAGTTGAAGATTTTGGTGGCATGTCGTGGTTGGTCGAGAGGCCACGTTAATACTCGATCAAAAAAAGTAACTGCAGAGAATACTCTCGCACTGGCGGCCTAGTTTAGGCTTCCCAGGCACCCGGGGCCCGTCGGAGGCGCTGGAGTGCCTGTCGCAATTCCGAATCGCCATGACCCGTGTCTCGCACGGTCATGGTTAAAAAAGCTCGAGGCTGGCGCACCGCACCGATGCCAACGACGAACGTGGTGGGCGAGACAAATAAAAGTTGGCTAAGCATGTAGAGGCCGGATCGGAAGCATCACGGGACGCGGGTTCAATTCCCGCCGCCTCCATCAACGCGGCCACCGCAAGGTGACCAATGGCAATCAGACCCGCTGGCTAA
>QWPJ01000083.1 GCA_003671195.1 Planctomycetota bacterium
CGCGTGATCGGACAGGCCAAGGAGCTGGTCTACCCGCCCGGCGTTTGGGAAAAAATCACCAACAACTTCAGCGCCGGCCCGTATGAAGAATCGATCCGTCAATTGTCAGGCAAACCCCTGAAATTCAACAAGTCGACAGGGATTCCAACCATCGCCATGGAAATCCTGCGCGAACGGGCTCTCGAAACCGGAGAAGAGCCACCCAAAGAAGTCCCCGACGAAGTCGTGATGACCTTCGACGAAATCTTTCAGGCCATCCAGGGCAAGCGCAAGCGAGCCAGCGAAACGCTCAAGGTCATCGACTACTCTCTGACAGGCGTCAACGACGAGCTCGATCGATGCCAGTCCGAACTTCAAAAGATGGTCAACCAAGAACGACGATTGTCGGAGCTGGCCCAAGACAACTTCTTTCCCGTCCCAAGCTATTTCGAAGCCCTGATCCCCTCGATCCAAAAGGACCTTGCCGAAGCCGAATCCCTATCGACCCACGATGCGGTATCGGCCATGCAGGGACCGGCTCAATCCGCGTCGTGGAAATTGGCCCAAGGAATGAAGCTCGGCTCGATGATCGCCGAGTACCGAGGCAAGTACTTCGACCAACTCAAGACCACTTCCGAGGCCCTTCGGGCGATGGGATATACCACCCATTGGATCGACGCCGATTTGCAAGAGCAATCCAAGCAAGCCAACGAGTTGTTTGAGAAAGCGACCACGCAATCGATCGCCGATCAGATCGACGCCTTTGGTTTGTCCATGGACGCCCTGCAGGAAAAAGCCAAGAAGGCCTTGAGTCTGGCTAAACACCTCAAAGAACAAACCGAGCCGAAACTCTCCGAGTTGCCTGGACTCATCAAGAGCAACCGAGGCGAGTTGGCCAAGTCCCTGCGATTGCCAGAGGACAAAGTGCTCATCGAAGGCCGATTCAATCCCGACGACGCGGCCAGCATGGCTCGCAAGAATCTCGAAGCCGCATCGACGCTTTTGCTGCAAGGCAAAGTCGAGGCTTGCCAAGCTGCATTGACCGGCTGCGAGGCCGAGGTCGACAAAGCCAAGTCATGGATGGATGCCTCGAAGGCGACGGTCAAGGAGTTCGACCAAACGCTCAGGCTCGAACGCTCGAGACTCGACGGCATGCTCGAACGATGCCGCAATCTGCTCGGAACGCTGCGAAACGTCGAGCGCGATCATACCTCGGCGGCCTTGAGACTTTCCTATTCGGTCGTCGAAGAGCCCGCCAAGAGTTGGGCCAAACCCGGGGCAGAACCCCTACAGGATCTTGCACCCAACCAAGCCAACGCCAACCAAGCCAACTCCAGCCAAGCCAACGCCAACCAAGCCAATCCCGGCTCAGGCGTATCTGCCAATGGCCAACAAGAAGACCAGCAACTCGGGGGTTCGTTAGCCAATCAGCTTCTCCAGCGCGCCGAGTCGATCGCCCAGCAAGTCTCCAAGATGCATAACGATGCCCAAGCCCAGTACAGCCGAGGCGAGGTGCTCGGAGCGATCTCCACAGTTCGCGAAGCTAGTGCTTTGATCGCCGAAATCGATCGGCGTTTGGTACGAGTCGAGGTCCACTTGCAGCACCTAGAGCGTTGCGTGGTCGAAAACCAGCAACAACTCGAAACCTGCGCCGCCGCAGCCGAGCGGCTGCTCGAATCCCAAAACGATCGGCTTGTGATGTTCCCAACGATCCGTCAGATCCAGGAGTTTGCCGAACATGTTGGCCAAGTCCAATCGCAGGTCGCGACCAACACGCAGCGCACCAATCCGTTCGAGTTAGCCCAGGTGCTCATGCATTTTCAAAAGCGAATTGCCGAGCTTGAAGCGATGATTGTCGCCGACCATCAAGGGCATGCCGAGGCATCCAGGGCTGTCGACGGAGCGGTCCGACAATGGAGTGTCGCGCGGCAGTATGTCCAGCAGTCACGTACCGACAACATCCCCGACTCGCCAGCGACCAAGGAGGGAGTCCGCCGCGTCGATGTGCTTGAACAAGGGGTATTGGGAGTCCAGCAGCAGATCGAAGAGGTTCACGGCGATTGGCATAACGTCGGTCGTCGGGCCGCCGAGGTCCAATCCGATCTGGCGAATGTTTCCAAAAAGCTAAGCCAAGAGCTTCAGATGGGCAACGACGCGTTGCAGGAATTTCAACGGGCTTCCGAATCGGTTTACAATGCCGAGCATTGGACCGGACCTTGGGGGATGCGCATCGACGGGTCGCCCGGCGTAAGGCTCCTGGAGTCGGCCCGGTCGCAATTGCAAGCCGGCAACTATGCATCGGTACTGGAGCTCTCGAGTCAGGCCAACCAAGCCGCCCAGATCGCCATCCAGCGCGCTGAGCGAGAGGTGCAAAAGCGACGCATCGACGAGCAGCAGCGCGCCGAACGTTTGCGTCGCGAGCGCATGGCTGCCGAAGCCGCACGCACAGGGACGATCATCCTCGGAGGCAGGGGTCCATCGTCGAGCGGGGGCTCGATTTTCGGATCCGGAGGGACTTTTGGCGGCGGCGGACCCTTCGGCGGCGGTGGTGGCGGCGGTTCTTTTGGCGGAGGCGGCGGTGTCTCGAACAACAATTCCGGCTTCGGCCGCTCGGGTTGGTAGCTTGCGCTGGTTGGCTCACAGGTGATCGAAATCGTCTGGATACATTCCATAACACGATGGAGGGGGACTGGCTTTGGTTTTTTTCAACCGTAGCATGGCCCTCCGAGGCCGTGCGTGTACGTGAGGAATCGATCACGTTCATTCACAAACGGGTCGCAGCCCCATTTTACGAGCCGAGAGGCGTTGCTTGTCTGATCAAAGCCCAAACGCAGCGCCCTGGCGGGCTGATTTAAATCGCCCAACCGCTTGCGCTGGTTGGCTCACGGGTAAACGAAATCGTCTGGATACACTCCATAATACGATGGAGGGGACGGTCTTTGGTTTTCTCAACCGTAGCATGGCCCTCCGAGGCCGTGCGTGTACGTGAGGAATCGATCACGTTCATTCACAAACGGGTCGCAGCCCCATTTTACTGGCCGAGAGGCGTTGCTTGTCTGATCAAAGCCCAAACGCAGAGCCCCTGGGGGTGACTTCGAATCATTCGATCTATTCTGCCGACCGCTTGGACTTTGTGCCAGCCGGAGAACTTCGCGTTAAGGAAACGCTTCGTAATCTCGATGGCGACGTTCGGATCGAGTCGATCGAGCAGCTCGGTAGCGAAGAACGTGTCTACAACCTCGAGTTCCAGATCACCATTTGACGATTCCTCTAGTGACCTTGTAACCGCCCACAATGGTCGAGCCGCCATACTCCCGAGCTAATCGCATGAGCGATTGGTGAAACCCACAATTCGGAAATGCAGATTCCACTTTCGCAATCGCTGAGCGACTCAGGCCCTTGCGCATCCAACCCTGCGTCGCATCAATCCAATCGCCCTTTCGACAAGCCTCGATGAGCTCTTGATGATCCCCTCGGTAACGAAATATCTTGTGATGCCAGTGGATTGCCCCGCGTAAAGCGTCTGGATCCAATCCCCAACCGTATTTCTGGTTGTCCTCAAGAGCAACAGCTTCGGAGGGTTCAAGATAGGCCAAGGCGTGATCCGTCCAAAGGCCTATATCGTGATAGACGAATGCCGTCTCGACCAGCGGCTCGAGCTCGGGGGATTGATTGAGGAAGTGCATTGCATAAGTGATGGTGCGGTACACATGATTACGGTATCCATCGTAGTCCTTGCCAATCAACGATCGGTAAGGTTCAAAAAGTGTCTCCACGCGCAAGCGATTTGTTTTGATGAGAATGTCAGGCATAGGTGAGCTTTTTAATGGGGATCCTTATAAATGCTCTCTGCTTTGATCACCCGACGGTTTGGTGGATTTCACGACAGGTTCGACCTGGGAGCGAGGACGGGCCTGACGATCTTGCCGTCGAAGTTCTCGAGGACAGGATCGCCGGATTACTATTGGATGGCAGAGCTGAATCCCGCCTATCAGGCCCAGCACACCTAGCAGGCCCAGTAGGATTCGAACCTACGACCTACGGATTAGAAATCCGTTGCTCTATCCAACTGAGCTATGAGCCCAAACCTGCTGATTCGCCTAGTGTACCTTCGCATCCAGGAATAGAGAAGGCAAAGGACCAAAAGAGGTTCGCCCCGTAGAGGGATTCGGTACATTTTCTCATTTCCCAATCCCAAGTGTCCCTGCAGGACTTGCCCAATCGGCGTTCCGTTGCTAAGCTAGCCCCCCCTTGACTCATTCAAACTTAGTACAAATTCCATCTGGACCTTTTCCACAGGGGTGTTTTTCGTGGGTGTAAAGAAAACAGGACGCGGGCGAAGGAAAATCGGGCGCAAGAAACGACGAATGCGAGCCCGAATCCGACATCGCAAGAAGTAGTTGTCCGGGTTTCGACCCCGAGACACCTCAATTTCTAACCTATTGCCCCCGATCCGATCGGAGGGCTTCTAGCTATCGGGTTGATCCCGAAAGAGCCTTGTTTAGGCTTTCCCGCTCAGACGATGTCGATTTTTTGCATCGCAGGTTACCGCGCAAGAGGTCTTTGACGCCACGTTTTGGCTAACCTTGCCCGCAAATGAGTCAGAGTTCGACCTTTCAATCTGTTGAAGGCGTGAGCTCCGGACTGTCGATCCGGATCTCCTCCAGTGCCGCGGTTTTCCGTCCCCGCAGTTTTTCTCGCCTCGCAGCCACGAACATCCGGCACGAATAGATTGCCCAGTCGTCTTGAGTTCTCCAGTTGTCCCTGAGTCCCCAACTGGCGATTTCGCCAATTTTGGATCGGTTTTCTTGAGGTTTTGACCCATTGGGAAACTATACTACGTCTCCATTGCTTGTCCGTGCCGATGACCAAGCACGATGTCAGGGATTCTCTTATGGGGCTTAACGTGCAAGTTTCAAACGTTTCCAAAGTGCAACCGAACCGAGTCTCACCCTCGAAACTGTTGGTTTTGCCTTGGCTGATTGCTTCTCTTTGGGTCTGCGGCCTAGCCCAAGCCCAGGATTCTGCCAATCCCACCGACAATGGCTTGGGCCTTGGCGGGCGTAAGCTTGCCGACGGAGTTTTGACCGTCATCCCGCCGGACCAGAACGCCGAAGATACGGCACTTGGACCCTTCGACCTGGAGTTTGTCGCCAAACATCCGGAACTCAACTGGACCGGTCCGGACTTCCCCAACAATCAGCCAAATTTCGCCTCCCCCGCAGAGACCCTGCTCTACCAATCCAAGAACGTGACCTTTCGTCATCCGGTTTGGGGGCTGGAGTTCGCCTTCAAGCCCATGCGGCTGATCGATGTCGACATTCCCAATGCGACGGGGGTCATGGAGAAAAAGACGGTTTGGTATTTGGTCTACCGCATTCGATACACGGGAAATGACCTGCAACCGGCCATAAAGGACCTTTCGGATTCCGAAGCGGTTCCTGGGGAGCCCAAGCGAGTGCAGTACGACTCGGTTCGGTTTATCCCTCGCTTTACGCTCCTTTCCAAGGAGCGTCGCTTGGCCATGGATTCTCAGATCCTCATGCCGGCCGTCCAAGCCATCGCGGCCCGCGAACGGATACCAGGCGGTCGATTGGCCGACCCCATTGAGATCGCTCGTCAGGAATTGCCTGTGAGCAAAGGGGGAGACGACGGGAGCGTTTGGGGAGTGGCGACTTGGACCGACGTCGATCCACGACTGGATTTTTTCGCGATCGATGTCCGGGGCCTGACGAACGCTTACCAGATCCAAGTCGATTCAGGGGACGAAAAGAAGTACCTGCGCCGAACCTTGAGGATCTACTTCTGGCGTCCGGGAGATGCTTTGGATGTGGCCAGGGACCGGATTTACCTCGGTCCTCCAGCTTACCAAGACCCGGCTCGAGTGAACTATTATCTCCAGCAATTTGGGCTCAAAGAACGCCTTGATTATCAGTGGATTTACCGCTAAAATCCCCGACCCAGTCCAGCGGCACTCGCCCCGGACAGAGCGAACTTATCGCATAACACCGACGAATCAACCCAGTAAACGATCGATCACGAACCATGGCACACAAAAAAGGACAGGGCTCCACTCGGAACGGACGCGACTCGAACGCACAGCGTCTCGGAGTTAAGAAGTTCGGTGGCGAACTCGTAGGTCCAGGCAACATCTTGATCCGCCAATGCGGAACCAAGTGGCATCCAGGCCGTAATGTTGGCATGGGAACCGATTACACCATCTTCGCTTTGGTCGATGGCAACGTGTACTTCGATCGAGAAGGCCGTCGGATCAACGTCAAGCCTTTGGCGAACTAGAGCGACCTCTCCGCGTACTTGCTGGAGGCAGCCGCTATGTTTGTCGATCGTGTTGAAATCGAAATCATTGCGGGCAAAGGTGGTGATGGCTGCATGGCCTTTCGCCGCGAAAAGCACGTTCCTTTCGGAGGACCCTGCGGCGGCGATGGAGGCGACGGCGCAAGCGTGGTGATCCGCGCCAAATCCGGGGTCAACTCCCTGGTCTCTTTTGCCCACCAGCGCCATTGGCGAGCCGATCACGGATCGCCCGGCCTAGGTTCCGATTGCCACGGTCGAAGCGGTAAGGATCTGGTTTTGAACGTCCCCCCAGGGACCGTTCTGATCGACAAAGAGACCGGCCTGGAACTACGGGACTTGGTCAACGACGGCGATGAGATCGTCGCTGCTCGCGGTGGAAGAGGAGGCTGGGGAAACACCCACTTCAAAGCCTCGACCAATCAGGCCCCACGCGAAACGACCTCCGGCGGCCTCGGCGAATCCAGGCGACTGATCCTAGAGCTCAAGTCGATCGCCGATGTTGGACTCATCGGAATGCCCAATGCAGGCAAAAGCACCATGCTCTCGAGGCTATCTCGCGCCCGGCCCGAAATCGCCGACTATCCGTTCACGACCAAGTTCCCGAATCTGGGCCTGGTCCAATCCGACATGGATCGCACCTTTGTTCTGGCAGATATTCCTGGGTTGATCGAAGGTGCAGCCGAAGGACATGGCCTCGGACATGATTTCCTTCGCCACATCATGCGAGCAGGGATCCTGGTCCATCTGGTGGAACCATCCCCAATGGATCAAACCGACCCGATCGGCAACTACAAGACCATCCGCAACGAACTTGCCCATTACAGCCAAGAGCTTGCGCAACGTCCCGAAATCGTCGTTGTGACCAAAGCCGAACTACCCGATGCGGCCGATATCCATGCCGCTTTGTCCAAAGAACTCGGTCGTGACGATATCCACCTAGTTAGCGCCGTGACCGGCTCGGGCCTGCGGCAACTCGTTCTGCGCATCGCCGACTTGTTAGCGGAGTACCGTTCCGCCACGAAATGACCTGCAAGCGAAATGATTCTTGTCGACATTGGTAACAGCGGTCTGCGGGCTTGCCACAGCAACTGCGATCGTCCTGTGGATTACGAACGAGCCAAAATCTATGGTCCGGTCGTAAAACTCTCTTGGAGCTCGATCGGGCAACAGATCGACAAGTACCGTCCTGACCCCACCGAATCCGAGCATCGCAGGTGGGTGCAGATCGGAGACGACGAAGGCTACGATTGGTTGGTCCGCCAGGTCATCGGCCAGGATCATCACTACGATGCTGTCGTATGGCGGATCGCAAGCGTGAATCGCAATGCCTTAGAACGGCTCTTGCGAGCCATCGACAAGCATTCCAAGCAATCCAACTCCAAGACGCCGATCGACTACCAAGTCATCGACTACCGGAACGTTGGGATCGATGTTCAGGTCGACTATCCCGAGAAGGTCGGCATCGACAGACTCCTTGCCGCACGCGCAGCGTTGGCCTCGGCGCACTCCACGCCAGTGATTGTCGTCCAAGCTGGCACGGCCCTGACGGTCGACTGGGTGGATCAGCAAGGACGCTTCCAAGGTGGTTCGATCCTGCCAGGCGCAGGGCTTGCCCTGCAGTACTTGGCCGCCGGTACCGATCAGTTGCCGTGGCTCCCTGCCGATTCGATCGATGGACTCCCGAGATTGCCCGGAAAAAATACCGAAGAGGCGATCGCCGCAGGGGTCCATGCCTCGCTCGTCGGAGGAGTAAGTTACTTGGTCGAACGGTATCGCAAGGAGATCGGTGGCAAGACCCGCGTCCCGGTGGTGATCTCCGGCGGAGATGGACGCTTGGTCCACGCGCACATCGGACCACCTGCGACCTATGTCGAGAATCTGGTCCTAGTCGGCTTGGCCCTGTGTGACCCGCTGTGAAACGCAGAAAAAGTGTAGCCCTGCTGATCGAAACCTCGAATGCTTATGCGAGAGGTTTGCTCGAAGGGATCGTCAAATACCATCGCGAGCATGACGCTTGGTCGATCTACCTTCCCGAACAAGAGCGTGGTGCGGATCCTCCCTCTTGGCTGACAAGTGTGCGCATCGACGGTGCGATCGCAAGGATCGAGACGGATCGAATCGCCAAAGTCGTATCGAGCTTGCAGGTGCCGGTTGTGGATGTCAGTTCGGCACGTCGTGTCGACCATATCCCTTGGATCGAAACCGACGATCAAGCGATCGCCAGACTCGCATTCGATCATCTCCACGAACGAGGATTCAGGAGCTTTGCGTTCTGTGGTCCCAAAGGCTTGAATTGGTCGCGTTGGAGGCAAGAGGCATTCATCGCCTGCTGCAAGCTCGCTGGATTCGAATGTTCGCTCCACCAAACCCCATCCTTGTTTCGCAAAACCAGCCCAACAAGTACGTCGATCGAACTTGCCGATTGGTTGGCGAAACTCCCGAAGCCGGTCGGGTTGTTTTGCGCGTATGACATCACTGCACAAGTCGTCTTGGACCATTGCCGAAATCAGAGCATTGCAGTTCCCGAACAGATCGCCGTCATCGGTGTCGATAACGATCCAATCCTGTGCGAATTGGCGAGACCTTCGCTCACTAGCATCGCCCCCGATGCGATCGGAGCCGGGTACTTTGCAGCCCAGTGGCTCGATCAAGCGATGGCCGATCGCAGGCGGATCGAGCCAAAAGGATTCACCACCCCCTTTCGCTTAATGCCACCTTTGGGATTGGTGCTTCGCCAATCGACGGACATCACCGCAGTTGCCGACCCATTGATCGCCAAAGCGATCCAATTCATCCGCGATCATGCTTGCGACGGCATCCAGGTGACCGATGTGTTAAGGCATGTCGCGTTATCTCGCCGTATGCTCGAGACAAGGTTTTGCTCCGCAATTGGAAAAACTCCCCATGCGATGATCTCGATGATCCGATTGTCGAGGGCTAAGGAGCTTCTCCAGCAGACCGATCTGTCGGTCGATGCGATCGCCCAGAAGGCGGGCTTTCAACATGCCGAGTACATGAGCGTCGCGTTTCGCAAAGCCTTCGGAGAACCACCCGGCCGATATCGACGTCAACTTAAGCAAAAATAGTGTCCCTTGCATCCCGTAGGATAGACTTCCAGTCTGTCCTGAAGCTTAGCGACTCGATGCCGCCGTAGGATAGGCTTCCAGCCTGTCCCGAAGTTGAGCGACTCGATGCCGCAGACAGGCTGGAAGCCTATCCCACGCCGCAGACAGGCTGGAAGCCTATCCCACGCCGCAGACAGGCTGGAAGCCTATCCCACGCTGCAGACAGGCTAGAAGCCTATCCCACGCCGCAGACAGGCTGGAAGCCTATCCCACGCCGCAGACAGGCTGGAAGCCAATCCCACGTGAAGACTTTACAATAGTTCCAATCGATACAGATTGAACCCAACCCTTTTATTTAAGGCAATCCTCAGAGTTTGACTTTCGAAACCCCAACTCGAACTATATCATCGCGCAAGCTATCGTAGTCCTCCCATGACCCAGCAATCACCGTCTTAGCACTCCGAACCCAACGACGCATGATTACCACGATCAAGCCCCATTTTTTGTTGTTCTGCGAAGGCACAGCGGGACAGGCATTCGGTTTCCCAGAGGACGATGCAAGCCGATGGAGATTCGTCCTGGAAAACGTCGAAAACGGCCTTAAAACGGAAGCCTGGGATCACGAACCCATCCTCCACCCCGATCGCATCTCCCTCATGGCCGTGATCCGAGGGCTCGAAGCCCTCGATCAACCGAGCAAAGTCACCCTGATCACCACGAATCGCTACGTCGCTCGCGGTCTGCAGTACGGGCTGGTCGAATGGCGAGAAAACGATTTCTGCTGGGAACACTTCGGCTCGACCCAACCGATCCGCAATCAAGATCTATGGCGACGTGTCGATATCGCGCTGCGGTACCACGAAGTGACCTGCCGCTGGATGGCTTACGATTCCCAGCAAGACCCTATCGATGGTGACCGTCGCGATGTGCCCGTCGAGACGATGTCTGCCGCGCAAGCCCATACTTACGATTCTCGCGTTCAGTCCCGATCCTTCTCGGCAATGCTCGGGCGTTCCGAAGCCAAAAGTGCGTTACCGAATGATTCCGGCCCGAGTTATGTTGGCCCGAATGATGCCGGCCCGAGTTATGATGAAGAGGTCACGAGTCGGATCGCTTGGTGCACCGCACCGGGTCGCTGGGTCTGGCGACTTGTCCTACGCACCGATTCACTACTAGTCGACACCCTACGATCGATGCTGATGCTCGATCCAAAACCCGATCGCTTTCGAGCTAGAAACTAGCATCCATCCAACCAACCGGAGTATCGGGAAACGTGACTGAATCAGTCGATCCTTCCAACGTCGAATATTGGCTTACCGATTTCGATCGCTACTTATTCGGTTCGGGGAACCATTGGAAACTCTACGAGAAGCTCGGCGCGCATCCTCGTAAAGTACAGGACCAACAGGGGGTGAATTTCGCACTCTGGGCTCCCAATGCTCAAAGCGTCCAGGTCGTCGGCGATTTCAATCATTGGGACGGACGTGCGCACACGATGCGCAAGCAGATTCCCTCAGGTGTCTGGGAACTCTTTGTCCCGAACGTCCAGGCCGGTATGAACTACAAATACAGAGTTCGAACCCTCGACGGACGCATCATCGATAAAGCCGATCCGCTGGCCTTTTATTCCGAGGTCCCTCCACGAACCGCATCGATCGTCCATTCGCTGTCCTACCAATGGAACGACGCAAGCTGGCTCGAGGATCGCGCTTTGAACCGCATCCTCCAAAAACCGATCTCGATCTACGAGGTCCATCTGGGGTCGTGGCGAAAGTGCCCGTCGACCAACCACGGTTGGCTCAATTATCGCGAACTGGCCCACCAACTGGTCGAGTATTGCCAACAGATGGGATTTACCCACCTGGAACTCCTGCCGATTTCCGAGCATCCTTTCAGTGGATCTTGGGGGTACCAGACGACCGGCTATTTCTCGGCCACAAGCCGCTATGGCACCCCCGAAGACTTCATGTACTTCGTCGACCACTGCCACCAAAACTCCATCGGTGTGATCATCGATTGGGTCCCGGCCCACTTCCCCAAAGACGCCCTGGGCCTGTACCGCTTCGATGGCAGCGCATTGTACGAGCACGAGGACCCTCGCCAAGGTGAGCATCCCGACTGGGGGACCATGGTCTTCAATTACGGACGTCATGAGGTCCGTAACTTTTTGATCTCCAATGCGCTGTTTTGGTTTGATCGATTCCATATCGATGGACTTCGAGTCGACGCGGTCGCTTCGATGCTCTACCTGGATTACTCCCGCAATCCAGGGGATTGGATCCCCAACGAATTCGGCGGCCGTGAGAACCTCGATGCGGTTCACTTCCTGCGCGAATTCAATCGCCAAGTGCACGCAGATTTTCCCGGCGTTCTGACGATCGCCGAAGAGTCGACGGCTTGGCCCGGTGTGAGCCACCCGGTGGACGTTGGCGGCTTAGGATTCTCGATGAAGTGGAATATGGGTTGGATGAACGACACGCTTGGCTACATGCGGCGAGATCCTGTCCATCGCAAACATCACCAAAACGATCTGACTTTCAGCCTGATCTACGCCTACTCGGAAAACTTCCAACTCCCCCTCTCGCACGACGAGGTGGTCCACGGCAAAGGTTCCTTGATCGGACAAATGCCAGGTGACCTTTGGCAAAAGTTCGCTAACCTGCGTCTGCTGTTTTCCTACATGTGGACCCATCCGGGCAAGAAGATGCTCTTCATGGGCGGGGAACTGGCCCAGTGGCATGAATGGAACTACGATGGCCAGCTGCAATGGGAACTGCTCCAATGGCAAACCCATGCAGGGATCCAACAGACCCTGTGCGATCTGAATCGATTGCTCATCGACGAAAAGCCTCTCCACCAACTCGATTTCAGCGGCGAGGGATTCGAATGGATCGATTGCCAAAATGCCCACGAAAGCGTCCTTGGGTTCCTTCGCAAATCCCATGACCAAGGCCATGCCGAGCACTTGCTCGTATGCTTGAACTTCACCCCAGTGGTCCGTCCTTATCGCATGGGAGTTCCCCAGGCTGGCGACTACGTCGAGATCTTCAACAGCGATGCGACCAAGTACGGTGGCTCAGGGGTGACGAATCAAGGCCCTTTGCATGCCGATGGACATATCCCCTACCATGGCCAAGTCGCTTCACTCGAACTGACCCTACCCCCTCTGGGTGCGGTGATCCTTAAACCGGCACCGCAGCGGAATTAATCCCTGCAACCAATCGCCTCAGCAATGGCCGAGCTTGTCTGCGAGTTAACTTGGCTGCGAGTTAACTTGGCTGCGTGTTAAGCTTGCTGCGAGCATCCAAGAGCTTTTGGATCTCTTGTCGCATCGTCGACCGAGCAAATTCGTCGGCTGCGAGCATTTGGGGGTCCGTACCATCGCCAAGGTTCTTTTTGCCGATCACCAAGCGGCCGTTGACTGCCACGACATCGTCTCGCATCCCGGTCGCTTTGACTTTGACGGAATGCTCGTCGGATTTGTCCCACTCGACCGTCACGGTCAGGACTTGGCCCGGTTGCATGAAGTCAGCGAACTTGACATTCCGGACCTCGTCGAGGGTCAGCATCGAGTGCTCGAAATTATCGGTCGCATGGATCAGCCACATCGAAGCTTGGAACAGCGCCTCGAGCATCATTACTCCGGGCATGACCGGAAAAAGTGGGAAATGGTCGCGGAGATAATCTTCGTCTTTGTGGAGCTGACGCGTTGCGACGATCCGTTTCCCGGGGATCAATTCGATGATTTGGTCCAATTGCCGATAACGCATGACGATAAATCTATCCTTTCGCTGGTTCCAAAGCCGCAAGCAGGCTCGCAATCAATTGCTCGGCACTCGCGAGTGCTTGCTCTTGTGATTCCCCAGCCTTTTCTAAACATCGAACGATCGCCGATCCGACGATCAGTCCGTCGCAGACCGGCGCGAGCAACTTGACATGCTCAGGCTTGGAAATACCAAAACCGATGCAGATTGGCAAGTTCGTTCGCTCTTTGATCCAGCCGACGCGATCGACCAAGTCGGCTGGCAGTTCGGTTCGCTCCCCGGTAATTCCCGTGACGCTGACGAAATAAAGAAAACCACTCGAGGCCTCTGCGATCCGCAAAGCTCGCTCCCGGGGCGTCGTCGGAGTGACCAATTGGATCAGATTAAAGTCGTGCTTGCGACAGAGCTGGGACATCGTCTGGCTCTCTTCGACCAGCAGATCGGGAACGATCACGCCGCTAAAGCCGGCTTGCTTGGCCGCTTGGATGAAACCCTCCTGCCCCTGACGATGGATGATGGCATAAGAGACCATAGCCACCAGAGGCATCTTGCGCTCCGAACGGTCGCTTTGGATTTGGTCGAAGATCTGCTGGAGCTTGAGCTTGTTGCCCAAGGCTCGGGTGTAGGAGGCTTGGATCACCGGCCCGTCGGCGATCGGATCGCTGTAGGGGAACCCGACTTCGGCCATCGAGCATCCGAGAGCTTCGAGCCTCTGTAGGACTTTAGAGGTGAAAGCCATGTTCGGATCTCCGGCGGTGATAAAAGGCATGAACGCCTTTTTCCCAGAGCCTTTTAGCCTCTGAAACAGTTCATCGATCGCAGTCATACTCAGCGCATTTCGTTTGGGTGGAGGGAGAGGCGTGTGAGGATGGAGTTACCATTCCTGGCCGCGGAGCCGAGCCAGTTCGGCGGCATCTTTATCGCCGCGTCCCGATAGGCAGATGACCAAGTGTTGATCGCGGGTCATGGTCTTGGCGATCTGAGCGGCCTTGGCCAACGCATGGCAAGTTTCCAAGGCGGTGAGGATCCCTTCGTTGCGTGCCAAAAGGTCAAAAGATTCGATCGCTTCGTCATCGCGACAGGAGGTGTATTCGACCCGCTTGGTGTCCTTCCAATAGGAATGCTCTGGGCCTACCCCTGGGTAGTCCAAGCCGGCCGAAATCGAGTGAACATCGCTGGTCTGGCCGTCATTGTCCTGCATGACATAGCTGTAGGAACCGTGGAGAACTCCTGGGGATCCATACGTCAATGGCGAAGCATGTTCGCCCGATTGCTGCCCACGGCCACCGGCCTCGACGCCAATCAACCGTACGCTCGTGTCCTGAACGAAAGGATAGAACATCCCGGCCGCATTGCTCCCGCCACCGACGCAAGCGACGATCGCATCGGGCAAACGCCCTAGGCTCGTCAGGCACTGCTCACGGCATTCCTTGCCGATGACGCTTTGGAAATCCCGAACCATCTGAGGGAACGGATGTGGCCCGATGACCGAGCCGATGATGTAGTGGGTGTGCTCGACGCTCGACATCCAGTCACGCATCGCTTCGTTGACTGCATCGCGGAGCGTTTTCGATCCACTCTCGACGGGCCGGACCTCGGCCCCCATAAGACGCATGCTAAAGACGTTGGGCTTCTGCCGACGGACGTCCTCGGCACCCATGTACACCACACAAGGCAAACCGAAGTGAGCGCAAGCCGTCGCGCTTGCCACTCCGTGTTGACCGGCCCCGGTCTCTGCAATCACGCGAGTCTTTTTCATTCTGAGCGTGAGCAACGCTTGTCCGAGGGTGTTGTTGATCTTGTGCGCACCGGTGTGATTGAGATCCTCTCGCTTGAGCCAAATCTGAGCTCCACCTAGCAGACCACTGAGCCGCTTGGCATGGTACAGCGGCGAAGGCCTTCCGACGAAACGATGGAGCAACTCGTCGAGTTCAGCTTGGAAGTCCGGATCCTTACGAGCCTTCTGGTACTCCTCGACGAGCTCCTCCAATGCCCTCGTAAGGGTCTCGGGGACATAGCGGCCACCGAAGTCCCCGAAACGCCCGGAGGCATCAGGGACCTGCATCGAAGCAGACGTTGTCGGATTGCTAGACGTGCTCTTGGGATCGACGATCTTCGGAGCGGTTGAATCGATGGTGCTCATCGAGGTTTCCTATCGGAATGAGGTTCGAACTCTTGCTGGTATTGTCGATGCCCGGGAAAACCGGTCAAGCGACGAAAATCGTTGTTGACGCTCTCAGGCGACGAATTGAATCAGTTGGCTGTAGGCCCAAGCAAGCTTTTTTGCCGCTTGGTCGATCTGTTCGCTTGTATTAAATCTACCTATACCGAAGCGTAGGCTGCACCGGGCTTGGTCTTGGCTCAATCCAATCCCCGTCAATACATGGCTCGGGTGGGGTTCTGCGGCCGTGCAGGCCGATCCGCTACTGACGGCCAATCCAGGAACCTTGAGCATCAGCGATTGTCCATCGACCCCGGGGAACTGAACATTGAGGTTCCCTGGCAGGCCGTAAAGATCTTTTGGGTCGGTCGGAAAATCCTTGTTCCAAGCCGGACCGTTGAGCCGCAGTCCGGGAATTGAAGTCCGAAGTTTTTGCCAAAGTCGGTCTCGAAGCGCGTAGATTCGGGGCATCTCCGACTCGAGCGACTCCGAGGCGATCGCAAGGGCTCGGGCCATCCCGACGATCCCGCTGGTATTGAGCGTCCCGGAGCGAAGGTTGTTCTGCTGACCTCCCCCGACGATCTGGGGAGTTAGCATCAAATCCGGATCGGTCATGAGCAATCCACCGACCCCTTTGGGGCCGTAGAATTTATGAGCCGAGAAGCTGACCAAGTCGGCTTGGAGCGAAAGTTCACCCAGAGGTACTTTCCCTACCGCTTGGGTCGCGTCGAGGTGCAGGATCGCGCCGCGGGCTCGGCACAGGTCTGCCACTGGGCGCATATCCTGCAATGTTCCGATTTCATTGTTGCCCAGCAAGATCGATACCAAGCAAACCTCGTCATCGAGTGCCTCGGCGAGCGTATCGATATCGATACGACCGATACGAAACGGTCGCTCTGATACGGCTTGATCAGCTTGATCGACTTGAACGGAGTTGTCGTGGGTGATCGCCTCGAGGCTTTGTACGAGAAAACCTTGGCGAGCGAGTTTTTTCGCGCAATCGAGAACCGCCCGATGCTCCAGTTTGCCAACTAGGATTCGCCGGCGTTTCTGCCTCGGGTGCAAGGCGACTCCGAAAAGAGCCAAGTTGATGCTCTCGGTCGCACCGCTGGTCAGAACCAGTTGTCCGCCACTAGCACCGAGCAGACCGAGCATCTGCTCTTTGCACTCTTGGATCTTGGCGGCAATCCGTCGACCTGGCTCATGGGTGATGCTGCCGGCGTTGGCATACTCGGATCGCATCAGCGGCAACATCGCATCGATCACGCGAGGATCGACAGCCGTCGTCGCATGATTATCGAGGTAGATTTCGTCGCTTGGGGGATGTTCCGACACAGCAGTCCACAGGGATTCGAACAGGGACACGCTGCCCCCAAGAAGTTAGCCTAAGAGAGTATAACCCGGAAAGCGAGGCAGATTCGCAACCAAAATCGCTGAAAATCCCTTGTTAGTATAGGACTTTTTCAAGGATTGATCGGTTTTTCCAGACGCACGGAGCCAGGGGTCGTTGGAAACACCGCTATTCGGAAGTAGGATTTTCGGCTGGGTGCGTCGTACACTTTTTGGAATGGATTTGATCAATCTAAATGCCGGATCGTTTTTCGGAGACATTGTACCGGTGGGTTCCTGCCATCGGCTCTCTGCGAGGTTACAGCACCTCGATGTTTCGACGCGATTTTTTTGCTGGAATCACCGTTGCAGCCGTGGCCGTTCCCCAAGCCATCGCGTACGCGAAGATCTTTGGAATGCCCGCCGAGATGGGGCTCTATACGGCGATCGTGATGACGACCGTCGGAGCGATGCTCGATTCCTCTCGCCAATTGATCAACGGCCCGACAAATGCCATTTCTATCGCCATGCTCAGCGCCCTGGCGAGTATCGACGGGGATGAAAGGCGACGCAGTGCAGCGATACTTATGGCACTGATGGTCGGACTGATCCAAACGGCGATTTCCTTGGGACGCTTCGGCGACCTCTCGCGTTTCATTTCCAAAGCGGTGATCGTCGGCTTTACCCTCGGGGCTTCGATTCTGCTGCTGATGGACCAGCTCAAAAACCTATTCGGTCTGCAGGTGGCGACCGATCCGCACGATCATTTTTTGGTCCGGTTTTGGAAAACCATCAGCGCCTCAGATGGCATTCATACACCGACACTGTGCGTCGCCCTAGCGACCCTGGCGATCGCACTTGCCATACGCTGGATCAACCGCCGCTTCTCGGTCTGGCTTCCGGAGTTTCTCATCGCCTTGGTTGCCGTCTCGATCGGGCTGTACTGGATCGATCCCTCGGGAGGATCGAACATCAAGCTCACCGAGAGCGTTCCAAGAAAACTGCCATGGTTTTCCCTGCCGGTTTGGGATTTGACGATGGTCCGCGAACTCTCCGGAAGCGCACTTGCAATCGCGTTTTTGGGAGTCCTTGAAGCCATGGCGATGGCCAAATCGATCGCTGCCAAGACGGGTGAAAAACTCGACATGAACCAACAGTGCTTGAGCGAAGGGCTAGCCAATACCGTCGGGAGTTTCTTTAATTGCTTCCCCGGTTCTGGATCGTTGACCCGAACCTACATCAACCACAGTTCCGGGGCCGCCACCCAGTGGTCGGGCGTGATCAGCGCCGCGGGTGTCGCCGCGACGATCCTGTTGTTTGCCCCCTTTGCCTCCTACATCCCGCGCCCTGCGTTGGCCGCCATCCTGGTCCTGACGGCCTTTCGTATGACCGAGGTCGCGGCCCTGAAATACATCGTTAAAGCCACGCGCTTCGATGCTTGGATCCTGGCCATCACGGCCCTCTCGGCGATCTTGGTCTCCGTCGAATTCTGTATCTTGATCGGCGTGGCTCTATCCTTTGCCCTCTACATACCAAAAGCCGCAAAAATCTCGCTGACCGAACTGGCCGTGACGACCGATCGGGTGATCCGTGAAGTCCAGCCCGATGACCCTCGATGCTCTCTGGTACGTATCTACAACCTCGAAGGGGAGCTTTTCTTCGGTAGCTCCCCAGATTTCGAAAACTTGATCGAATCGATCCAACAGCAGGTCGAGCCGAGCTGGAAGGTCATCATCCTTCGGCTCAAACGCGCTCGAAACCCTGACTCGGTCTGCATGCAAATCCTCGAACAATTCATCCGACGTATGCACGCTCAAGGTGTCACGGTGATGCTCAGCGGTGTCGACCAAGAGATCCTCAAAGTACTGGCAAATGTCGGTATCCTCGAACTCACCGGCGCCTCGAATGTCTTTCGCGAGGAATCCGAAATCTGGGCCAGTACCATCCAAGCCCTCAAGGCCGCCTATGCCCTGCTCGGCTCGCAACGATGCAAACATTGCCCAAACCACCCCGGACAACTCGGTGCGTCCGACTGGTCCTACATGATCTGAGCCCTTTTGGTTGCTTGATGTATTCCCCAAGGCTATGCTATATAACCCCACCTCGCCTAGACTTTCTAGGCACCAACCCCTGAACTCTCCCGCCGTCAACCGTCTCTCTGCGCTATGGACATAACCCCGTTTCGACGCATCGCGTTGGCCTGGACTCTGACGATACTCCTTTCGCCACTTGCCCTCGCACAGATCGACTTCAACAAGCAAGTCCGACCGATCCTTGCAAACCACTGCCTCCAATGCCACGGACCGGATTCCCAGAATCGGCAAGCCGACCTGCGCCTCGATACCGAAACCGAAGCGAAACGCTCGGCCATCCTCGCCGGCCAAGCCGATCAGAGCCCCTTGGTCCAACGGATCGAATCGGACGACCCCGATACGCTGATGCCCCCAGGCCACCTTGGCAAACCCCTATCGGCTGACCAGCGTTCGATTCTCAAAGCCTGGATCGATCAAGGAGGCAAGTACGCCGACCACTGGGCCTTTGTGCCCATCGGGAATTCCGAGGAACTTCTCAAACAGGTCACCGATCAAGGCAACGGCAACGAACAACCGATCGATCGCTTTGTGAAACATTCGCTCAATCGGTCCGGGCTCAAGCTCTCGGAGGCATTGCCCACCGAAGCGTTCCTTCGACGTGTCTGCTTTGACCTTACCGGATTGCCCCCAACCCCGAACGAACTTGCCGAATTGCTCGCCGATCCCTCACCCGAGTCGATCTCAAAGTGGATCGACAAGCTGTTGCAGTCACCTCGCTACGCCGAGCGATGGGGGAAACACTGGCTGGATATCGCTCGCTATGCCGATACGCACGGCGGTGCGGCCATCGGATTTACGAGCTTCCCGTTCTCGTACACCTACCGTGACTACGTGATCGGCGCTTTCGAACGGGACTTGGCCATGGACCAATTCATCGTCGAGCAAATTGCCGCCGACCAATTGGACCGACCCGAGAACGATCCGAGCCTCGCAGCATTGGGGTTCCTGACCGTAGGAATGCAGTTTCGCAACTACCACGACACCATCGATGACCGAATCGATGTCATCACCCGGGGACTTATGGGGCTGACCGTCACCTGCGCACGATGCCATGACCACAAATTCGATGCGATACCGACGGCCGATTATTACGGCCTCTACGCATCGATCGCACCGAGCAACGTACCGGAAACTCTACCCGTCATCGGCCCGGTGGCCGACGCGAATGCCCGTGCCGAGTACGAGAAACAACTCGCAACCCTCAGCCACGAACATCGGCAATTCGCTCGCGAACAAAACGAGGTCATGCGCAGCCGACTCCGAATGCAGACCGGCATGTACCTTGCCGAAATCGCCAAAGGTGCCGTCGAACAGGATCTTGCGACGAACTTCCTCTCCTACCGCACCGATGAAGTCCGACCGATGATCCTCAACCGGTGGCTCAAGTACCTCAGCGAATTGCCCAAGGACGATCCGGTGTTCCACTTCTGGTTCGAAGCTCGATCCTGGGGCCAACTTTCCGATGAGGAATTTCAAACGCGAAGCGACCAATTGGTCGCGAAACTCAACGCGGATCTGCAAGCCGCTGGCCAAACCCCCGATAAACTCTACGGACTGCGGAATGAAACGCCGCGTTGGAACCCTCTGGTCACCGAGTCGATCGCCCAAAAGAAACCCAAATCGATCGCCGAGTTGGCCAGCGTTTACGGGGATCTGATGGCCGATCATCACAAGCAATGGCTCAGTGCAATCCTTCAAACCTCCCTCGAAGCCGCTCCGGGAACGACCGTCCTACCAGACGATCATCCAGAACACCAAACCATCAATAGCCCTTCGCATCGGCAACTCCGAAACCACCTCTACGGACGCGGTACTCCCTTGGACCTCTCCGAAGAGGAAGCCTCAAAACTGACGAATCGAACGATCGCCGACATGATCAGCGGGAAACGATCGGCCATTCACCAACTCAACCTCGCCTCGCCAGGTGCTCCACCGCGTGCGATGGTCCTCGATGAAACGGGCCGACCCGAGGAGCAACGGATCTTCTTGCGAGGAAATCCGCTCTCCCGAGGACCAAGTGTACCGCCTCAATTCCTAACGGCCCTGAGCAACGGAGCACCCCGAGTCTTCGAGGACGGCAAACGACGACTAGGTTTGGCTCGCGCTGTCGTCGCTGGCGATAACCCAATGACAGCCAGGGTCCTGGTCAATTGGGTCTGGCAACAGCACTTCGGAACCGGTCTTGTCCGTACCCCCGATGACTTCGGCACCCGAGGGCAACCCCCAACCCACCCCGAACTGCTCGATTTCCTAGCCGATGGATTTCGCAAGAATGGATGGTCATTGCGATGGCTTCACCGCCAAATCCTCGCCACCGAGGTCTATCGCCAAGGTGCCATCGAGGATCCTCATAGCCGGTCGATCGATCCAGAAAATCACTTGCTATGGCGAATGCCCAGACGACGACTCGACTACGAAGCCATGCGCGATGCGATGCTCTGGATCTCGGGCGAATTGGACCTGACCCAAGGAGGTCGGCCCATCGATTTCGAAGCCAACACCACGGCGACGAGACGCAGCGTCTACGGCTTTGTCAACCGCGATATCGTCTCGCCCCTGATGAGCACTTTCGATGTCGCCAATCCCAACGCTTGTACCGCCAAACGGCCCGAAACGAACGTCCCGCAACAAACCCTCTTTGCCCTCAATAGCGAGTTCATCCAAGACCGCGCTTTGAAGATCGCTACCCTGTCGCGCACGTCGACCGAACAGAGTCTCTCGCAACGCACCGAGTCCCTTTTTCAAATCATCTTGGGCCGAAAACCAACCCCACAAGAATCGCAACTCGCTACGCAATTCCTCGAATCGCCCCAACTGCCGAGCGAATCGCAATCGCCAGATCCCGAACGCCCTTGGGTGCAGCTAACCCATGCCTTGCTAGCCTCCAACGAATTTATCTTCATCGATTGATCAGGAACCAAACTATGGATCGCCGGCACTGGATGAGACGTTGCGGGATGGGTTTCGGAGGACTTGCCCTCAGCGGCATGCTCGCTTCGGAAAAGCGAATGTTCGCTCATAGCGAATCGGAGTCTCTGGCCTCATCTGGGGCCTTGCCCCTGCATTTCCCAGCGACTGCAAAACACGTGATCCACGTGTTTCTCAACGGCGGGGTCTCGCAAGTCGATACCTTCGACCCCAAGCCAGAGTTGACCCGAAGGGCAGGGCAGATCCTCCCTTTTGAAAACCTCAAAACCGAACGAAAAACCGGAGTGGCTCTCCCCTCGCCGTTCGCCTTCGAACAGCACGGACAGAGCGGGATCCCCGTCAGCGATCTGTTCCCCAAATTGGCCAAGTGCGTCGATGAGATGACCGTTATACGATCGATGTACGCTCAGTTGCCAAGCCACGAGCTGTCGCTCATGCTCATGAACACCGGAGACCAACGCGTGGTCCGCCCGAGCCTCGGGTCCTGGCTCACTTGGGGCATGGGAACCATCAACGAAAACCTCCCAGCATTCGTCGCCTTGTGCCCAGGAGGACTGCCCGTCGGTGGGGCAGGCAATTGGCGAAGTGCGTTTCTGCCAGGTACCTTCCAAGGCACCCGTATCGACACCTCGAAATCCGACACCTCCAAGCTGATCGACCACCTTCAAAACAAAAGACTCTCGGCTGGCGAACAAGCTAAACAGTTCGAGCTGCTCCAGCAACTCAATACCACCCACCTCGAACAACGACCCGGAGAGGTCGCGATCGAGGCCAGGCGCAAGTCCTTTGAACTGGCCTACCGCATGCAGTCGGAGGCCGCCGATGCTTTCGATCTTTCGGGCGAGCCAGAACATATCCTCAAGCTCTACGGCGATGGCCCACAGAACCGCCAACTCCTGATCGCACGCCGACTCGTCGAACGCGGCGTTCGATTCGTGCAGACCTGGCACGGGGAAATGCAACCCTGGGACAGCCACTCGAATATCCTCCAAGAGCATCGCAAAGTGGCCAACGAATGCGATTCGGGATTGGCCGCCCTCCTGATCGACCTAAAACAACGCGGTCTGCTCGATCAAACGCTGGTGCTCTGCTCAGGCGAATTCGGACGGACCCCCACCGTCGAGATGGGCCAAGATGGGACCGGGGCCAGCCAAGGTCGCGATCATAACCACTGGGGATTCTCGCTATGGATGGCCGGCGGGGGCGTCAAACGCGGGACGATCTACGGAGCCACCGACGAATTCGGCTTCAAAGCGGTCGAAAACCCAGTTTCGATCCACGATTTGCACGCCACGATCCTACGCCTTATGGGATACGACCATCAGCGGATGACCTACCGATACGCTGGCCGCGATTTCCGCTTGACCGATGTGCACGGCCAAGTCATCGATGCGATCTGCCAACTCTAGGCTTGAGCATGCGTCAGAGTCGCAAGTCGCTCTAGAACCTTCAACGCTTCTCCTGAATCGATCGCATGCTCGGCCCGCCTGGCCCCGTCGAGCAACGAATGCGTTTTGTTGCAAACCCAAAGTCCCGCCGCAGCATTCGCCACGACGATGTCCCGAGATGGGCCGAGTTGACCGCGCAAAATCTCTCGAATCCGCTCGGCGCTCTGCTCCGGTCCATCGACCAACAGTTGCTTCGAATCGATTTCGGGCAACCCAAAACTCCGATGGTTCCAAAACAGTTGCGTGATCATCCCATGCTGGATATGCAAGACGCTCGTCTGGGCACTGAGGCTCACCTCGTCCAACCCATCGCTGCCCCGGACGACAATCGCCGCTTGGATCGGCAACTGCAACAAAGTCGCGGCAAGCTTGGTTTGCAAATCCTCCCGGCCTGTCCCTAAGACCTGGTAGGACGCGCCTGCAGGGTTGCACAATGGGCCTAAGTAGTTGAAGAGCGTCGGAACTCCAAGTTGCCGACGGACCTGGCCTACGTACTTCATCGCCGGGTGCAAAAGCGGAGCAAAACAAAAGCACAATCCGAGCTCGTCCAAACAGCGCTCCACACAGGGCCGGTCTGCTTCGACCGCAACCCCAAGCGAACTGAGCACATCGGCCGATCCGGTCGCGCTGGTGATCTTTCGATTCCCATGCTTGGCCGTGGGCATCCCGCAAGCCGCAGTGACAATCGCACTGGCGGTCGAAATGTTGAACGTTCCCGAACCGTCGCCGCCGGTCCCACAGGTGTCGAGCAACTCCGAATGCTTGCTGCGAATCGGAGTCATCATCAGCCGCATCCCTCGGGCCGCTCCCAACATCTCCGAGACCGATTCCCCCTTGGCCCGAAGCGCCAAAAGCAACCTGCTGATCTGCGAATCCTCGGCTCGACCCGCAAGCATCCAGATGATCGCTTGCTGCATCTGGTCGGGCGAAAGGTCTTGGCCCGCCTCAGCGGTTTGAATGAATTCCTCAAGCATGTTCGTAAGGTTATCTTCGGGCGACTAGCCCGCAAGGCGAGTGAGAAGGTAAACTACTAAGGTAGCGACCCGAGCATTGCTGGAAAAAAAAGCACGTTAGAAGCATTTGAGCCTATATGTCTAAAAAAGTCATTATCGATTGCGACCCAGGAATCGATGACGCCATCGCGTTGATTATCGCACTGTTCGATCCGCGGCTCGATGTCGTCGCCGTAACGACCAGTGCCGGAACGGTACCGGCCGATCAATCCGCACAAAATGTACAGTCGCTGATCGAAAAACTCGATCCGCCAAGGTTCCCACGCGTCGGGTTCGGAACCGATCCCGAGGACGCTCCGGTCCTCGACGAAGCCGAACTCCACGGCGCCGATGGACTCGGTAACCTGGGTCTCTCCCGCATCGATCGCCAGCACCTGATGCCCAGCGAAAAACTCATCATCGATCGGATCAAGTCCGATCCAGGACGCGTGACGATCCTGTGCCTCGGACCTCTGACGGGAATCTCCCGTGCCATGCAAAGAGATCCGAGCATCATTTCCCATATCGATCGGATCGTCGTCGTCGGAGGCGCCGTTCCTGGCGATGGAGATATCACTGCCGCCGCCGAATTCAACATGTATTTTGACCCCGCCAGCGCCAACCGTGTCCTGCGATCGCCCACGACCAAAACCCTTTTGCCCCTGGAAATCGTCCAGCAAGTCCGCTTCGATCTCGATCTCATCGCGAACTTGCCATTGAAGTACACCCGCGCCGGCGGTCTTTTGCACACCATGCTCTCGCACATGTTCCGCTCCTACCGACAGTTGCGAGGCATGGAGGCAATCGTCCTCAAAGGGGTCGTCGGGGTGGCCTATTTGCTCGAGCCCGAACTGTTCCAAACAGAACAGCACTCGGTGGCTGTTGAGGAACAAGGGGACGTTACCCGAGGGGCTACCATCGTCGATCGCCGCCCCCATGCGGCCGTCTCGCGAGATCTAGAGATCGTCTCGGGCGTCGATCCTCAAAGTGTTCGAGACCTTGTCGTCCGCGCACTTCGCTATGCGGGACAATGCTCCGCATAGCTGAATCCAACCACAAGTGAATGATTTCCAACCCTTCGATCAAGGAGCTTGCATGTCGAAAGTCTCGCGAACCGTCCATTTGGCCTTAGTCCAAATGACCACCCCCGGGTCGATCGTTGAAAACACTAAAAAAGCGATCGAATTGGTGCGGCAAGCAGCCAAGGCAGGTGCGAACATCGTCTGCCTACAAGAGCTCTTTAATGCCCCCTACCCCTGCCAAAGCGAAGCACACGAGCGGTTCGCTTGGGCCGAATCGATCCCCGGCCCGACAAGTGAAGCGATGAGCCGGGTAGCCAAGGAATGTTCGGTCGTTGTAACCGGCTCGGTCTTCGAACGCCGCGCCCAAGGCTTATACCACAACACCGCACTGGTCTTCGACACCGACGGCAAACAAGTCGGGTTCTATCGCAAGATGCACATTCCAGACGACCCGCATTATTACGAGAAGTTTTATTTCACCCCGGGTGATACCGGGTTTACCGTCGCTAAAACCAAATTTGGTACTATCGGTGTGGGCGTTTGCTGGGACCAATGGTATCCCGAAGCGGCTCGTTTGTTCGCGCTTCGCGGTGCGGAAATCCTCCTATACCCGACGGCCATCGGCTGGCTGGCCCAAGACAAAGACAGCGTCGGAAAAAGCCAACATGAAGCTTGGGAAACCATGATGCGGTCCCATGCGATCGCCAACGGCGTCTATGTCGCGGCAGCCAACCGAGTGGGCCAAGAGGATTCGATCGAATTCTGGGGAGCTTCCTTTGCCTACGATCCAGCAGGAAATCTGCTCTACAGGGCCAGCCATTCTCAAGAGGAATTGGTCATGGTCCGATGCGATCTCGATTCGATCGATACCCAACGAACCTACTGGCCATTCTTGCGCGATCGCCGCATCGATGCCTATGGAGACCTTACCAAGCGTTGGGTGGACTCATGAAAACGACCAGCGCCGTCGAACGCGGTTACACCTGGCTCGCCGAATGGGAACGGCACGAAGCGACCTGGATCGCTTGGCCCTACCGCGAATCGACTTGGCCGGGCAGACTCCAGTCGATCCTGCCGATCACGGAAAAGATCATCCGCACACTCGCGGAAGTCGAAAATGTCCACGTTCTGGGAGGTCCCAGCGAGACTTTTCAACTTGCAGCCGAAACGCTCGCTGGAGTCGAAAATGTCCACGTCCATCCCATCCCCACCAACGATGTTTGGATTCGCGACTACGGGCCTACCTTTTTGGTCAATCCAAAATCTAAGAAACTCGGAGCCGTCCGATGGATATTCAACGCTTGGGGAAAAAAGTACCATCCCCAAGACGACGATGCCAACGCATCGAAGCGAATCTGCAATGGTCTTGATTCCAAGGGGAAGTGGCATTTTGACCCCCGATCCAATACCGAACCG
>QWPJ01000009.1 GCA_003671195.1 Planctomycetota bacterium
ATTTGGGCAGCCTGTTTGCTAGCATCCGACCTGGCGCCGTACCGGGTGCCTGGCACCGATTTGGGGAGCCTGTTTGCGAGCATCCGACTGGCGCCGTACCGGGTGCCTGGCACCGATTTGGGCACCCTCTGTTTGCTAGCATCCGACCGGGCGTCGCACCGGGTGCCTGGCACCGATTTGGGCAGCCTGTTTGCTAGCATCCGACCGGGCGTCGCACCGGGTGCCTGGCACCGATTTGGGCACCCTGTTTCTGGTTGCTGCCCGGTAGCCTGAGATTCACCGCAAACCTGAGACTTACCGCAAAGGCGCAAAGAACGCAAAAGGAAACAGCCAGGAGAGGAAATGGAGGCTAGTGATTGATACCATTTATACAAAATCGAGCCTTCTTCCAAACGGATGACGCACACTCTCGATGTTCGCTGAGTTCCTCACGCTTCCAGCTTCCAGCTTCCAGCCTGACGCCTGACTTCATCGCTCTTGCGAATGGTCGTTGACTGATGGACGGTTAGTCTTTAGGTCGAGAGTCTTCCACGCTCCAAAAACTATGACGAATACCGACGAACCACCCCGAGCTTTACGTCTTCGGGTTCGCTTTATTCGCGAGTACATCACCGTAGCACGGGCCGGAGTCCCTCATGCGACGGTCGACGAGCCATAAGGACGCCGCACCGAGTGCCTGGCGCCGTACCGCACGCCTTTCAACCGCTTCGAGATCCCGCAATGGACGAAACAACCCCTAAAACTCACCGACAATCTCCCCACCATTGCAGCTATGCAAGGCGCGTTGGGTTGCCGCATTGATGCCATCGGACAAAAAGTGTACCGAACCGTCGGCAAGCCCGACGTTGGCTCCGCCTGAGTGGTAACTACGAGGCCCAAAGAATCCTGTATGGTGAATCACAAGATCCGGCGTTCGGCTGTTGGGGGTGTGGTAACCATTGGTCAAGGAATTGATAGATCCATTGAAAGCCCAAGAAATTCCTCGCCCACGAATCGCTGGGCTATTGCCACCTCGCCATCCGCTAAAGCTAGGCCAAATCAGATCGGTTTGTGGATTGAAGATATTGCCACTTGCGTCAACATATGCCCCCCAAGGGCTGCCCGTTGCCCTCAATCCTCGACTCGACTGAAGTGCTGAGCTTACACCACTCGATCCGTTGAGCGTGTAGGGATAGGGAAACCTCGGTAATGTTCCAGGAGGTAGCGTTATGTCATCCCCGACGCTTCGAACCGTCTCGCTTATAACGAGTGTATTTGATGCTCCATCGATAAGATCGCGAAAAGCCCGTGATGTATTCTGGCAGACGATCCCGTCGGTTACCCAACGCCAGTCGTAGTTTGTTCCAGTTCCGCTGCCATTACTAAACATGTAGCTCAATCCTCCGTACGTAACGGGCGTGCCATTTACCTGCATGGTCGTTGTGGAGGGAGCCGGATCGCTTGGGCAAAGGAAGGTGGCTATCGGTGTTGCGAATGCTTCTGCGAAGAGTGGATTGGGGACCTTTGCGTTGAACGGACCTGAAAACGCTCGCTTCGAGTAGTCGAGTCTACTGTTCAAGCCTCCTTGCTCAATGAAGGCAAGGATCCGGGCCTGTGCGGAGAAGTCCACATCGACTGTTCCCGTCATGGGGAACTTGCGAAAAGCGGATTCATAATTCAGGGTTGCCAAGGACATTTGCTTGACGCTGTTGCTGCACTGCATTCGACGTGCTGCTTCGCGTGCAGCTTGGACCGCCGGCAGGAGTAAACCTACAAGTACTCCGATGATGGCGATGACCACAAGCAATTCAACTAAGGTGAAGGCCAAGCGGCTCGATTGGATATATCTGCTGTTCATTTTCGTTTTTTCGATGATGTTTGAAGTGGTGATTAAGTCTTGCGGTTCCATAGGCTCTACTTCAAGTCGGCAACAGACTCGAAAGCGCCGAACGTGATCGTCTTTGCGTCGCTATGGCCCGAATTCCATAACGAATCGATTTCTGTTTGACTGATGTGCGGCAACGCGAGGATCTTCTCAAGCGATGCACCGGAGTCCTCTACGGGAGTCCAGCGAAGCTGGTATCTTCCAGAGGGCAACAAAGTGCTCCATTCGACGACGGCTCTTGAACGACGTAAATGAGCGGGTTCAACGACTTTCAAAGACGTTCCCCAACTTGTACCGTCCTTGGAAACCCGACCTTCTCCAAAGGCACTCGGCTCTTTGCTGACCGTACCGTCAGAAGCTATCCGGTGCATCAAGACCACTGCGTATGTACCAGCAGGCAAGCTTGGGAGTTCCTTGACTCGCAGGTGCAACCCGGTTCGCCAAGTTCGAATGGGATCGAAGGCTGGAATTTCCTTTGAGTTCGAATAGAGATCCTGCCGGATTGCTGCGTAATCAGAGAGGAATAAACCCCACTGGCGATCGGTATGCCCCTGCTCAGGGAACTTGACCCCTCCGCCATGCTCGTCTTTTCCTATCGCCTTGGTCTTGATCAAACTCGCCGATGGATTTTCAAAATTGATCAGCTTGCGATCCTCCAAAAGCCGCAAAGTATCAGCAGGTGAGTTTGGAACGATCCAACTCATTTTCCCGCCATGCTTTTCAACCTGTTTGGCATTGCGATCGGGCGAATGGCAGTTCGCGCAACGCTCAAGCTGCGACCAAATGATGTCGACGAAGCGAGTTAAAACCTGATCGTTGCGGACGTGCTGCATCAGCTTGTCGTCTAGTTTTAGGTCGTTCAACGGCGGCAAGGGAGCACTCAGAGACTCAGGGTCTTGGACCGAGGCGTGAATCCACCGGCTGATCCCTTCCAGTTCCGATTTCCGAACTTGGTCCATCAAGGCTGTGGAGTTTTCCGGCTTCTTTGCGATGAACTGCAACAGCTTGGATTCTGAAGGCCGCTCGGTATCTATCCATCCGCGAGCCCTAAGCGACGCAAAGGAAGCCTTGGGATCGGAAGTCAAAAAATCGTCGAGATGAACACCCTGAAGATGGCATTCTGAGCAACTGCTGGACTTCGATGACTGGATCAAGGGGATGATTAGCCGCTGGTAGATCTCGGACGGAGTCTCAGCGCGAAGCTCAGTGCTGCCACAGGCGATCGCGATTCCTCCGATCCATAAAAGCAATATTCGCATTTCGATTCTCTCCTCAATGGACTTGGTGTCTTGGTACGTAGGAATAGTCGTCGCGCAGGCGGAAGAGGCGACTCAAGACGGCGCACTTGTTACGGCCCTACGAAACCGTCTTGTGGAGAGCGGACCCGTGACCGCGCAAGTGCGCCGTTTCGAATCGCATCGATGCAAAGGTGGGCACAAAAGAGCCAAGCGCGTGGTGATGCTAAGAGAGCAACTGCTTGGGAGGTGGCGTGTCTGGCACGATAAACACCTGGGCTGGGTCTCTCCTCGTCGCTAGATGGGCAGGCCCAGGTTCTTGCTCAAGTACTAGCACTTTTTCGAGGGTGGCCAAAATCGTCCATGGCAATGAAGTGAACGCAGAGCTTTTCCCCTGGCATTTCAGAGCAGACAGCCCCAGAACGACCTTGCGTTTCGTTGAGGAACTCGATCGTTCTTCCCTAATCGTGTCGGTCTTCGCAGGCTTGCAACACGAAGCATGCGAATTCGTTGCTTTGGTGGCGCAGCAATTGGTTTTCTCAGATCCGATCGATTTCTTATTCCTAGGCTTTGGGTCGCTAGGAGTCGCTTGGGCATAGGACGGTGGAGCAACACCATTCCTTTCGGCCCAAGCCAACCTTTCGGCCAGGGTAAAACAGCAACAACTCGTCCAGCACCGTTCTGCGGTCGCGCAACCACAAGTCCCATTTTGGCAGGGGAAACGTTGCGAGTGGTCAACCTCCGAAACGGCGATCGTCGCGACCGGAATCGGAAAGATGGAGGCGCAAAAGAAAACCGCGACGATGAAAGTGGTCACTTTCCGTCCGAAGGTGTTCAGCCCATTTTTCGCCGTAAGAGCCTTCAACTAACTGCCGATCCTCGCTGGAGCACTGAATCAGTAACCTGGCCAGGCCCGCTCTCCACGATCTGGATGATAACAAATCGTGCTCAATCGACAAGCTTAGAAGAGGAACTGCGACAAAGGAACTCCGCGCCGAGGGATCTGGTCTTCTCCAAGAGCAAGCGGCTTGGTTTGCAGACTTCACGGAATTTTGTTCCCGAATTCAATGGCTAAACCTTGCGTTCAAGAAAAATCCCATCACCCTTTAAGCGGACGAAATTTCTCACTCGCGAAACAGGTACTTGCTCATGCGACGCGCGTTTACCCTTGTCGAACTACTTGTAGTCATCGCCATCATCGGAGTGCTGGTTGGACTCCTGATGCCGGCGGTCCAAGCCGCTCGCGAATCAGCACGCCGAATGTCCTGCCAGAACAATCTCAAGCAACTAGGTCTGTGCCTGCAGAATTTTGAGTCGGCCAGAAAAAAGCTACCCCCGCAGGGCGACTACCGTACCAACGGCGGGACGGTCTACTGGAGCGTCCAGAGCAGACTATTGCCTTACGCGGAACAAACGAACCTGCACCAGCGGATCGATTTCACGCGCCCGATAGCCCAACAGCCGGAGATTGCAAGGCTGCGAATCCCGTTCCTGATGTGCCCGAGCGAAATCAACGACAAAGAACGCCAAGATGGCCCGAGCTTTGTCCACTATCCACTCAACTACTGCGTCAACATCGGAGAATGGCTGGTTATGGAACCACCCCTTGGAAGAGGATCCGGGGTGTTTACGGTCAACCAAGAACTCAAGCTCGCATCGATCACCGACGGAACGAGCAACACACTTGCGATGAGCGAGGTGAAAGCCTTCACACCCTATTTGCGAGACGGAGGGAATCCAAACGGACCGACGGCCGTCCCCACTCGGCCCTCGGATATCCCCGGATATGGTGGAGAATTCAAAGCGGACTCAGGGCATACCGAGTGGGTCGATGCCCGTTCCCATCAGACAGGTTTCACGACTACATTTCCGCCGAACCAAATGGTGCCGTACCAGGTCGGCGATAAGGTTTACGACATCGATTTCAATTCCATGCGAGAAGGACGTAGCTCAACGCTTCCGACGTATGCATCCGTCACAAGCCGTAGCCACCACAGCGGGAGCGTGAATTCACTTTTGCTCGACGGATCGGTCCGGACGGTTTCCGACCAAATCGACAGCCGTTTATGGAAAGCCTTGGGTACAAGATCTGGCGGCGAAGTAATCAACGATTTTTAACCTGCAGCCCAGAAAGAGCCGCACGGCGAAATGGTTAGGCCGGAAGTTCGAATCCCTTGCGGCGTTGGCGGGTAAGCAGGCCGTTGGCTTGGGGATCGTTCAGAAACGATTCGTTCGATGGGTCCCAACGCAACGGGCGATCAATCTCCCGGGTGATGTTGGCCAAGTGACACACAGAGATCGAGCGATGCCCTATCTCGACATCCGCCACGGGAAGCTCTCGAGATTTGATGCAGTCGAGCCAGTTCTGCAAGTGCCATCGGGCCTGCCATAGCGCAAGATCATCGCTCCACTTGCGCTCTTCTTCGACAACATCAAGTTGCTTGTGCAGCTCGAGGGCGATCTCTGGGGGATTGGAGGTGAATTTGTTGCGGTTGATTTCCAACTTGCCTTTCTCGCAAACGAAAACCGCGCCTCCCATCGGACCTTTGCCCGGCTCGATCACAAAATTGACCACCACCCCATTGGCATACTTCATTCGAACCTGGCCGTTGAGTCCACTGCTGAGCGGTTCGAGCTCCACCGGGCCGGTCGCGTCCATGCCCAGCGCCCATTGGATTTGATCCACTCCGTGGGCTCCCCAATTGGTCATTTGCCCCCCGGCGAAATCTCGCCATTGCATCCAGCCCATCCATGTTGAGTTGAAGGGACGTTCGGCCGCTTGGTTAAGCCACAGATTCCAGTCGAGGCCTGAGGGGATTGCCTGTGCGTTAGGAATCGCAGAGGGTGAGGTCTGAGGTCCCTCGTAAGCGATCGCGCGGACTTCGAGGATCTTTCCTAGTCCCCCATTTCGAATCAATTCGCAAGCGACCCGATTGATCTCCATAGAACGTTGCTGGGTACCTACCTGAACGACCCGCTTGGTTTTTCGAGCCGCAGTCACCAGCGCGCGACCTTCTTGTATATACAAAGACAGTGGTTTTTCGGCATAGACATCCTTGCCAGCCAAGCAAGCTTCGATGCACGGCTTGACGCGTTGGAACTCGCCAGTGGCCACAATCACAGCATCGATGTCGTTTCGGTCGAGAACCTTGCGGTAATCGGAGTACACAGGCCAGTCGCCTTTGATTTTTTCGCGAAACGCCAAGACTCTTGTCTCGTTGCAATCGGCTGCCGCGACGATCTGTGCCGACTCAGGAAGCTGTTCGAGCAGCAGTGCCCCACGTCCCCCGACTCCGATCGCACCGACACGAATCCGCTCGCTGGCCCAGCTTGGATGGACAGAACTAGCAAAGCCATTGCTTGATTTTGCACAACTGGCCGCAAGCGTCGAGGCGCTGGCTGCCAGGGACAGGAATTTTCTACGCTCGATGGGGCGGTTGGTGGTTGGTCTCATCGCTTTGAACTTCCGGGGGTTTAATCAGTTTTCCAGGCTTCGATCCAAGAAAAGTTGGTTGTAACCCATCGAGCCGAGCGACGCAACGTTTGCATGCAGGTCGCATCAATAGGCGCGAAGTCTGTTGCACCCATAAACTTGATCCCTTTGCGAGCTTGGCGCTTTGGCGAGAAATTTTTGAAGGACTCCAGGCCGACTCGAAATTCTCGGTTTGGCAAACCCCGACAGCCTTCCGCGGATGCTACAATGATCCACTGCGAGACGAGAGGACTACCTTTGGACCTGCAAAGTGGTAAGTCTCGACGCCTATCTTTACATGAAAATAAGCAGGCGAGCAGAGAAAAGTACTCGAACCGGATGACGCGAAGAATCATGGAGCGAATCCCAACTGCGTGACAATCGCTTCTGTGGCAACCGAATCTTTTATGCGCGATGTCCGAACTCGTGGAGAAACACCGCTTCATCGGGCTGCGGCCTTCGGTAGCGAACAATCCATTCAGATGCTGCTCGCCGCGGGAGCTCGTCTTGACGCCAAGGATATCCATGGCGATTCGCCGCTTACTTGGGCTAGCTGGCATTTGCGTCCAAGATCCATTCTTCGTTTGCTGTGTTATGGCGTGTATCGGGCCTAGAAAACAAGATCGGTAGAGCCAGCGATCCACAGAAGAAGGGGGAGTTGGAACAGCGATTGGAACCACGGAACACACGGAGCACACAGAGCATAGAACGTAGAACAGCAGAAAGACAGATTGGGTGGAAAAACGAAAAAACCCCCGCTAGGAAGTCCTAGAGGGGGTTTTTAAAAATCCGGCGATACCTACTTTCGCACTGGTATGCACTATCATCGGCTCAGAAAGCTTAACTACTGTGTTCGGGATGGGAACAGGTGATCCTTTCTGATATAGTCACCGGGAGAGAACCAAGTACCGGTAAGGATACTTGGCCCTATGTTGGATTGGTAATGGCATTGTCGACACTGAAGGCGACCTTGTGAATAGAGACCGAAGGTGTCTTGTTTGAGAGCAAGATACCGATGGTCAAGCGTTCGTCCGTTAGTACTGGTTAGCTCAACACGTTACCGTGCTTACACATCCAGCCTATCAACCTGGTGGTCTACCAGGGGACTTTCGCATTACTGCTACGAAACCTAGTCTTGAAGAGGGCTTCACGCTTAGATGCTTTCAGCGTTTATCCTTTCCATAGTTAGCTATCCAGCCGTGCCACTAGCGTGACAACTGGGACACCAGAGCTATGTCCAACCAAATCCTCTCGTACTAAGGTTGACCCTTCTCAAGTTTCGTACGCCCACGGTAGATAGGGACCGACCTGTCTCACGACGGTCTGAACCCAGCTCACGTACCGCTTTCATTGGCGAACAGCCAAACCCTTGGGAGCTTCTTCACCCCCAGGATGCGATGAGCCGACATCGAGGTGCCAAACACCGCCGTCGATATGAACTCTTGGGCGGTATCAGCCTGTTATCCCCAGAGTACCTTTTATCTGATGAGCGATGACCCTTCCATTCGGAATCACCGGATCACTAAGACCTACTTTCGTACCTGCTCGACTTATTTGTCTCGCAGTCAAGCACACTTCTACCTTTACGCTCTTTGCCTGATTGCCGACCAGGCTGAGTGTACCATTGCGCTCCTCCGTTACTCTTTAGGAGGAGACCGCCCCAGTCAAACTGCCCAACTGACACTGTTCTAAGCCCGGATTCACGGGTCAAAGTTAGAATTAAAGCATATCCAGGCTGGTATCTCAACGATGGCTCCCCAGAGACTAGCGTCCCCGGTTCAAAGCCTCCCAGCTATTCTGCACAGAACATACCTCAACCCAATATCAGCCTACAGTAAAGGTTCATGGG
>QWPJ01000226.1 GCA_003671195.1 Planctomycetota bacterium
CACGCGATGTAAACATAGGCCAGCAGCCGATCGACTGGCAGAACTGCGCGACGGGAGCATTGGATCGTTCGCACTGGGCGATACGTTCGGCCCAAATTTGGGCGGTTTTCGAGGATGGTAAGCGAGATATAAGCAGGATCTCCTTGAGAACTGGGATAGAAACAAGGGCGCACCTTGGATCTACCCGCAAGCGGGCCCTGGCCGAACGCAACGGATACCGAATCAGCGCGTGGTACGAAGACCATGGATTGACAGGCACCGAGTCGGCCAACAGACCCGAGTTTCGTCGCTTGCTGGCAAACGCCAAGAACCGGAGGTTCGAAGCCGTGTTGCTTTCAGAGCAGAGCCGCATGTCGCGGGAAGATGTGTTCGATGCCATGCAGCACTGGAAGCAGCTCCGCGATGCCGGCTTAAAGAACCTCGCCAAACCGGATCAAGCGAAATTGGCGGTCGCGATCCGACAAACCATCGCATCGATCACGATCGGTATTCATGATGCCAAATGCGGCAAGATAAGCTATCGCGAAATCACCGGAACGCTGGAGTTCCATCCTGCGTTTGGTATCGATCCGATCGAGATCCCAGACGAAGTGATTGGCCAGCGTCGAATCTGGCGTGAGATTGGCGAGCTAGCTCGTCGATCGAAGCAACCAATTCATTTGGTGGATGTTTGCGAGCTAATTGGTTCGACTTGCCCCTACCGTGCTTGCCACAACATGCGACAAGCCGAGGCAGCAGGTCCTGTGCGGAAGATTGGCCACCAAGGTGGTTGGCTAGCGATCGACTAGTTAGCTGGGCACAGGTAGCCAAAACCTCGGCATTCTGGCTCTGTTGAAATTGGGTGGGGATTGGGTAAGCCGGACAACCGTCGTTCTTTTTGATCCGAATAGCAATCTCAGGCGGTTCATTTTCCGAATTGTTTAAGGGGTTTTTGACTTGGCCCTGGACTTTTCAATCTTTTTCGCGTCATCGTTGGATCAAGATGGCATCTAGCCTATCAGGGAGTCATACCCCTTTTTTGGCCTGTTCGTCGGTGCGGGAGTACTCCTCATGGGTTGGATCATCATTTCGTTGATTGGGTTTGTCCTTTGGGCTTTCGTCGGACACCTGATCTGGTTGGCTATCGCCTACCCGTTTTCCCAGTCCTCGAAAAAACCTTGCGAAAAATGCAAGGCGATGATTTTCGCCGATGACAAAGCATGCCGGCATTGCGGCTGGACCTCCGTGCCCCCGAACCTTGAGCAAGCCAACCGGATCTGCAAGCAGGCGCTCCTGGCAGCCATGAAACGCGAGTTGATCGACCCGGCAACGATGCAACGTGGAATCGAAGTTCTCGCACTACTTGCCAAACCACCTGCAAAACCAACTGCAAACCTATCGGAGATATCGCCCGAAAAGGTGCCTGCAAACGTGCCTGAAGGGGTGCCTGAAAACGTGCCCGAAAACGTGCCCGAAAAGGCGCCCCAGAGGCCAACCCAGAGGCCGCTTGAGCAGCCGACGGTCACCGATCCACATCGACCTCCGATGGCCCCCTCGACCCGCACGTCGGTTCCAATGCCGCCCCAAGCCCAGGAAAGCTCGGTCCACGCGTTGGATCGCACCTACGAGGATCCCAAGCCGCATTCGAAGGTAAATACCAAACAACCTAGTAAGAAATGGACTGAACTTCTCAGTACTTTCATGGAAGAGAGCAACATCCGCTGGGGTGAGATCATCGGTGGGTTGTTGATCGTCTGCTGTTCGACGGCGTTGGTAATCAGTTTTTGGGAGCATATCGCAACCCGCACTTGGTTGAAGTTCTCGGTCTTTACAGGGATCAATGTCTCGACGTTTGGGTTGGGTCTCTATGCTTGGCACCGCTGGAAATTGCCCACCACGAGTCGAGGCATACTCGTGATCGCTATGATGCAAATGCCCCTGAATTTCCTGGCCTTCGCGCTGTTTACCCTGGGAATGGGGTGGCATTGGCCAACGGTTGCCGGGGAGGTTCTCTCGATGGCCATGCTCGGCTACTTTGCCTTTCTAGCCGCCAGGATTTTAACTCCCAACTCGATCGCACTGACCGCCTGCACTCCCGTCGTTTTCGGACTTGCAAACCTACTGGTTCGACGTACGGTGGATCAAGGTGCATCGACACCGGTGCTTTACGCCTGGGGGTTAGGGCTCATCGGGGTCTATGCGTTCCTAGTCGCCTTAGGAAAAAGACCACTGATCACCGGCGCTATGGGCCGGTATGGTTCCAGCCTGGTCTTCTTTGCATTGAACACCTTTGGGGTCGTGCTCTCTCTGGGGTTGCTCCTAAAATGCTCTGGCCAACCGATGGAAGCATTTCGCGTGCTCAGTCCTTTGCTGACTCTCTTGGCTACGCCAGCTTTATTTGTTGCTTTGGAAGTCGGTAAGCGCTTGGAGAAACCCTCTAGTCTCCTGATCCCTATGATCTTGGTCGGAACTTCGGCAATCGCCCTGAGCGCCGTTGCGGTCCTGTTTTCATGGCCAGCGCCTCTCTTGATGATCGGTACGGGTTGTGGACTGCTCGCTCTGCTTGCCGTTACTGCCCTGAGTCTCCGTCGCGCGGATTTGATCTATCCAATCAGCGTGGTCCTAAGTGTATTGGTCGTTCTTGCCTGGTACGGTTTCCAAGGTCAAATCGACTGGATGAACCGATCTGTGCCAAAGCTCTTGGAAACCCTAGCAACTCCGACGACGGGATTCGTGTGGGTCGCCTACAGTCTGGTCTGCCTGTTGATTTCAGCGGTCTTCAATAAACTAGGCAAGACAGTTCTTTCTTTAGGACTCCTTCGCTCGGCGATGATCAGCGGTGCATTTGGCACGATTCTTCTGACGGCCTTTGGCTTCGGTAGGGAAGCCTACTCGGAAAGCTTGGCCGCCATCTATTTTGCGTACGCCGCCGTCGCTTTTGGATGGAGTCGAGCGCGCCGCGTTCCTTGGCTTGAGACCCTGGCGATCGCTTTCTTGGCCTCAGCGGCCTTCCAGTGGATCGTCGTCGGCTGGACCGATTTCGATTTAACGACCCGAATCTATGCATGCTCCTTTTGTCTTTCTATCGCCTTGCTTGTCGTCCTGATGGTTCAGCACGCTCTCGGGAACCGAGCAAGCGAAATGCAGCCGCTATCGATCGCCTCGTTGCTGTCCGTTCTGGTGTTCACTCTCATCGCGGTAACCCGATCCCGATCCGACGGATTCAATCCGTTGATGTCGGCAAGCTTACTGTGGTTTGTTCTGGCTTGGTTCCGATGCGATGGTACCTTCTGGAAAATCGCACAAGCCGTCGGGTTAGCCAGCGCGTTTGCGGGAGTGATTCATGCATCGGCCACCTCGACTTGGTGGCCAAACGAACCCTCAAATGGGTTGCTCGGTTACGCTCATCCGATGTTTCTGCAGTACGCGGCGCTGACCCTCTTTATCTTTGGCCTCAGTGCAGTGCTACTCGATTGGCTGCTGCGACGAAAAACAGGAACGTTCGCGTTGGCGATCGCAGGACCGATCAAGCTGCTGCATGACTCGAGCGTCGCGAGAATCGCGATAGCTACCGGCGCTGCTTTGACTCTCGGGATTATGGTCTACGGTACGATTCCAGGGGTTTCTCAAGAGGTTCTACCCCGAGATTTCATCTCAGAAACCGAATCGGTTTCGTTTGTCCAAGCCGGAGTGACGCGCGAGCGAATTGTGCCAGCACTGCAAGCCTTGGAGTTCCCTGGCCTGCCCCATGCGGCAGCCTCCTGGGGACGCTACAGCAGCGAGTACCGAGTCTGGGGATTGCCGCCGATCTTCGCGATCTGGACCCTGGGGCTCTTGGCCACATGGGCCTTTGGCTCAAGCCTCTCAAGGAACGACGACTCTTCAGGCAACACCCGATGGGGCCTGTTTTTCGCAATCGCTATATCGCTTTGGTACCCCTGTGCGACTCTGGCCGAGTCGGGTGTCGCTGTCGCCTCAGCCCTCCGATGGATCACCACAATCGTGTTCCTTTTGGGATGTCTGGCTCTATGCTTCTGGGTCCGGCGGATCGATCGGCAAAATGAGCCTTCGGCCACTGCGTCTATCGATCGTTTTGACTCTCTTTTTTCGAGCCTCTCGATCCATACGGCGGCCCCCTGGCTGACCATCGGCGCGATCGTATTGGGTGCTGTACTGCTGCAAACAACATTGACTCCATGGTCCGGGGTGGTGTGGGGATCGACCCTGGTGCTCGCGCTTCCTGTCCTCGTGATCCTTCCGTGGTATCTGCTCAAGGAATCAGGAGACTCAAGCACGGGAAACTCCAAAATGCCGATCGTCGCTTCGACGCTGTTGATCTCGCCGCTGGTGGCATGGGCCCTGCTGCAGATCGCCGTGACGGTGATGGTCCATCCCCTTACGGGTCCAAACCCAGATACATTCTTTGCTAGTCTGGGCTTAGCCGGTTCGTATGCCGTTCCCATTCTCTTGGTTTCCATCGGATTGATTGGCGTGGCCGCCTCGAGACCCAGCCCCTACCTTGGATTCATCGCTGCATTGTTTCTCCTGCTGAGCGTTCTGGCCGGTTACATGATGCTGCTCAAAGCCCAAGGCATCTATATCCCGTCATGGATCGGACTCTGTGCGATCCTGTCGCTTACGGCATCGATCTATGTCCTAGTTTGGCAAGCCCTCACTGCAAACGATCTTCGTTCGGCAACCGCACTCGATTGGCAAGGCCAACCGATCGCTGAGGTGCGCAAAAGCTGGCAAACTGCACTGAGTCAAATCAGCGCCGGATTCGCACTCACGGGGCTTGGAATGATCGTTCTGGGGGTCCTGACTCTGAGCCTCTTTACCTCAGGATTCGTTTGGGGGGCTTTGGGAATTCTCGTCGCGATTCTCCTGCACTTTGTGCAAGCATTCCAGCGAGACCGAAGTGTTGATATCGGACCTTGGATCGCAGCGGCCGGGGCAGCGGGTATGGGTCTGGTCGCTCCGTTATTCTCCTCGCTCTCGGAATCTCTTGGCGCCAGTGCCGTCGTCCTACTCGTCGCGGGCGTTGCGGTCATCGGGAATTCGATCCGCACCGACTCACTGGGCAAAAAGCTTGGCAGCCTCAGATTCGTTTTAGGAAGTCTAATTGCGATCGCCGTATGGATGAGCTTCCGACTCTATTTTGACTCTAGACCATGGAACCCGGTCGGTTTGGGTGAGAGGATCGTGCCTGTGGCGATTCTCTGCGGTGCTTGGGCTCTGTCCGTCGCAACGACCTGGTTCTATTCGGATCGTTGGACTTGGGTCTGGAGCCTGCTCCTGGCTCAATTGGCAGGTTTGATGGCTTTCAGCCTGCCACGCCTATTTGGCGCCCAGATGCTCGATGCGATATTTTTACAGATCGCAATCGCAGCCATTTCGTCTGCGGTCGGGACGCTGAGCGGACTTGGACGCAGGTCGCGTATTCCATTGATCCTGGCAACCGGCTGTCTCTTTGCAATCAGCGCGCTTTGGTTCCTTTGGTCATTGCGATCGCTCAACACCGGAAACATCCAACCGATGCCTCCGCATCTTGGCTCTTTTGCGTTGGCGATTGTCGCTTGTCTTTTCGGAGGCATCACCGGTTTTTGGAATCCGCGATCCAGGGACGAACATGCGGTGATCTACCTAGCGGGTTTATGCAGCACCGTATGGTTGCTCCAGTTGACGGGTGCATCGGGTTCGGTTCTCTTGTGGCTTGCAACCATCGTTTTAGCTGCCTACTGTTTGGCCACGAGCTTCCTCTGGCGATCCGGCGAACGGATCCAAGAAGAACTCAGCGGCTTGCTCGGGGGACTCAAGACCCCGGAAAAACCCCGATCGTTGTTTATCGTTCCGATGAATGCGTTACTGGCCCTCGGCGTCGCTTCTTTGGGATTGCTGTCTCAATTCGTTCAAGAGGCACAGAATTTCCGATTCCTATCGGCCAATGCGATCATGGCGGTGGCTTTTGCGATCGGATTGACCGCAAGGTACGCAAGCCTCCGGGCTTCGGCCACTCCGATGCGAGTCTTCGCCTTAGCTCTGGGACTCGCTTATGCGATCGCGTTGTTCTGGCATGCTCAACCCACCGCAACACCTTGGGTATCGCGGATCGCTGTGACTTCGCTCCCGCTGGTTCTGACGGCTTGCTTGTATGGACTCGGATTGATCAAATGGCTCGGTGGCAAATCGGAGTGGGAACAAGCGAGCTTGATCGTAAGCCCGTGGGTCGTCGCTCTATCGATCGTCGTCGGTGCGTTTACGGTATTTTTTGAAGTTGAATCCGCCTATTCAGGACGCTCGCAACCGTTCGATACCTATTCGACGATTTGTGTCCTCTTGGGTTTGTCGATCTCGATCGTATTGTGCCTTGGAGCCGCCGTTATCCCGGGCAGAGATCCGTTCGGTTTGTCCGAAAAATATCGCGAGGCCTATGTGTACGGTGCCCAAGCGATCTTGCTCATGCTGGTCATTCATCTCCGCGTTACAATGCCCTACCTGTTCGGTGGTTGGATTCAAAGCATTTGGCCTATGCTCGCCGTACTGCTTGGATTCGCTGGAGTGGGTGTAGGAGAATGGGCCGAACGACGCGGTTGGGCTGTACTAGCAAACCCGCTTCGCAACAGCGGCAGTCTGCTTCCCCTCTTGCCAATCCTCGCTCCCTGGCTCGCCCCCTCGCAGGTTGATTATGGCGTGACCATGCTGGTTTCTGCGGTGGGATATGGGATGTTTGGCTTCATGCGATCCTCACCGATCTACATCACTGCGGCAATCGTCTGTGCTAACTTTGCGTTCTGGCAGTTGCTGCACAAAAGCGATCTGTCGTTCGCTCGGCATCCCCAATTGTGGGTGATTCCACCGGCTCTTTGTGTGTTTGCGGCATGCCAATTCTTTAAAGATCGATTGACCACGCCACAGCTCGCCTCGATCCGTTACGCTTCGATCGGATCGATCTACGTTGCATCCACCAGCGAGATCTTTCTCCAAGGCATCGCCAAAGCTCCGTGGTTGCCGATCGTGCTGGCCGTGTTTTCCATTTTAGGGATTCTCTTCGGCATCGCCGCTCGCATCCGCTCGATGCTCTGGCTAGGCTCGATGTTCCTGGCCGTTTCCATGTTTAGCATCCTATGGTATGCCGCGGTAGATCTCGAACAAACCTGGCTATGGTATGTCTGCGGGATTCTCCTCGGTGCGATGATGCTCTTCGTGTTTGGTTTGTTCGAAAAACGCCGAGAGGAACTCAAGAAAGTGATCACCGGTATACAGACCTGGGAGGAGTGATCGAACCCATCGCATCCTTACGCATTTGAAAAATCGCTTGGTAGGAAGGTTTTCGGAACGCTCGAAGGGTTAGCTTGCGGGAATCGCATGGCTGTCGAGCCGATGTTCCGGTGATGTTTTGATTCAGTATCGATGTAGCTGCGATCCAGTATAATCGCATCTTACAGGAACCTTGGATCTGGTGACCTTTGCTTCTCGGGAGTGGCTTCGATGACGATGTTTTTTATTCGATTGGTGGTGCTTGGTCTCTGGGCGTTTGCACAAGGGTCCTTGGTCCAAACGTATGCCCAGGAAACGACTACGGCGATTCCAAGGCATGATGGAAAACCGGCCGATATGACTAAGCCGGTTCAGGTGTTTCTCCTGTTAGGCCAATCGAATATGGTCGGGCTCGGTAAAGTCAAGGGAGGGGAAATCTCGTTGGAGCATACCGTCAAAGAGAGGAAAAAGTACACCTATCTGGTCGATGACTCAGGAGCTTGGGTAGCGCGCAACGATGTCCGTTATGTTCAGTACATGTCCGGAAAAGGTCCACTGCGCAATGAATGGATGAGCGTCGTTGGCGGAAACCTTGGACCGGAATATGGGATCGGTCATCGACTCGGCAATGCGATCGATGCGCCCGTATTGATTCTCAAGTGCTGTATCGGCAACCGAGCCTTAGGATGGGATCTGTTGCCACCTGGAAGTCCGCGCTCGGAGTTTCTGAGCAAAGACAAATCGGGCAACGTGCAGCGACTCGTCTATGCTGGCTACAAGGACAGACCTGAGAATTGGCCTATGGACCCTGCCCTGGGCTTGAATACCGAGCCTGCACCTTGGTTGGACAAGAATGGAAAGCCTATCGATTGGTACGCAGGCAAGCAGTGGGATACCGATATCGGGGATGCCAAACGGGCGCTCGCGGATCTTGGTAACCACTACCCGGATGCCAAAGTCTATGAAGTAGCAGGCTTCTTTTTTTGGCAAGGAGAGCGCGATGCGGGTAACGTTGGGCACGCTGCCCATTACGAAAAGAACTTGGTAGCATTCATCAACGCGCTGCGAAAGGAGTTCAATGCACCGAATGCAAAATTTGTCTGCGGGACGTTAGGTGAAGCTGCCATGGGTAGTACCGGACCGGGAGGTTTGGTTCTCGATGCCCATCTGGCCGTCGATGGAAGTGCGGGCAAGTATCCCGAGTTTAAGGGGAATGTGGCGACCGTCTATACCCATCCGATGGCACAAGGGGGGAGCGGAAATGGTCATTACGGAGGTAAAGCCGAAGTCTACATGGATGTTGGGCAGGCCATGGGGCAAGCCATGGTCGGACTCTTGAGCCCAGCGGCTCGAAATTAGCTCTAGGATCGATAGTCCTAGCCGACTTTAGGACTCAGTCGTAATCCTGCTCAGGTTCCGCCCAGACTTGGGCGTTCCCATGGTCATCGATTTGTACGTGAATCGTGTTGGCTCGGCAGCAGACAGGACAGTCCTCAACATAAGTCTGACTCGAGCCTTCGGTCAGGTCCAGCGGGATGACGATCTCCTCTCCACAAGCATCGCAGACATAGCTGGCTTCTTCATGAGAACTAGCATCCCCATCGCTTGGGTTTTGGCCTTCAATACCTGGGATCTGTTGCCCCGATGCGAACAAATCGCAGACCCATAGCATGACGGACAACGAAGCAGCGTCGGCCAAGCGGTGATCGTTTCCGATCTCGATGAGGATTTCGGAAGGTAGCCCGCTGCAGGCGACCAATTCCTCGGAATCCGAGAACGCCACGACCTCATCGGCCCGGCTGTGGAGTATCGCTGAATTTGCCCTGAGCGCCTTGGAATCACCCCATTTCTTCCAAGCGGGACATAGCAAAACCAACTTCGCATCGGAACTCTTGATGTTCATCGCCAGAGCCCCCCCGCGAGAGCTACCGACAATCACATCGGGCTTGTGTAGATCGAACATCGCTTGTGCGGTCGCTAACGCGACCTCAAAGTCCTCGTCATCAAGGACTGGTGCGATCACCTCGTATCCGTGATCCTTGAGGTAGGTCGATTTGACCCCGCCCGGGACGCTGCGCCAACCGTGAAGGAATAGGATTTTCTTTGTCATGAGGTTCGCCATAGCCCGAGATCCGATCGATCCACTGTGGTAGGAACCGTCTTCTTTGCAACAGGAAGATCAAGCTACTGTTTTTGTTTGCTTAGGCCTAGGGTTCTTCGGGAATTTGCTTTTTGTCCGCCCGCAGCATCGCTGCAAGCTCGGTCAGCAGTCGCTCGGTGAGGCTCATCTGAGCGCGGCTTTCGATGACCCCTCGGGCAATCTCGGGACGATTCGTCAGAATACCGTCGACTCCCCGATTCATTAAGCTCGACATCGTTGCAGGTTCGTCGACGGTCCAAACAAAGATCTGTTTTCCAGCCGAGTGGATTTGCTGGACCAAGGCGCGAGAGGCTATTTTTGCGTTAACGGCCAAAAAATCGGCCTCGACGGTCTTTAGATCTCCGACGGCTACCGATAGCAAAAGACCACACTTCCACGTCGGACGTAAGGCTCTGAGTTTTCTGATCCCCTCAGGTTTCAACGACATGATCATGATCTGCCGTGTCATGCCCGTCCGTTCGACCAACTCGACGACCCGCTGTTCGAGTCGTTGGTCGTGCCCATAGTACTTCAATTCGATGATAACACCGATGCGATCCCGGCAGAGATTGAGCACTTCCTCGAGGTTGGGGACTCGCTCTTTGGAAAACTTCGGCTCGAATAAGCTGCCGATATCGATGGACCCGATTTCCTGGCTAGTGGTCTCCCAAATCTTGCGAGGGCTTTTGGCTAGTTTCATCAAGTCGCTGTCGTGCACCACGACGACTTGGCCATCAAGGGTCTCTTGAACATCTATTTCGACCCAGTCGGACCGATCTTCGATCGCCTGTTGGATCGCAGCAAGCGAATTTTCAGGGGCTGCCTTCGATGAGCCTCGGTGCGCCATGACCTGGGTATGGTCGGTCAGTTCCAAGGATTCGACCGCCCAGAACCCAATCAATGCCACGGCGAGAAGCCCGATGAATCCCCCGAAAATCATGCGCGATTTGGTTAGCAAATATCTAGCTGTAGGCTTTGAATAGGAATCCAAGTTCGTCGCGCCGAGCGATTGAATCCATTCTGGGCAGAATTCCCGAAAACATCCAAACAGTAAGATCGCAAAACTGATCGAAGCCAAAACATTTAAAGCGATACTGGTGATTGCCAGGATGACCAACATCGAGCCGACGCGACCTGCCAGCACGGCAAGTGATCCAATGGAGTTTGGCACCAACCAGGCAGCGATCCGACCGATCCCCCAGGTCACTAAAAAATGAGCAGTCAAGACCAGGAGCAACCAAAGCACTAGTCTCCCGAATATCCTGAGTCGATTGCCAAGTGTTTTCTGAGAACTGACCCTGAGCGCCTCCTTGGCAGACATCCGTTCGAAAAGAATCAACGGTAGAGCCAAAAACCAAGACGAAAGAAATCGCAACAACAGACCGATCAAGCCTAGGGCTAAGGCGATTCCGAATGCGACTGCGATCCGAAACTTCAATGGCCACCCATGCAAATAAAAATTGATATCGTGATCCCCCAAAGCCAGAAAGTAGATTGCTCCTGCCATCAGCAGAAAAGGGGCAGCAATCGCAGCCGTCTTGATGATCAATCGGCCCGTGAGTTGGAGGATCGTCGGGCTGTGCGCAATAGCAAACAGCAAAGCTGGGATCGGTCCGAGTTTTTTCCCCTGGCTCTCTGCGGCCAAGACTCCCAACAACGAGGCTTGCTCGATGGCCAATAGCCCAAGCCATATCGCACCTAAAAGAACCGAGATCAACAAACCCAATGGGCCTGCGATGAAATGTACGATGTCCAGATCGGTTAAGACTCGGTTTCCGCTCAGAGCCAACGCATACCCCAACAATAGGCTAAAAACCGGAGAGAAGAGGCAAAAAGCCAGTAGTTTGTAAATCAGGTCCGTCCGTACCAAGCTGTTCCAGCATTTGGAAAGATGATCAAGCGATCGATCGATGAGAACTCGGGTCGACATGGGGCAGCGGGTTATGGTTTTGAAAGGAAGTAGATTCGAGGCGATCCGTTTAGCGTTGTCATGGAATTCAAAAAACGGGAACTCCTTGAGTTTTCGCTAGACGGTATTCGTTCAGCGTGAAATGTCTCATGATGCGAGGATCGATTTCGGCATGGAGATGACCTGGGTTTCAAGGAACTCGCGGAGGCCTTCTTCGCCGCCGATGCCACTGTGTTTGATGCCGCCGAAAGGAATCTCGGCTTTCAGCGGTCGCCATTCGTTCACGCCGACGAGCAACGTGGGGGGGAAAAAGCTTCCTTCGCGCAGAGTCGCATCACCTTCGTAGCTGCGATTTTCGGCGACGATTTCCGCGCCTGCGGCCACCGCTTGCTCGACGAGTTCGCCGATCTCCCTGCAGGCCTGGCGATGGATGAGCGGCCCGGCTTCGATGCCCTCGGCGAGTCCATTGCCCAGACGTGCGGCTCTGATTTTCTCCGCGAGTTTTTCCGCGAGCGCCGCTTCGGCATCGGCGTGTACAAAAACGCGATTGGCGGTGACGCAGACCTGCCCAGAGACGAACAGCTTCAAACGCATGAGCTGCTCGGCGACGAAGTCCAGATCGGCATCCGGCAGCACGATGAAAGGCGCATTGCCGCCAAGTTCGAGCGAGAGCCGCTTGATGCCCGGCGCGGCGGCGACCATGAGCGCGCTGCCGGTGGCGGTCGAACCGGTGAGACTCAGCACACGCACCGCCGGATGCTCCGCGAGCAACGCGCCGACCACGGATCCACGCCCAGGCACGATTTGCAGCACGCCATCGGGCAGCCCCGCTTGACGCATTAAAGGCCCGATGGCCAGGGCGATCAGCGGGGTGAGTTCCGCGGGCTTCCACACCGCACTGCATCCGGCCGCGAGTGCGGCGGCGACCTTCTTGGCGCCCTGCGCCAGGGGAAAGTTCCAGGGCGTGATGAGACCTGCTACGCCGGCTGGTTTGTGCTCGATGAAAAACTCGCGCCCCGCCTCGGGATGCGCGGCGATGCGGCCATAGACGCGCCGCGCCTCCTCGCCGAACCATTGGAAAAAACTGGCGGCATACTCCACCTCGCCGGCCGCCTGGGAATAAGGCTTGCCCTGCTCGGCGGTGAGCAACCGCGCGAACTCATCCTTTCGAGCCAACAGCAGTGCGGCGGTGCGTTTCAACACCATACCGCGCTCTACGGCAGACACTTCGCGCCACGTGCGCTGCGCCTTTACCGCGCCCTCGATGGCCAGCGTGACGACGGCGGCATCCGCACGCGACACCTCGGCGATTTTCTCCCCCGTGGCGGGATTGCGAACGGTGACGGTTTCCCCGCCAGGATGCCATTGGCCGTCGATCCACGCTAGCGGCTCGAACCAAAAATCGGGAAGTGTTTTCATGTTCATGGATAACAACTATAGCCACCAAACCGCTCCGAATCTCGCCGCTTCGTCTCAAAAAAACTGCCCGGTTCGTTTCGCTGCACTCGACAAGGCGTGTTTTCCGGCGATAACCTCCGGGTAATGGCTCTATACATCTGCTAAACTAATCGAAGCCTACTCCCGGCCTATATGCAGCCTTCTGACTTTCGCGTCAAGGCTCCAAACACACCCATTTCTTTTTGCGAAGAATGCTAGCCCCCGACCTTCTGCTATCACGAGGTGAGAACTGTGCTTTTGACACTTGAGACCACCGGGCCTGAGGCAACCAAACTCAGCTACCTGCTTCACAAGCACCCCGACAAGGTGCAATCGTTCTCGATGAGTTTTGGTAAGGTGCATGTGTACTATCCGCGCATCTGTATGTCCTAATCCCGGCCTTTGACAACAACAAACACTACTTCGTTGGCGAAGAGGAAATCGATAAGCTTCTGGAGAGGGGCCAAGGTTGGCTTGCATCACATCCCCACAAGGAATGGATCGCTCGACGCTATCTACGCGGTCGAGCGAACTTGGTCCGAAGTGCGCTGGAGCGATTGATCGAAGCCGATGCGTCGAATGAACCCGATGAGCCCCCTCTTGCTGACGTGGCGAACAGCTCTGCGCAAGACCTCACCTATAGAGACGATAACAAAGAGACTCCTGGAGCTCCCGATCCTGAGCTGCCCGCAAGGCTCAACACGCAGCGCTACGCGGCTGTGCTCGAGGAACTCGTCGCCTGCGGCGCCAAGTCCGTTTTGGACCTTGGGTGTGGCGAAGGTCGACTCTTGCGCGATCTGGTCAAGAATTCTCAATTCGAGCGGATCGTGGGTATGGATGTCTCGTACAAATCCTTGGAGATTGCCCGGAAGCGACTGCGGTTTGATGCTTTCGATGAACGGCAACGAGCTCGGGTCGATCTGCTCCATGGTTCGCTGATCTATAAAGACCGTCGTTTGCAGGGATTCGATGCGGCGGCTGTGGTCGAAGTCATCGAGCACTTGGAACCCAACAGACTCGAATCGCTCGCCAAAGTCCTGTTCACCCAGGCTTGCCCAAAGCATGTGGTGCTGACCACTCCCAACAAGGAATACAACAGCGTTTGGGAAAGTTTGCCCGCAGGTCAGTTCCGCCACGCGGACCATCGCTTCGAGTGGACCCGAGCCGAGTTTCAAGCTTGGGGGAATCGCATCGCCGCGCTTTATGGCTACCGAGTCGAGTACAAAGGGATCGGTTCAGAGGATCCTGATCGGGGCACTCCTACGCAACTAGGAGTCTTTCATCGTGATTGATACGTTGTATGTCGTCGGTTGCCAAGTCGTCGTGCTCAAAAGCGTCCGCGGGGGAGGGGCGAGAGATCTGTATCCCTTGGTGGTTCATTCGACCCCGGAGTTCGAGGAGCTCAAGGAGCTTGCACTTGGATGTATCACGCGATATCACGCCTATCACTACTTAGGCTTTGCCGATACTCAGTGGAAACTTTACTCGAAGCAGACGCCACCTCGTGTCAAGCCGTTGCTGTATGTGTATCGGGTCCTATGGACTGGGATTCACTTGATGCGTACCGGAGAACTCAGAACGAATCTAGATGAGCTCAACGAGATCTACCCACATGCGTATGTTTCAGAGCTGATCGATCGCAAATGCAGCGGTGAAGAAAAAGGAACGATGGAGTCCGACTCGGTCGAATTCCATCAATCGGAATACGCGAGACTCGTGCAGCGATTGCAGGCCGAATTCCAATCGACCTCATTGCCCGAGCTGGCAACGTATGAAGCACAGTTGAATGACCTGTTGATTAGGATCCGAAAGAATGCGACTTGAGATTCCCGAATTGGCGTTGGTTCTATTGATCGGGCCTAGTGGGGCTGGGAAGAGTACCTTTGCGCGCCGACATTTTCTGAGCCACGAAGTCATCTCTTCGGATCAATGCCGCGGTTGGGTCTCGAACGACGAGAACGATCAGGGAGCAAGTCCGGATGCATTCAAGCTTCTGTATTATCTTGTCGAGATTCGACTTCGTCGGGGATTGCTCACGGTCATTGATGCGACCAACGTGGCCCCCGAGGATCGAAAAGGGCTGATCGCTCTTGCGAAAAAGCATCACTGTTTTGCCGTTGGAATCGTTTTCAACCTGCCCGACTCGATCTGTATTGAGCGGAACCTTCAAAGACCCGATCGAACTTTCGGGGCCAATGTGATCTATAGGCAAAAGCAATTGCTCCGAAAGGGGCTCGGACGCCTGAAACTCGAAGGATTTCGCTACTCGTTCGTTCTTAAAACACAAGAGGAGGTCGATTCGGTCCAGATCGTTAGAACCCCTTTGTGGACGAACCGCAAGTCACAGACCGGACCGTTTGATATTATCGGTGATTTGCATGGTTGTTGTGATGAGCTAGAGGAGTTGCTCGAACAACTCGGGTACAGCTATGAGGATTGCGAAAAGCCCCTGGACTCCGAGCTGCTTATGGATCGGGTCCCGAAACATCCTCAGGGGCGCAGAGTGATTTTTGTCGGGGACTACGTCGACCGAGGGCCTCGTAGCGTCGATGTCCTGAGATTGGTTGCGACGATGGCGCATCATGGCAGTGCCTTTTGTTTGCCGGGTAATCACGACACGAAACTGCTGAAGAAGCTCAACGGTAGCGATGTGCAGATCAAGCATGGGTTGGCCGAGACCATTGCGGATTTCGAAAGATTGCCAGAAGCAACGCGAGGGAGATTGGAGGAGGAGCTCAAGTCGTTCATCGATGGCTTGGTCTCTCACCTGGTGTTTGATGCAGGGAAGTTGGTCGTCGCCCATGCCGGGCTGAAGCTAGAGTACCATGGCAGGACCAGCGGCAGGGTGCGTGAGTTCTGTCTCTATGGCGATACGACCGGAGAGGTCGACGAATTTGGCTTGCCCATAAGATTGGATTGGGCAAGAGAGTATCGCGGGGAGGCTTGTGTGGTCTATGGGCATACTCCTGTTGCACGAGCCGAGTGGCTCAATCGCACCGTGAACGTGGACACGGGATGTGTGTTTGGAGGGGCGCTGACAGCACTCAGGTATCCCGAGCATGAGTTCGTATCGGTACCGGCGCGTCGAGTTTACTGCGAGCCAAGCAGACCGTTTCTTGTCGAAGCCGATTCGCTGACGGCCCAGCAGCAATGTGATAATCTTCTGGATATCGAAGATGTGTTGGGCAAACGGGTGATCAACACGGGTTTGATTTCCAATGTGACGATTCGCGAGGAGAATGGCATTGCAGCTATTGAGACGCTCAGTCGCTTTGCTGTGGATCCGCGCTGGTTGATTTATCTACCTCCAACGATGTCACCGAGCGAAACATCGTCTCAACCGGGGCTTCTGGAACATCCTCAAGAAGCGTTTGAGTATTATCGCGCACAGGGAGTCCAAAGTGTCGTGTGCGAGGAAAAGCACATGGGGTCCAGGGCAGTCGTGGTCTTGTGCAAGGATCAGCAGGCAGCTTTGGATCGATTCGGGATCGAGGATGGCGGAACGGGCGTGATTTATACACGAACCGGTCGGCGATTTCATCCGGATATTCAAATCGAGCGCGAACTGATCGACAGATTGCGAGAAGCTTGCAATCGCAGCGGTTTTTGGGAAGAGTTCTCGACCGACTGGGTCTGTTTGGATTGCGAACTGATGCCTTGGTCGGCCAAAGCGTTGGAGTTGTTAAAAACTCAGTATGCTGCGGTCGGAGCCGCAGGGCGGATGAACCTAGATCCGGTACTCGGATCGCTCGCCCAAGCTAGATTACGGATTGGGGATCCCGAGCAACTGGCTTTGATTGAGGATGTCGAAGGACGATTCGAGAATCGGCGAAAATCCATCGACCGATTTGTGGAAGCATATCGGCGTTACTGTTGGCAGGTCGAGTCGTTGGAAGACTGGAAACTAGCACCGTTTCATCTGCTGGCTACCGAGGGTCGAGTGCATACGGACAAGGACCATTGTTGGCACATGGATAAGCTTCGGTTGTTGTGTGAAGCAGACTCCCAGGTTCTGTTGGCGACAGAGTATCTAGAAGTGGATGTTTCGAGTAGCGAGAGTATTCAGGAGGGGATCCAATGGTGGATGGCTAAGACATCTTTGGGGGCTGAGGGGATGGTGGTTAAGCCCTTGTGTTGGATAGCCAGGAGCAAGAGTGGACTAGTCCAACCGGCGATGAAGTGTCGGGGCAAAGAGTATTTAAGGATCATTTATGGTCCGGATTACGATACCGAGGAGAACTTGACGAGACTTCGAAAACGGGGTTTAGGGCGTAAGCGATCGCTTGCGATACGAGAGTTTTCCCTCGGCTTGGAGGGATTGGAGCGGTTTGTCAAGCGAGACCCGCTGCGCAAGGTGCACGAGTGTGTGTTTGGGGTTTTGGCATTGGAGAGTGAACCCGTCGATCCAAGACTCTAGCTGCTCCTCTCACACCTCACACCTCACGTCCGCTCCATCCAACCGCTTGGCCCCCCTTCTCCACCGGGGCTTTGGCCGGGGGAGTAAGGGGCGGGGGGGCTGAGGGGGCCGACCGCGCGTAAGGCTGCTTGGCTGTAATGGCCACACATGGCCACTAATACAATACAGACAGATCGATCCACACAGATTGGCATTCATCAAGCCCGGAGGGCTGACACAACCTCTGCCGGTGGTGGTAACCACCGGTCCGGGCATCCATCAAGCGCAAAGCCCGGAGGGCTGACACATCACCCTGAGGCATAACCATGAGTGGCGTAGTAAATCCTGTGTGTCGGCCCTCCGGGCCTCTCGGATTTTACTTTGCACCTGCAACCGGGGCCTTCGACCCCGGCAGAGGATGTACCAGCCCTCCGGGCTTAGAGCCAACAGCGAAGCAAACCAATAACCGCAGCGTCCGGGCATCCGAATAGCCCACAGCAAAAGTAGTGTGGGCCTCCGAGCCCGCACGTAGTGGATTTCGCGTAGAGATCCCGCTCGGTAGTGGATTTTGCAAAAGATCCGGCTGTTTGGATTTAGTCCGGAGGGCGGCACAAGAACTGCCGGCGTGCGTAAGCCGCCGAACTTAGACGCACACCCAACACGTCTAAACGCCCGGAGGGCGGCATATGGGGTAAGTGGTAAGTGGAGAGTGGTAAGCGGCTGTTCCCTCACGCCTATCGCCTCAAGCCTCTCGCCTGCTTCGGGGAGTTTGATCTCGATGGAGACCTTGGTCGAATCCGATGTTTGCACACGCAGAAAGGCGGTTGCTTGAGGCTTAGCAGCGTGTTTACGTTTTGATCGCCTTGTACGACGGACTGGAAGTCCGTCGTACGGGCTGTACGCCTTGCCCGACGGACTGGAAGTCCGTCGTACGGGCTGTACGACGGACTTCCAGTCCGTCGCCCCCAAAGATCGCCCTGTACGACTCCACGCGGTGAAAACATAGAAATCGCTAAAGAACCTAAAAAAGGTTAGCGCATCGGGATAAAGCGTGATACAGTGGAAATGTTTTCTTTCGACCCCACCAGGAGATTCACGACATGGCAGCGAAAAACAGGAAATCAGGTTTACCTGGAGACAGTACCGGGACATTGGAAGTGCAGACTCAGGACAACATTTCGGGTCTCATGGACCCAAATATGGAAACGGCTGAAGCCATCTTGCACGTCACCCGTGAGTTGAAGGGTATTCTCCATCTTCTCGGGAAAGACAAGCTCAAGGAACTCATCGACATTTTGGATGCCGGTGAACCGGGCTTGAGTCGCGGGTACCAAGTCGCGAGGATTGAAACGGAAAAGTTAAGTGGCGGCCTCGGAACCGGCGTCGGAACAGCCTAAGGCGGTTCCCTGCGGGTCGCCGAAGGTCTTTTGTCGCTGAGATTGCCGGTCGCCGCTCAAGGTTTGTTCGGCGGTCGGTTCAATTGGTCCAGTGCTTTGCGGCAGTTTTCGCTTTCGGGATTCCGGGCCACGCATTCTTCGATCGCCTCCCTGGCTTTCTGGTAGAACGGCTTCGCCTCTTCCGGAGTCGAAGCAAGCTCTGCTTGCGCGAGGCTCGTCAGGCCGGCATCCAGCCGGTATTCGACAATCGTTGGGTTACTCTCCATCAGGTCCCCAAGAATGTCGGCGGCGCTCGCAAGATCTTTGACCGCGTCGTCCTTCCGGTTCATCAGTAAGTTGAGGCTTGCTCGCCAAAGCGTGCTTCGGCCTTGCCAGTGTCGGTAGAACGAGAAGTCTGAAAATTGCTTGCTCAATTTCGCACACCCCGCGATCGATTCGCTGAATTCGTCCCACGCCGTTTGACGCTGGTCGGGAATTCGCGAAAGAGTGAAAGCCCGCTCGGCGCGGTTGCGGTAGGAGAAGGCCAAGAAATCGCGAGAAGGGTTGGTCTTGATCAATGCCATTGAGCGTCCGACTGCCTCGGAATGGGCGACCAAAGCCTCGTCGATTCTACCTTGTTCGCGAAGGCACATTGCCAGCCGATTTTCCGCCATGCTTTGGAAGAGCGGTTCGAGTACATCGGGGTGACTCCTTGGTGTATCGATCAGCCGGACATAGATTGCGATGGCCTTTCGCGCCGTTTGCTCCGAATCCACGAAACGACCAAGCTCATATTCCAAATCCGCTTGATCGATCAGGATGTTCGCTTGGACTCGCTGGATGTCCGTACTGCTGCTCTCTGCGATCTGCAACTTCTCGTATTCTCGAACCGAATCCTCGAGGAGCGAACTGGCCTGTTTGAGCCGACCGATTCGCTTCAGGAGCATGGCGAAGTCTCTGGCAATCTCTGCGTGGCTCTGCTTGAATCGTTTATCCTCCGGGTACTTCAGCGCGAGAGTGGAGTAATACCCCAGTGCTTCAGTGTAGGATTTTTCGGCTTCTGCCGTTTCATTGAGCCCTCGGCAAAGATTGGCACGATAGCGATGCATCCGGCCGACACTGGCTTGAATCTCGCCATTCTCCGGTTGCAGCTCGAGAAGGCGTTTGTAGCTCACGAGGTTCGAATCAATCACCCTTTTTCGCTCGGTATCGGAAATGGTTGCCTGGAGGCCGAAGAAGGCAATTTTGTCCGCGAAAGAACTAAGATCGTTGGCGACTTGAATCGCTGTATCGGCGTTCTCCGTTGCTTCGGCCCGCGCCCGTTCGGCCCGTATCGCCTGCCAGGTCGTTCCGGCCATTCCTGCCAAAAGAGCCCAAATGACAAGAGCCCCCGCAATCACCTGCACCTTGTTCCGCTTGACGAACTTTCTGAGTCGATAGCCGCGACTCGGTGGACGGGCCTCGACCATCTCATCGGCTAGGTAGTGCTGAATGTCCGCGGCGAGGCCGTTGGCTGTATCGTAACGGCGGTTGCGGTCCTTTTCGAGAGCTTTCATGACGACCCAGTCGAGCTCGCCCTGAAGCAGCTTCGAGAGTTTAGCCGGTTCGATGTTGCGGTTGGCCGCGAGGTTGGGCAAGGTGTCGGAACCGCTCAGCTTCGTACTCGGCCGCGGCGGGTCGACCTCACGCACCATGCGGAGCATCTCAAGCAGAGCGCCGCGTTTGAAATCCCGGGCATCCAGCGGCGGCGAGCCGACGAGCAGCTCGTACAGCATCACGCCCAGGGCATAGACGTCCGTCCGCGTGTCGATATCCATCGAAGACGGATCGGCCTGCTCCGGGCTCATGTACGTCGGCGTGCCCACGATGACGCCGGTGTCGGCGAAGGTCATGTCTGTCAGCTTCTGCTCGGTGGCTTTAGCGACCCCAAAGTCGATGACCTTGGGGGTGGGCCGGCCGTCGACCTCCGTAACAAGGACGTTGGAGGGTTTTAAGTCGCGGTGAATAATCCCCTTCTGGTGGGCGTGCTGGACGGCATGACATACGGCGACGAACAATTCGAGTCGATCTTTGATCACCATTCGTTTCCGGTCGCAATACTCGGTCAGCGGTACGCCGTCGACAAGTTCCATGACGAAGAACGGTTGGCCGGCTTCGGTGACACCGCCATCGTAAATGCGGGCGATGTTCGGGTGGTCCATCATGGCCAGGGCCTGGCGCTCGGCGTCGAAGCGTGCTAGTACGTCTCGCGATTTCAAGCCGGTCTTGATCAGCTTGAGCGCCACCTGGCGCTTGACCGGCTGACTTTGGCTAGCACGGTAGACCGAGCCCATGCCGCCTTGGCCTATGGCTTCGAGCAGCGTATACCGGCCTGCGATGACCTGACCTTCGACGAAGCGGGTGTTGCGGTCCTCGGGTGATTTACCCACGAAGGTGGAGTCGTCGTCGTCGGCGGATTCGGGAAGGTATTGCGCGGTCGCCAGTTCGGACGGCGGATGAGTGTTCGACTCGTTCGCAACGCTCGGATCCATCGTCTCGTGCAAGATCGAAACGAACGTGCCTGGCGAGTTGCTTGCCGACGTTGAGCCACCCGGGCTGTCTGCGGCCAGCAGGGCCTCGACCCGCTGCCGCAGTTCGGCGTCGCCGCCAGATTCGCGATCGAGAAATGCGGTACGCTGGGCCGGGTCGGCTATTTCCGCTGCGTTCAAGAACAGGGTTTTCGCTCGTTCGGGATCGACGGCCATGATTCGCCTCGGAGAATGGGTGTCTGCTATCAATGCCCCGTCTGGAGCAAAAGTGTCTCACTTCGTATCCGTACGGTGAAGTACGTGGCACTTGGCGAGCGGCGATCTGAAATCAAGTCAACTCAGATTTCCAACTGAATCCCCGAATTGATGCCTAAGTCTATCATGACATCGTGCGATTCAGTGTCTGCCAATTTTGGGAAGGGGCAAATTAGGTTGAATAGTTTTAACGAGAGCAAACTAGACCTCAATCAAGCGTTTGTTGTTTAGTTTTTTGGCCGGCATTCTAAGTGGCTTTCTTGGGTAAGCCGTTGCAGCGGACCAAGGCATCTAGATCCTGACCTCAGGCCCACCATCGACCAGCGAATCGTTGTGCGGAAGAGGATTCTTAAGTTTCATGATTCTCCCGTCGACACTCAAAAGGGATAGTCCCAAGGTCCTTAAGTTGACGGCGCACGCCATCCGCCTGGCAGCTTCGCGCGCCGAAGGGACCGCAGGAAGCAACAAGCCAACGAGCACCCCGAGCAAAGCAAGGGTTCCGAGTACCCGAAGTGCATAAGCTCCGAAGGATCGTTTTTTGAATCTCCAAATGACTGCTGTCGGATATGACCGGGATGATGGACAACGTTTTCATCAACGTGAAAAACAAGTCGCATACGATTCAAGCAGAGCTGGAGATTCGAAAAGAAGGGGCTCAAGGGGTGATCCTTTGCCAAGGAGGTCGGTTTGGTGGCTGGAGCCTGTATGTTAAGGATGGGAAGTTGAACTACTGCCCTCTTTGTCGGTAAATCGTAAAGTGCAGTAGGGAAATGACTTACGGAGTTCGAGGCCCGTTCGGTCCCGTTTTGGAAATGCGGGTTCGAACTCGTGAGTTAACAGGGGGGAAGGTAGTGGTTGTGATCGTTACGAAGGATCATGCCTATCCGCCCTGCTTACCTAGGGCAAATCAAGTGACTTTTTGGCTAGACCGGCTTAGAATGTCCTCGAGGAAGTTTCTCGATCGAAACCAGGAGTTCTGCGGTGGTTATCAAAGGCACAGTTCACAACGGAATGATTCGCTTTGAAAACTCTGAACTGCCAGAGGGAACTCAAGTCCTTATAACGCCCATGGAAGGTCCTATCGCGAAAGTTGTGAAAGAGGACAGTTTGGAACAGCTCAAGCGGGAGGTTCACCGTATTGCCTCTTTGGCGTCGGAGAGCGACATCGATGATGATGGTTTTTCAGGTGCCGATCACGACAAGCTCCTCTATGGGGGGTGAGTATGATCTTCGTTGACACCGGAGTATGGTACTCGCTTCTTGTGCCTAAAGATCCGAACCACCAAAGGACAGTGAAGTGGTTTGACTCGGTCGCACAACCGATTGTTACAAGCGACTATGTCGTTGACGAGACCTTGACTCTTCTGTTGATGCGAGGCGAGCGTTCCAAAGCGATGGAGTTTGGAACTTTAGTGATCGTTGGATCTACCGCTATTTTGCATAAGCTATCCGAGGATCAGTTCCATCGAAGTTGGTTGCTGTTTGAAAGGCTCTCGTCAGCGGGATTGAGTTTTACCGACTGCACTTCGCATGTGGTCGCAGTCGACTTAGGTATAGGAACGATTGCGTCATTTGATCACCACTTTCAGACCACCGGACGTTTCCAAGTAGTACCTTGAGAGCGGTTGTATCCCGTGTAGCCTTCCAAGCGAGGCAAAGTTGAGAGTACCCATGCCAACGATGGTGAACCAACGGGTCTTGAGCGGAATGGTCACCTTGCGGTGACCAAGTCTATGGAGGCGGCGCCCTAGACTCGCAACCTTGCTATGTTTTGGAGGCAGCTGGCGAAGGATGAAAAAATGGTAACATTCATGCCGCTCTCGATTGGTTGAGAGCCTAGGAGTGGTTAGGCTTGTTGCAGACACGATGATTCCCGAGTTCTCGGACGCAAAAGTGCACAATAGGGTCACAGAAAACTCGGGGACAGTCCGCGAGTTTTTTCAGCGCCGGAGTTCTACTAACGCAACGGTTTTTGGTGCTGATTATCAGAATTTGCAGCCGTCATAACGGGCTTTTCGATAGGCCCATGCCGCGTCGAATCACGAAGTTCAAGTGCAAACTCACGAAGTTCATCAACGATATCGAGTCGACGATTGATTGCATCAGGAGACATATCTCGGCTAGTACCTCGTGATCGTGATTTCAAACTTTCGGCATGGGTGTCTTGTTTAATGTTCATTATTCACCATCCAGCCGTCGCAAGGCATCAATATCGGCAATATCTTGTGGTCTTCCAGCAACGTTCTTCATTGTAATAAGTCCTTTTTTTGAGACAACCTTGATCGCAATCCCACCAAGCGAGACCGTTTCTCGGTCATTCCACACCGGTTCGAATACAGGTGCAACAAGCATCAAATCCAATGTCATTAAGTGATGGTCCTCTGCGCGTGAAACCCGATACATTTGACTTTCTTGGTCGGTGTTCGGATTGAAACGAAAAAGACCTGATTCAAGGTCATACGCAATATCAGCCAATGCGGCTTTGGCGGCCTCAAGTGACTCTGGACGTATCAGGATATCGATATCCTTCGTCATGCGTGGATGACCATGGACCGCAACGGCCAGCCCACCACATAGGGCGTAATCGATTCCTGCTTGATCAAGACGCACAACGATTTTGAGTAATTCATCCTTAAGCTTCACTTTGAGGCAACCCTTCCGCTAATCACGCAAACCTTTCTCTGGTTTCCGTAATTTGTACCTCAACCGGTAACAAAAGCAAACACGGGCAGGCAGAGTACGCGAGAGTATTTAGGGAATATCGGTTCGAACCGATAGTTCGCAATCCCTTTGATTTTATTGGATAGAAACGCAAAGACCCGCTGGGGTGAGCCAGCGGGTCTTGAGCGGAACCGGTCGGATATCCGTTAATTGCTTCTTTTTGAAAGCAAAATACTCGATGTCAAATGCCGTTGCGCCGGTGTCCGCCAGTCCTGGGCTATCGCGACATGCTGACTTTTTCGGCTACGATGGCTTAGTCGTTATCGGATCGAAGTACGGAGATGAACGCTTTTTGCGGAATATTGACGCTGCCGAATTGCTTCATTTTAGCTTTGCCTTTTTTCTGCTTGTCAAGCAACTTATTCTTGCGGGTCACGTCACCACCGTATAATTTTTCTGTCACGTCTTTGCGATAAGGCTGAATTGTAGCACGTGCGATGATTTCGCCACCGATGGCACCCTGAATCGGAATCTTGAACTGATGGCGGGGGATCGCTTCGGCCAATTGTTCACAATAGTGCAACGCACGGGTTCGCGCCTTATCGCGGTGAACAAGATAGGACAAAGCATCGACCGGCTCGTGATTGACCAGAATATCTACCTTCACAATATCCGTAGCGCGATATTCAATTGGGACGTAATCGAACGAACCATACCCGCGGGTCATCATCTTGAGTTTACCGTAGAATTCGAATAGCACTTCACCCAGCGGCATCTCGCTTGACACTTCAATTCTACCGGCCGACAGATAGTTCATGGTCTGGCTGTCCGAACGATGCTCCCGACAAAGCTCCATGACTGGCCCAACGTATCCTTCGGGAATGAGAATAGATGCTTTGATAAAAGGCTCGGTGGTCGACTGAATCGACATCGGATCAGGCCAATTACTTGGATTGTCAACATCAACCGTCGTCCCGTCCTTCAATTCGATCTTGTACTTGACCGACGGAGCCGAGATGACAAGTCCCAAATCGAACTCGCGTTGCAATCGCTCTTGAATGACATCTAGGTGCAGCAATCCTAAAAAGCCGCAACGAAAACCAAACCCCAAAGCTACCGAGCTATCTTTTTCGAAAGTTAGTGCCGCATCATTGATCGCCAGTTTCTCCAGCGCCTTGGTCAGTTCTGGATACTCGTCGGTACTCATAGGATAGATCGACGAAAACACCACTTGCTTAGCTTTCTTGTAACCGGCGATCGGTTCAGCCGCTTGTCGTTCCAAATGGGTCAGCGTGTCACCAATCTCTATATCCTTGACGCTTTTGACGCCTGCAACGACGTAACCCACTTCACCAACACTAAGCTGTTTTCTGGGAATCAGCTTAATTTGGTTGTAACCCAGCTCGTCGACTTTATAGTCGCGGCCGGCGTGCATAAAGTGGATCGTCTCGCCACTCATTAGCGTTCCTTCGACGACGCGTACTTGAAGGATAACGCCGCGATAGGTATCAAAGTATGCGTCGAATACCAAGGCCTTGAGCGGTGCTTGAGGATCGCCCTTCGGGCAGGGTAAATGCGATACGATACCCTCGAGCAACTCACCAATCCCAAGTCCAGTTTTTGCAGAAACCGGGATCGCAACGAACGGATCAAGCCCCAAATCTGCATCGATCTCTTCGCGGACTTTGTCGACGTCAGCCGCAGGCAAATCGATCTTGTTGATCACGGGCAACAAGGTGAGGTTGTATTCCAGCGCAAGGTAGAGATTGGCCACAGTCTGCGCCTCAACGCCCTGAGATGCATCCACAACAATAAGTGCTCCGTCGCAGGCCATTAAGGAACGCCTCACTTCGTGAGAAAAGTCAACGTGACCAGGCGTGTCGATGAGGTTCAACTGATAGTCTTGTCCATCTGCTGCGCGATAGGACAACGTGATGGAGTTGCTCTTGATCGTGATTCCTCGCTCGCGTTCGATGTCCATCGAATCGAGCATCTGATCATGGAACTCACGCTGATTGACACCTCCGCAAGCCTGTATCAATCGATCCGCCAATGTCGACTTGCCGTGATCGATGTGAGCGATAATGCAGAAGTTTCGAATGTTTTTCATACGAGCCGTTTTGACGTTTGATAACAGAGAAGCCTATTTTGCAATCAAGAATCATAAGGAATAACGCATTTTCTTGACAGGGATTGATTGTCTCGTTTCACGCGTTTCGCTGTTTTTCAGTGTTCTTTCCAGGTCGTCGAGGTCAAAACTCAAGACTTCACACGAGCAAATCCCTCGTTTCCTTGCGATAGCCCAGGACTGGCGGACACCGGCGGCGAACCCTAAACTCAAGCCGGAGGAAGTCCAATGTCAACCAATGAAAAGAAAGCCCGTCGGACCTTTGATCAAGATTTCATCGATGGCGCAGTCAAG